>JAMFTA010000185.1 GCA_026225565.1 Caulobacter sp. | reverse complement strand
GCCTACCAGCACCACGGGGGCCGGATAGTCCGGGTAGATGCCGGGGGAGGGGGGCTGGTTGTTGTTGCGGTCGCGCATGGCGCCGGCCGCTGTGGCGGCTTCGGCCCGCGTCCGCATCATTGCGTAGAGGTTGCACATTCCCGAAGACTAACACCGTCTGCGACCGTCGAAAGACCACGACGCAGTGGAGCGGTAGAACCGCACATGCGGTCGGGCGTTCTGATCTCAACGAAGGAGATCGCCGTGCCCGCCAAGTCCGCCGCTCAACAGAAGGCCGCCGGCGCCGCCCTAGCCGCCAAGCGCGGTGAGACACCCGAAAGCAAGCTCAAGGGCGCTTCCAAGCAGATGGAAAAGTCGATGAGCGAGAAGCAGCTCGAGGAGTTCGCTCACACCAAGCGCAAGGGCAAGCCCGAACACGTCGCCAAGTAGTAGGGCGGAACGATCCGACTCCGGTTGGATTCCAACTGGAGGACGCAGGGAGATCATCATGTCCAAACGCGAAGAGATCGCGCCCAACGGCGACAAGCGCTACATCCGCCGGGACGACCACGGCCGCATCAAGAGTTCGGTCGAGGAGGGCGCCTCGCTGTCGGCCGACGCCCGGCACAAGGCCAAGACCGAAGCTAAGCCGGGCCAGGGCGACCGCGGCGACCATCAGCAGAGCCGAACGGTGCGGCGCGATCTCATTGAGCTCCAGCGTCGCGCCGCACGCCTCGGCGATGATCGCCATCAGCCCGGTGCCGGCCGACGGTTCGAGCACCTTGTCGCCAGGCCGGACCTGGGCGGCCAGCACCGCCAAGGCGGCCAACGCCGGCGGCGTGGAGAACTGGTCGAGCGCGACCTGCTCCTCGCTGCGGCGGGTGTGGGTCAAGGTCAGGTCGGTGACGCTGGCCAGCAAGGCCGCGATCTCGGCCGGAGCGTCCTCGAGCCGGCCAATCTGCGGGCTGAGCCGACGCAGCTGCAGGACCAGGGCGGCCTCGATGGCGTCGTAGGCGTCGCGCCACGACCAGGCGCCCTCGGCGTCCGAGCCACCAAAGGAGATGGTCATGGTGCTGGCCACCAGCTTGCGATCCAGCGCCCGCGACCGATTGAGGTGCGGGGTGAGCGCCCGGGCGGCGGCCAGCGTGTTGGCGGCCTTGTCCTGGGCGGCCCCGGGAGTCTGAAGGGCGCTGAAGAGGGGGAATGTCGCGTTCATGGCGGGGATCTTCCGATCACCCGTGGCGGAGGGCTCCTCCCTCCAGTCCCATCGGGCTCACCAAGCCCGCTCCCTTCCCCCCTCCTTTAGGCGGCGAGGGCACGATCGCCGGATCCAGCTGCATCGAAGGCGGAAACAACAAGAGGACCCCGCCGGCGCTGCCGGCGAGGTCCTCTGAACGCCGAGGCTGCCTGGACGTATCCAGTACGGCCCCGATCAGGCGGCGTGCTGAACCGGCGCCTCCGTGGAAGGCGCGGCAGGGCCTGGGGTCAGGTCGTCAGCCAGGGCCTCATCACCCTCGTCCTGGTCTTCGTCGTCATCGGTCGGCGCCGGCGTCTCAACCGTGGCGCCCTCCCAGGACAGCACCCGCGGCGCCCATTGGCGCTCGGCCGCGGCGTCAGCCACCAGGACGACCAGCTCGTCCTTCTTCAGGGTCTTGGCCCGAGGATCGTCCACCTGCATCTCGTCCAGCAGCACCAGCAGCTGCTTCTTGGAGTGGACCGCCAGGTAGTCGGGGTCTGGCGTCCAGTGCGCCGAGATGTCGGCGGCGCAGAGTTCGGCCAGCTCGATGGCCTCGGCCCGGGCCGAGTTGCGGATGTTGCTGGTGCGGGCTTCCCGAAGGTTCAGGGTGATGGCGGTAAGTTCCGCAAGCAAGGCCATCTTGTCGCCGTGGGCGAGGCCGTCGACCCAGGCGATGGGCCGAAGCCCCGAGGCCTTGTAGTCCGCCCGCCGCGCCTCCAGCCGCCCTCGAACATCACCGTCCAGCGCGCCGATCGCCGGCATCTGGCCCCGGCGGTAGCCGGTGGCGTTGATGGTAAGCGCCGACTCCTCCTGGCCCGACCCGCCGTGCAGCGCCAACTGCTTAAACAGCTGCGCGACCAAGGCCGTCAGCGCGGCGGCCGGATTGTCGGCGAGATCGCGGATCAGCCCCCGCGTGGCGACGTCGGTGCGGGTCTCGTGCAGGACGTGGCTGGAACCCTCCACATCGACGTCGGCCTTGGGCACTTCCACGTCGCTGGCGGAGCGACCGTAGCGCGCGCCATTGCCCTGGCCGCCGCTCGCATCGTCTTCGTCGGCCTCCTCATCCCCCGCCTCATCCAGCAGCTCCTCCGACACCGGCGCGGCGAAGAACTCGGCCGAGATCCCCGTCGCCCCGTCGGGCGACAGGATGACGGCGCCGAGCGCCAGCCGCTTCAGCGGGGCCGAGGCCACCTCCATCTTCGCCTGCAGCAGGGGGAAGATCGTCAGCGCCGCATCGTCGGCGGCGAGATCGACGCCGCCGAGATCACGCGCCGCCTGGGCCACCCGCTGCCGCGCGGCCGCGAGCACCGCCTTGGTCTCATCGGTCAGGTCACCGGGGTAGACGTAGGGCAGGGTCTCGAACCCCTCCGGGGCCCGGAAGCCGGCGTCTCGCCCGATATAGACGGCGAGGCCAAGCTGCTTGAACCCCTCGACGAAGGGGGCGGCGCGTTCCCGCCACAGATCCTGCAGCTTGGCAGGATCGAGCAGCACATCGGCCAGTTCGGCGAACAGGTCAGACTCGACCCGCCCGCCGGCGGCGGTGTAGCGGGCCATCCCGACCAGGCCGAAACGATCGTCCTCGATAGTCAGGCGCGACCCGTTGATCACCTGGTGCAGTTGGTAGTCGTGGAAGTGGCCGTCGAGCGCGGTCTCCGCCAGCTCGCCCTGCTGCTTCTTGTCGGGCATCCGCGCGAACAGACGAACTTGCTTGAGGGTTAGGCTGCCCTTGCGAAAGGCCTTCAGCACATTGCCATGGACGTGGGCCAGCGCCTCAAGGCGTTTGATCTCCAGGTCGTCGTAGCCCAGCGCCGCGGCGATGGCGGCGGTATCCATCTTCGACTTGCGAAGCTTGCCGATAGCCACGATCACGTCGGCGACGTGGATCGGCGCGCGCTCGGCGTTGGAGAGCATCGCGGCTGCGGCCTGGGCGGCTCTGTCCTCGAACAGTTCGCACTTCACCGGATGGTTGGCCTCGACGCGGCCCGACGCGAGCAGGGCCTGCAAGGCGAACAGACGCCGGCGGCCGTCCAGCACCATGAACGGCTTCTCGCCCTTGGCGCCGGGACGGATGCTGAGCGGGATGACCACGTTGGCGGCGGCGATGGTGTCGGCCAGACGCGGGATGCCGTCGTCGGCGGGCTCCTTGAAGCGGATGTTTTCCGGGGCGAGCGCCAGGTCCTGCAGGGAGACAAAGACCAGGTTCGAGACGGGCGTAGCGGTGACAGAATGGGTCATGGGACCAGGGTTCCAGCGCCGTGGGCGAGGGTCATCCTGCCCCTGAGCGCACCCAACCCCCTCCCTACCTCCCTCCTTTCCGGAGCCGCCGCCTGGCCAGCCCCGCCCGTGGCCGGGAAGGCTCAGGCTCGGAGGGCGGCCTCCATGTCGTTCCAGTCGCCGAAGGGTTCCGGCGGAAACTCGATCCGCGCCGCGACGCCCTGGCGTTGCAGGCGGGCCGCCAGG
>JAMFTA010000184.1 GCA_026225565.1 Caulobacter sp. | reverse complement strand
TCTCTTCGCCGGGAGCCCCGCCGTCCTTGGGCGTGTCGGAGTAAGCGTTAAGAGCGCTGCCTGCCCGACGCTCTCGCACCGAACGGTCACGCGGAGCGTCTCCTTCGTCGAAAACGGTTACTTCCACAGCTATCCCCTCCGGGCGAAGGCCCGGCGCTCCGCACCTCTCCACCCTCGACCGACCGCCTTTGGCGGGCGGACGAGACCCTATGACTCGTCATCCTCGGACCATGAGCCCGTAGGGCGAAGCCGATCTGAGAACGTAGAGATCGCGAACCCGTGCTTTCTGGAGTCCCCATGCACAAACGTCCCCGCCTGCGCCTCGTGGTCGATAACACCAGGCCAGCGACAGCCACGCCGCGCCCCTACACGCCGGGACCGGATCTGGACCTGCTCAATCTGGCCGCAGTGACCCGCATCGCCCGCCACTACACCCGCGAGATCAACCGGATCGACCGCAAGGCGGAAGCCGTCTTTCAGGCCGAGAGGCGCGCCCTGGAGCGAGGCGATGGGCCGCCGATCTAGGCGGGCCCGCCCTCCGCCCAGGCCCGGATCAGGGTGTGGGCTATGGCCAGGGGCGGAGGAGCGAAGGCGCCCTCGATCTGGCCGGCCAGGAGCTTTATGGCCTCGGCGCGGGTGAACCAGCGCACAGCTTCCAGCTCGGTCTGGTCTGGGGTGGCGTCCCCCTCGGCCACCTCGGCGATCAGACCGATCATCAGGGACGAAGGATAGGGCCAGGGCTGGCTGGAGTGATAGACCACCGAGAGGGCGTCAAGGTCCGCCTCCTCCTTCAGCTCGCGGGCGCAGGCCTCCTCGATGCTCTCGCCAGGCTCCAGAAAGCCGGCCAGGGCCGACCACATGCCCTGGGCCCAGACCGCCTGTCGCCCAAGCAGGCAGCGGTCGCCCTGCACGGGCAGCATGATCACCACTGGGTCGGTGCGGGGGAAATGCTCGGTCTTGCACGCCGGGCAGACCCGCTTCCAGCCGCCATCGGCTGCGTCGCTGGGCTGGCCGCAGGCGGAACAGTGGCGATGGCGGCGACGCCATTCGAACACCCCCTTGGCGGTGGCGGCGATGGCGGCCTCCACGCCGGAGAGCCGCACGGCCAGGCCGCGCAGATCCTCGAACCGGCCAAGCCCCTGCAAGGGCCCTTCGGACGGATCGTTCGGCTCGTCGAAATCCACCGCGAACACGGCGACCTGCTTCCAAAGGCCGAGGAACAGCAGATGCTCGTCGCCGCCGATCACATCGCGGGCCAGGCGCGCGGAAAAATAGGCCAGCCGCATCCCGGCCTTGGTTTCGGGGGTCTCGGCGGTCTTAGGCGTCGGCTCCACCAGGGGGGCGCCGTTCCACAGGGCGATGGCCAGACTATCGGGATCGCTCAGGCGCTCGGCCAGCCAGTCGGCGTCGCCGCGCCGCTCGCTGGCCCGGTCCAGAGGATTTCCGGCGAAGACATTGGTGAAGGCGGCCAGGGACATGCCCTTAGTTAACCCGCCCTCGCTCTCCCGTCACCACCGACTAGCGGGTGCAGGTCCCGCCGCCGGCGCAGCCGATGAAGGAGGCTGGCGAGCCGGGCCGAACCAGCGGGTCGGCTGCAGCGTCACCACCGGCGCGTCGAGCTCGACGGAGGCCAGCTCCACGGGCGCGGCCGCCGGCTGGGCGAGCGGCGGCGCCTGGATCGCTGGCGTGGCTGCGACCACCGCCAGGATGGCGTGGACCCGGCCGTCAGCCCCATTGGCCGCCACGGTCTGGGCGTCAGGCGCGATCAAGGCGCCCTTGCCCACATGCTCATTGCCGGCGTAACGGCCGTTGAAGGCAGAGGGCATACCGAGCGCCCCGGGCCAGCGATAGAAGATCTGGCTGCCCACCTGGGCGATCTTGGACACCGAGGGCGCCCACCAGGGCATGATCCATTGGGTGTGATAGTGGGTGGCTTCTCCCACATCCTTTTGCACATAGCCGTCCAGGGCCTTTTGCGCCACCACCCTGGCCCGCGCCCAGGCGGATGCGGCCGGCGTCTTGCCCAGCGACCCGTCGCAGGTGAAGGAGAACTGGCAGCCGGTCTTCAGGTCCGCCCCCTGATAGACCACGCCGCAGATGCTCTTGGGGAAGATCGGGTGACGCACGCGGTTCAGCACCACCTGGGCCACCGCCTGGGCGCCGCTGAGGGGCTCAAAGCCCGCTTCGTAATAGACCGCCTGGGTCAGGCAGGTGACGGCGGCTTCCCGGTCGCCCGCCCCGCCCTTGAAGGCGAAGGGCTTGGCGGCGGGATGGGGCTCGCTGGAGATGGGCACGGCCTGATTGACCGCCGAGGCGTCCTGGGGCGTCAGGTCCCAGTGGGACAGGGGCGGGCCCTGCTCATAGATCTGCAGCATATCCAAGACCGCTTGCGGCTTCAGCCCCGGATCGTGGCGGGCGAAGAGGGAGGAGCCCTCGGCGTTGAAGGTCTGGCGCAGGGTCCGGTCGGACAGATCCCCATGGGCGGCGCGGGCGGTGACAAGGCCCAGAGCCCGGGCGTCGCCGTCGGGCGAAATATCCGCCGTGGCAAGCTTGGCCGCAAGAGAGGCTACGGTCAGGCTTGAAATGAAGAAGCCAAGCTTAAGGGCGCCGCGAGCGGCGGTCAGATCATTGAACATTCTAGTATTCGACACTGGCGCGCCGGGGAGGGCGCTGACGCTTGCAGCGACTATTAACAAAATCTTTCACGAAAGTCACCCCAGGCGCACCGATTTCCGAAATGGGACCAAACGACCCGATTCGAGAAGACCTGCGAGACTTTGCAAAGCCTGGGCCGACGATCTCATGGGAACGGTTAAGGTTTAGCGGCGGCGCCGCCGCAACATAGGTTCACTCTATGATAATTATCTTATCAATCGATTTTACCAGGATTTCAGCCTGTGCGACATTGGGGCGTCAAGGGAGCCCATCATGACCACCCGCCTCACCACCACCGCCGGCGCGCCGGTGTCCGACAATCAGAACAGCCTCACCGCCGGCCCGCGCGGCCCGGTGCTGCTGGAAGACTACAAGCTTCTGGAAAAGCTGGCCCACCAGAACCGCGAGCGCATCCCCGAGCGGGTGGTGCACGCCAAGGGATGGGGCGCGTTCGGCACGCTGACCGTCACGAACGACATCACGAAATACACCCGCGCCAAGGTCTTCTCCGAGGTTGGCAAGACCACCGACCTGCTCATGCGCTTCTCCACCGTCGCCGGCGAAGCGGGCGCCGCCGATGCGGAGCGGGACGTGCGCGGCTTCTCAGTGAAGTTCTATACCGAGGAGGGCAACTGGGACCTCGTGGGCAACAACACCCCGGTCTTCTTCGTGCGCGATCCGATGAAGTTCCCCGACTTCATCCACACCCAAAAGCGCCATCCGAAAACCAACCTCCGCTCCTCCACCGCCATGTGGGACTTCTGGTCGCTCTCGCCTGAGAGTCTGCACCAGGTGACCATCCTGTTCTCCGACCGCGGCCTGCCGCCCTCGCCGCGCTTCATGAACGGCTATGGCAGCCACACCTTCAGCTTCTGGAACAACGGCGGCGAGCGCTTTTGGATGAAGTTCCACTTCAAGACGATGCAGGGCCACAAGCACCTGACCAATGAGGAGGCCGCCACCGCAATCGGCCACAGCCGCGAGACCTATCAGGAGGACCTCTATGGCTCGATCGAGGCCGGCGACTTCCCCAAGTGGCGCCTGTGCGTGCAGATCATGCCCGAGCTCGACGCGGAGAAGACTGCGTACAACCCGTTCGACCTGACCAAGGTCTGGCCCCACAGCGAATACCCGCTGATCGAGGTCGGGGTGGTGGAGCTGAACAAGAATGCGGACAACTATTTCGCCCAGATCGAACAGGCCGCCTTCAGCCCCTCCAACGTGGTTCCGGGCATAGCCTTCTCGCCCGACAAGATGCTGCAGGCGCGGGTGTTTTCCTACGCCGACGCCCACCGCCACCGCCTGGGAACCCACTACGAGGCCCTGCCGGTGAACGCCCCCAAGGTCCCGGTGGCCCACTATCACAAGGATGGCGCCATGCGCTTCTTCCAGAACGATAGCGGCAATCCGGACGCCTATTACGAGCCCAACTCCTTCGACGGGCCGGTGGAGGACAAGAGCGTGGAAGAGCCGCCGATGCGCATCACCGGCGACGCGGCCCGCTACAACCACCGGGTGGGCAATGACGACTACAGCCAGCCGGCCGCCCTCTTCCGCCTGTTCGACGCGGCCCAGAAGGACCGCCTTTACCGCAACATCGCCGCCGCCATGCACGGCGCCCCGCGCTTCATCATCGAGCGCCAGATCGCGCAGTTCTACAAGGTGGATCCGGCCTATGCGGCCGGGGTGACGGCGGCGCTCGCGGACGCGGTGGAGGAGAACTCTGCGCCGACGACGGCGGCGGCAGAGTAGGCGCTAGGGGCGGCGGCCGGTGGTCGCCGCCCTAAATTATGAGGTTGCCTTCGGCGTTTGACGAGGAGCCCTTATGATTGCTTGTGGCCCAAACATCTCTGCATCTGCAATGATCGCTTGTATTTGTCCCGATTTAGTTAGTTTGTCTATGTTCGCATCAACTGCTGCATCAATCTTATCAAACTGAGCATCGGAAAGATTAGCCATAGCAGCTTTTGCGTGGAGCGCCTTCTCTCTGTAAAGATCCAAAAGGCCAGCAGGCAAAACTATTTTTCCAGGCATAATTGCACCTTGTTTAACGTGCACCTTGGTTCCTTCGAATTTATTCGGCCCTTCCTTAACGGTCCCAAATATTTGATATCTACCAAGCTTGGCCCAAGTGAAAATTGATCTTGACGAACCAACGATGTCCATCGAAATTGCGCCTGTCATAAAGCGATTTATGTTGTCTGGTAAATCCTCAACATTGGTGGATTCGATTATATCAAAAATTACAAATTGCTGGGAAAACGCACCTGGATGTGGCCGCTCATCCAAGAGAAACTCTCGCCAAATCCTCTCCGCTTGAACAAACAGCTTCTCATCTTCCGCCGAATAAATCGTGCTGGGATTATGGCCTTTGCAATAGAGCAGCACTCGCCACGATACTGAAACGCAAAATTTGAGCATCCACGCGCCATATACGGTGTGCAGCGCTCCTGCATTCCATGGGTGGAACACATTGTTGCTGAACTCTCTCTCCCACCGACTGAAACGCGCTTCGCATTCTTCGCAAAGCCAAGGCAGAGTGACTCCATCCTGCACGCGCCTATTAGGTGCTTCTGAATGACGAATATGGCCTGTTACTGAATTCTTTTTGAGAGCCTTGTATGCAAAAGCGGGAAGTATGTGACTTGCCAGAAGAGGTGCTTCTTTCGCGCAAAGGCGGCAAACCTCGCTCATTCTACTTCTCCGCTCAGCGCACTACCCAGACGATTGTGGAGAGATTCCCGATCTCAGGCGAGCATTGAAGTTCCGCCTGCCGCGTACCTTCAGCGCCCTCCACCTTGCGTCTCGCGCTCCGCCTTGCGATATAGGGCGTGGAGATTGGTGGTGGGCGAGGCCCTCGCCAACCCGGTCAGGTCCGAAAGGAAGCAGCCGCAACGAGTTCCGCTTCGGGTCGCCGTCAGTCTCCACCCAGCTTTCAATTTATTATCCGCTGAGCCGTGCAACGGCGGGGCGCAGGCTTTTTATCGGCGCCTGTTCGCTCTACGTTCAAGGGGCCGAGTCCTCGTTTTCGCAGGGACCGGCTGTGATGTGTTTGGGCCATGGCTGACGACGATCTGGACACCGAAGCGCCCTTCCCCCTCGACGACGAACCCGTCAAGGAGGAGCGCGACCCCAACACCGCCGACATCTTCGGCGCGCCTGCGGCTGTCCAGACGCCCGCCGCCGTTCCCGCCGCCCCGGTGAACGCTGCGCCCGCCGGCGCCGCCTACACCGTCATCGCCCGCAAGTACCGGCCGCGCCGGTTCGAGGACCTGATCGGCCAGGAGGCCATGGTCCGCACCCTGACCAACGCCTTCACCTCCGGCCGCATCGCCCACGCCTTCATGCTGACGGGCGTGCGCGGGGTGGGCAAGACCACCACCGCCCGCCTCCTGGCCCGCGCCCTCAATTACGAGAGCGACACGGTGCATCAGCCGAGCATCGATCTCGCGGTGGAGGGGGTTCACTGCGCCTCGATCATCGCCGGGCGGCACCTGGACGTGATGGAGGTCGACGCCGCCAGCCAGTCCAAGGTCGACGAGATGCGCGACCTCCTGTCGGGCGTGAACACCGTGCCGGTGAGCGCCCGCTACAAGGTCTATGTGATCGACGAAGTGCACATGCTGTCGACCGCCGCATTCAATGCCTTGCTGAAGACCCTGGAAGAGCCGCCGCCCCACGCCAAGTTCATCTTCGCCACCACCGAGATCCGCAAGGTCCCGGTGACCATCCTTAGCCGCTGCCAGCGCTTCGACCTGCGCCGGGTGGAGCCGGAGGTGATCTCCAAGAGCCTTGAGGCCATCTGCCGGCTGGAAGGCGCCTCGGTGGACGAGGAGGGCCTGGCCCTGATCGCCCGCGCCGCCGAAGGCTCGGTGCGCGACGCCCAGTCCCTGCTCGACCAGGCCATCGTGCAGGCCGACCACGGCCAGATGGTCACCGGCGCCGTGGTGCGCGACATGCTGGGCCTGGCCGATCGGGGCCAGACCATCGGCCTGTTCGAACAGCTGATGAAGGGCGAGACCGCCGCCGCCATCGCCTCTTTCCGCACACTCTACGATTTCGGCGCCGATCCGGTGGTGGTGATGCTGGATTTGCTGGAGCACGCCCACGGCGCCGCTCTGGCCAAGATGCTGGGGCCCGACGCCCTGCACCTGCCCAGGGATCAGGCGAGCCGGCTGGCGGCTATCGGCGCGGGAGCCTCGGCGGGCACGCTCTCTCGCGTTTGGTCCATGTTGCTGAAGGCCCACGAGGACACGCGCAAGGCCCCCGACCCAGTGGCGGCGGTGGAGATGGCCCTGATCCGCCTCTGCTACGCCGCCGATCTCCCGGGACCGGAAGAGGCGCTGAAACGCCTGCAGTCGGGCGAAAGCCTCGGCGCGCCCTCCGGCGGCGGCGCCTTGCCAAGTCCCGGCGGCGGTGCGCGAGCAGCCTCCAGCGGCGGAGCCAGCTATGCCCAGCCCCAGGGGAACCTCCGCCCCGCGCCGCAAGGGACGGCGCAGACGGTGCTGCAGTCCTTCGCCGACGTGGTCAAGCTGATCGATTCCAAGCGCGACATGGTGCTGAAGCTGGATGTGGACCGCTTTGTGCGCCTGGTGGATTTCAAGCCCGGCCAGATCACCTTCGCCACCGCCGAGGGCGCGCCGCAGAACCTGACCCAGCGTCTGGCCAGTCGGCTGAAGGAATGGACCGGCCGTCCCTGGACCATGGTGATCGAGGGTGGCGGCGGGGGCGCGGAAACCCAATATGAGCTCCAGCAGCGGGAGGCCGCCGCCTTCCGCGCCGAGATTGAAGCCCACCCCACCATCATGGCCCTGATGAGCGCCTTTCCCGGCGCCGAGATCGTCGGGATCAAGCGGGCCTCTCCGGCCGGGGCCGCCGAGGTGGAGCCCGCGCCGGACGAGGGCGAGGACGATTAAGGAATAACGATGAAAGACTCTTTCCAGTGAAGGATATCGGCAATCTGATGAAGCAGGCCCAGGGGATGCAGCAAAAGCTGCAGGGCGCCCAGGCCAGGCTTGCTGAAACCACCGTCGAGGCCGCGGCGGGCTCGGGCCTCGTCACCCTGGCTTTGAAGGGCTCAGGCGAGCTGACCGCCCTGCACATTTCCGACGACGTGTTCAAGGACGGGGACGCCGAGACCCTGGCCGACCTGATCCTGGCCGCCCACGCCGACGCCAAGAGCAGGCTCGACGCCGCCTCGCAAACCCTGATGCAGCAGGCCATGGGGCCGCTGGCGGGGCTGGCCGGCGGGATTCCCGGCTTGAAGTTCTAGGTGGCCGCCTCCGCCGGACCCGAGATCGAGCGGCTGATCGCGCTCCTCTCCAAGCTCCCTGGCATGGGGCCGCGCTCGGGCCGGCGGGCGGCGCTCGCCTTGTTGAAGCGGCGGGACCAGCTGCTCGTGCCCCTCGCCGCCGCCATGGCCGACGCCGCCGCCAAGGTGCGGGCCTGCGCGGTCTGCGGGGCGCTGGACACCGCCGAGATCTGCGCCATCTGCAGCGACCATAGCCGCGACGGCGGGCTGATCTGCGTGGTGGAGGAGGTGGGCGCGCTTTGGGCCATGGAGCGCGGCGGCTCGTTCCAGGGACGCTTCCATGTGCTGGGCGGCCTGCTCTCGGCCCTGGACGGGGTGGGGCCGGATAACCTCCGCATCGCCGAGCTTTTGCAGCGCGCCGGCGATGGGACGGTGCGCGAGGTGGTGCTGGCCCTGCCCGCCACCGTCGACGGTCAGACCACCGCCCATTACCTATCAGAGCGCCTGCAGCCCACGGGGATCGTCGTCACCAGCCTGGCGCGCGGCGTGCCCGTGGGCGGCGAGCTCGACTGGCTCGACGACGGCACCATCGCCCAGGCGCTGCGGGCCCGGCGGCCGGCCTGAGGCCAGTGCGGATTGAATTTAGCCGCGCTCGCCTGGCCGACGCCTGCCTCCCACCGGCCAGGCCCGCCCTTAAGTCCATGGCGGAGATTGTCGGCGAGCGTTTGAGGCTGTCAAGGCTGGGCGCGAAGCGCCCACCGCTGCGCGGCGCGCAAAGCGCGGCCTTGACAGCCTCAAACGCCATCGCCGTATCGTTCCACCATGGGCCTTAGGGGCTATTGGAACTGAGACTTGCCATAAGCGCCAAACTCAGCCGCCCGAGTTAGCGGCGGGAAATCACGTTGGCGATGCGCTCCGAGGAGGGCCGGCCGGCGACCCCCTGGTCGGGGCAGACGGTGATGCGGATGATCTCCCCCCGCGCCGTCGCCGCAGCCCCGCGACCGGCGTTGAACTCCACCCGCATGAAGCGGGCGACCAGGGTGTGGCCAGACTTGCCCTGGCCGCCGATCTTGGCGAAGGCCTGGGAGGTGAGGACGGCCGCGTCGGCGAACACCGGCGCTGTGGCCGGGGTGATGTCTTGCGGCCCCTCGAACACCACCAGGTGCTGAGCGATCCGGCTGGCCCGGGCGCTGGCCTGGACGAAAATGCCCCACAAGACGTCCGGCCCCATATCCATAACCATATGCGGCGGCTGGGCCTGGCCCATGAAGGCGGCGGGCATCCCCTCGGGCTGATCGGGAGTGAACAGGGTGACGCCGCCCAGCCGGGTGGCGCGCAGGACCGGCTCGTCCACGTCGTTCTTGTAGATGATGTCGCCCCGAGGGCCGGCGGTGGGATGCAGGGCCCAGATCTCCGGGCTGCCTTCGAACTTCAGATAGGCCGCCTTCGCCCCATCGGCGGTGTCGAGCACGAAGCTGCCGCCGCCCTCTTCCACGCGATAGCGGGAGACCGCCGGCGGCGCGGCGACGCGCGGGGCGCCGAACAGAAAGTCGCCCAGGCTGGAGCGGTCCAGAGCGAACGCAGGCCCGCCAGACCCGACTCCCGCCAGGATAACGATGGCCAAGAGACGGGCTGCACAGGCGTCCATGCTGCTAAAATACCGCCGACTGGGGCGCTTTTTGGACAGGATCGCGGCAAGCCCATCGCATGGTGGCCCACCGATGCGCCGGCGCCACAGCTACATCGGCGCTTTTGCAACGCCCTCAACGCCTTGCGCGCGCCCTGCGACAAACGGGCCTGAATTAATCAGCGCGGCATCGCCGGGGCGGCGTCTGAACGATGGCGGCATATTCGGCTTGATTTATTTTGCACTGCAATGTACAAAACTAAAATGCAGCGTCCTTGACGCTGTGGCCCATTCTTGGGCGTTTCCTCCCAAATGACTGGCCGCGCCTTGCAAGGGGCGCGGTTTTTTTTGGTTGTTATCGGCGAAATTCCCCTCTGACGGCCCTTGTCTTGCCCTTTGGGCGAATTCGCGCGACCCTTTGGATGGGTCCGCCTTCGGCGGTCTCATCGGGGGATCGTCATGTTCGCAGCCTTGCCGCTTCTGGCGCTGCCGGTGCTATTCTACAATTTCGTGGTGGCGGCCATGTTGCCGGGCGGTTTCGGCTCGGTGCAGGCCAACGACCGCATGACCCAGCAGCTGTTTTCCCTACCCATGGCCTCGGGCGGTCACTGGTCGGTGACCTTGGGCGACATGATGATCTTCGCCTCTCTGGTGATCCTCTTTATCGAGCTTTTGAAGTCCACCACCAGTCAACGGATCGCCATCGTCAATCACTCCCTGTCGATGATCCTCTTCATCATCTGCCTGATCGAGTTTTTGCTCTCACGGGCCTTTTCGACCTCGGCCTTCTTCCTCTTGACGGCCATGGTGCTGTTGGACGTGCTGGCCGGCTTCATTGTCACCATCGTCAGCGCCCGGCGACAGATCGACGTGAACTAACTCAGGTGAGGGCGGTGAAGATCAGCGCCACCATCAGAACATCGAGCGCACGAAAGGCGAAACGGGTGGGCATGGCGGACTCCGCAAATAGGATGTCCGCGGCCAAGCAAGAACCGCGCCAAGGTCAGCCCGGCCAAGCCCGGCGCACCTGAATTCAGATGGCGGTGCGCTTGACCAGGCCGAGCGGCGGGCGGCGATCGTAGTCGCCGCAATATTCGGCCCCAAGATAGGCCGTCCGCGCCGCCTGCAGCACCGAAGGGCCGCCCCGCAAGCCCCGCTTCTGCCCCGTCTGACCGATCAGCTGCGCCGCAAAAACGCCGACGCCGCGCGGGGTCTGCCCCGTCCCGGCCGAACGCCGCTCGCCAGCGGCGGCGGGCGCGCCGATCGGTACAGGCAGAAGGCGATCTTCAGAGCGGTTCATTTTGGCGCAAACTCCGAACGTGAGTTAACACCTTCGCAATCAATATGCCAAACCCGTTAACCTTTAAGCGAACGGTCGTCCCGCCGGGGGCGAGCGTCCCTAGCCGCTTTTGGCGGCCAGTTTATCGATCTGCTGACGCATGATTTCAATCTGGCTCTTCAAGTCGTCCAGCTCATTGCTCTTCACCTCCGTAGAGGCCGGGTCCGATGGCGTGGGCGTCCGAGCGGCGAAGCCGGGGGTGAACATCTTGATAGCCCGGTCGAACAGGGCGAGGTTCTGCTTCACCTGTTCGTCGAACAGGCCAAAGCCCGGCTTCACCCCGAAGGCCCCGGCCATCTGCTCGCGCATTCGCTCCTGTTGCTTGGAGAAGCCGTCCAGCGACATTTCCAGGTAGCTGGGCACGAAGGACTGCATCTGATCTCCATAGAGTCGGATCAGCTGACGCAGGAACTGCACCGGCAAGAGGTTCTGGCCGGTGGCGGAATTCTCCGCCTCGAAGATGATCTGGGTCAAGACCGGACGGGTGATGTCCTCGCCGGTCTTGGCGTCATAGACGACGAAGTCGTCGCCGGCCTTGACCAGCTCCGATAGGTCTTCCAGGGTGACGTAACAGGACGAACAGGTGTTATAGAGCCGGCGATTGGCGTATTTCTTGATGACGATGCGGTCGTCGCCATCGGTCTTGCGCTTGCCGCCCGCCGCTTTCTCAGCGTGAGGCCGATCCGCCTTATCCGGATGGATCGTGTGGGCGTGGGATTTGCCGCCAGGCGGCGTCGCGTCATCTGCCAAGGGTGTTTCCTCCAATTTATTTTTCTACCCATGCTTTTGGGCTTTGTTTTGCACTGCACGATAACGCCGATCTTCACGGTATGGCTAGTCGCACTCATGTGAAGAAGCGCACGTGGCCAATCGGCGCCGTTTGTGGCAGTTCTGGCGCCCCTCTTCGCCAGGACCGGAGCTCGTCATGAGCGACATCGTCATCGTCTCCGCCGTTCGCACGCCGGTCGGATCGTTCAACGGCGCTCTATCGAGCCTCCCCGCCCATGAGCTCGGGGCCATCGCCATTCGCGCCGCCCTGGAGCGCGCAAACGTGGCCGCCGCCGACGTGGACGAGACGATCCTGGGTCAGGTGCTACAGGCCGGCGCCGGCCAAGGCCCCGCCCGCCAGGCGGCGGTGAAGGCGGGAATTCCCGTGGAAAGCCCCGCCTGGTCCTTGAACCAGCTCTGCGGCTCGGGCCTCCGGGCCGTGGCGCTAGGCTTCCAGCAGATCGCCCAGGGGGACGCCGCCATCGTCGTGGTCGGCGGCCAGGAGAGCATGAGCCAGGCCCCCCACGCCCAGAACCTGCGCACCGGGCAGAAGATGGGCGACCTCGCCCTCATCGACACCATGATCAAGGACGGATTGTGGGACGCCTTTCACGGCTATCACATGGGCCAGACGGCGGAGAACATCGCCAGCCGCTGGCAGATCACCCGCGAGGCCCAGGACCGTTTCGCCGTCGCCTCACAGAACAAGGCCGAGGCGGCGCAGAAGGCCGGGAAGTTCGATAGCCAGATCGTCCCCGTCACCATCAAGGGCCGCAAGGGCGACGTGGTGGTCGACAAGGACGAGTTCATCCGCTTTGGCGTCACCTATGAGGCCTTGGAGGGCCTGCGCCCGGTGTTCGACAAGCAGGGATCGGTCACCGCCGCCAACGCCTCGGGCCTGAACGACGGCGCCGCCGCCCTGGTTTTGATGACCGCCGAGGAAGCCAAGACGCGCGGCCTCGAACCCCTGGCTCGCATCGTCTCCTGGGCCAACGCCGGGGTGGAGCCGGCGATCATGGGCACGGGCCCGATCCCCGCCACCAAGAAGGCCCTGGCCAAGGCCGGCTGGACCGTCGCCGATCTGGATCTGATCGAATCCAACGAAGCCTTCGCCGCCCAATCCCTTTGCGTGGTCAAGGAGTTGGGCCTGGACGCCGCCAAGGTGAACGTCAACGGCGGTGCCATCGCCATCGGCCACCCCATCGGGGCCTCGGGCGCGCGCATCCTCACCACCCTGATTCACGAAATGGTCGCCTCGGGCGCCCATAAGGGCCTGGCCACCCTATGCATCGGCGGCGGCATGGGCGTTGCGCTCTGCGTCGAAAGGCCCTGATCTTAATCATAGGCGGGGGCCTGAACCGACCATAAGCCTAGCGAAAATATCGGGCGCAGCAAGCAGGAGAACAGCATGGCCAAAGTCGCGTTCGTAACCGGCGGCACCCGGGGCATAGGCCTCGCCGTCACCGCCCGACTGAAGGCCGACGGCTTCAAGGTGGCCGCGGGCTATCACGGCGATCAGGCGGCGGCGGAGAAATGCGCCAGCGAACACGCCTGCATGGTGGTGAAGGGCAATGTCGGCGACTTCGCCGATTGCACCCGCGCCGTACAGGCGGTGGAGGCCGAGCTCGGCCCCATCGACGTCCTGGTCAACAACGCCGGCATCACCCGCGACGCCATGCTGCACAAGATGACGCCCGAGCAGTGGAACGAGGTGATCATGGTCAACCTCGCCTCGATCTTCAACACGAGCCGGCAGGTGATCGAGGGGATGCGGGCGCGGGGCTATGGCCGCATCATCAACATCTCCTCCATCAACGGCCAAAAGGGCCAGATGGGCCAGACCAACTATTCGGCCGCCAAGGCCGGGGTGATCGGCTTCACCAAGGCCCTAGCCCTGGAGAGCGCCAACAAGGGGATCACCGTCAACGCCGTCGCCCCCGGCTATATCGACACTGAGATGATGGCCGGGGTGCCTTCGGGCGTCTTGGAAAAGATCGTCGGCGGAATTCCGGTCGGGCGCCTGGGCAAGGCCGAGGAGATCGCCGCCTGCGTCGCCTTCCTCGCCCGAGAAGACGCCAGCTTCATCACCGGCTCTACAGTGACGGTGAACGGCGGGCAGTATGTGGCGGGGTGATCAGGCGTCCGGCGCGCGGGCGCCGTGGCGGATGGTGACGATCTCAACGACATCACCCTGAAGCTTGTACCGGATGAGGTAAGGGTGGACGCTGATCAAGTCCCGCAACCCTCTGCGGGTGATGCGACCGCGCTCTGGGAACAACTCCAAGCTCTGGCCCGCGCCGATCAATTTTACGGCCACCCGCTGGGCGGCGAGCGGACTGAATTGGCGGATATAGAGCCGAATCTGCTCCAGCTCACCCAGCGCTCTGTCAGACCAGATTACTTCCGCCACGAATAGGGCACGGGCTTCTCATCGGGCGTGCCCCAGGACTGAAGCCATTCGATGACTTTCGCATTCGGCACGACCCGGCCGGCGGCAATGTCGGCCAAGCCCGCAGCCTCCGCTGCCTCGTCGGCAGCTTCGTCAATTTCATCGAAGATGGACGGTTCTACGATCACCATGAGGTCAATATACGCCCTTCCCGCACCGCTGAAAAGCGCGCTTCACTCCTCCCGCGCCAGGGGATGCTTGCTGTTCACCACCGCGCTGAGCCGATCCGACGCCACGTGGGTGTAGATCTGGGTGGTGGAGATGTCGGCGTGGCCGAGCAGGGTCTGCACGGCGCGCAGGTCCGCGCCTCCCTCCAGCAGATGGGTGGCGAAGGCGTGGCGCAGCACGTGGGGACTGACCTTGTCGGGGTCGAGACCCGCCGCCGCCGCCGCCGCGTCGAGCAGCTGGGCGAAGCGGCGGCTGCTGAGCTTGCCGCCGGCGCCGCGAGAGGGAAACAAGGCCGGATTAGCCCCGCCTCCCTTGGAGTCGCCCTTGGGTAGGAAGCGCTCGCGCACGGCGATATAGGCGGTGAGGGCCGTGCGGGCCGGGCCGTTCAGGGGCGCCAGCCGCTCTTTGCCGCCCTTGCCCTTGACGATGATGAAGGCGGGATCGCGCGCCACCGAAGCCAAAGGCAGGCCCACCAACTCCGATACCCGAAGGCCCGAGGCGTATAGCAGCTCGATCATGCAGGCCAGGCGCAAGCCCTCCGCGCCCCCGTCGCCGAGCCCCGCCGCAATCAGCCGCTCGATCTCACCCCGCGACAGGAGCTTGGGCAAGGGCCGGCCGCGCTTGGGGGCGTCCACCCGGCGGACGGGATCATCCGCCCGCCAGCCTTCGCCGAGCACGAAGCGGTAGAACTGGCGCACCGCCGCCCGCCGCCGCGCCGCCGTGGAGGCCGCCATGCCCCTGGCGCCGAGCGCCGCGAAATAGGCCTCGATCCCTTCCGCCGAGGCGGTGGCCAGATCCTCGCCTCGCCCGGCCAGAAAGGCGCTCGCGTCCGCCAGATCCTTGCCATAGGCGATCAGGGTGTTGCGGGCCGCCGCCCGCTCCACCGCCATCATCTCCAGGAAGGCGTCGATCCAGCCCTTGGGGTCCTTGGCGCTCGCCGATGCGGTCATGGCCGAACATGGGGACCGCCATCGCCCTTGGTCAAGCACGGCGTGGCAAGCGCGACGTGGCGAAAGTCCGCGTCCTCGTGTAAAGCCAAGCCGCCCATGGACGATGCGCCGCCCCCCGCCCTTCCCCGCCCGACCAAGACCATCGCCCTTGTGGGTCTGATGGGCGTCGGCAAGACCAGTGTCGGCCGCCGGCTGGCCCAGACCTTGGGGCTGCCGTTTCGGGACGCCGATCACGAGATCGAGGCCGCCGCCGGTCGATCCATCACGGAAATCTTCGCCGAGCGCGGCGAGGCCGAATTTCGCGACGGCGAGCGGCGGGTCATCGCCCGCCTCTTGGACGACGAGCCCCATGTGCTCTCCACCGGCGGCGGCGCCTTCGTGCAGGCCGAGACCCGCGCCCTGATCAACGCCCGCGCCATCTCCATCTGGCTGACCGCCGACATCGAGGTGCTGGTGCGCCGGGTCGGCCGTAAATCGGCGCGCCCCCTGCTGATCGGGCGCGATCCCGCCGAGGTGCTGACCGCTATGGCGCAAGACCGCTATCCCTACTACGCCCAGGCGCACCTGACCGTCGACGCCGGCGACAACACCCATGGGGCGACGGTGGCGGCGATCGTCGACGCGCTGAACGCCCATGAACAGGGAAGCAAGCCATGAGGCGGGTGGTGGATGTCGGCCTCGGCCCGCGCAGTTACCAGGTGGCGATCGGGCCGGGGCTGATCGACCGCGCGGGCGAGGAGCTGGCCGCAGCCTATCCCCGCCGCCGCACGGCGGTGGTGACCGACGCCCATGTGGCCGCCCTGCATGGGGAGCGGTTCATTGGGGCGCTGAAGGCGGGGGGGATCGACGCCAGCCTGATCGTCCTGCCGCCGGGCGAGGAGACCAAGAGCTTCGAGGGCCTCGCCGACCTCTCCGACCGGCTCCTGGCCCTGGCGCTGGATCGGGGGGATGTGATCACCGCGCTCGGCGGCGGGGTGATCGGCGACCTGACCGGTTTCGCGGCGGCGATCTATAAGCGCGGGATCGACTTCGTGCAGGTTCCCACCACCCTCCTGGCCCAGGTGGACTCCTCGGTGGGCGGCAAGACCGCCATCGACACCCCCCGCGGCAAGAACCTGATCGGCGCCTTTCACCAGCCCCTCCGGGTGCTGGCGGACCTGGAGGTGCTGCAGACCCTGCCGGCGCGCGAGCTCCGCTGCGGCTACGCCGAGATCGTCAAATACGGGCTCCTGGGCGACTTCGGCTTTTTCGAACGGCTGGAGCGGGAGGCCGGCGCCGTGCTGGCCCTGGAGCCCGAGGCCCTAAGCCATGCAGTCCACCGCTCGGTGCAGATGAAGGCCGAGATCGTGGCCGAGGACGAAACCGAGCAAGGGCGGCGCGCCCTCCTCAATCTCGGCCACACCTTTGGCCATGCGCTGGAGGCGGAGACCGGCTTTGACGGCGCGCTCCTGCATGGGGAGGCGGTGGGGGCCGGCATGGCCCTGGCCTTCCGCTTTTCCGCCGCCTTGGGCCTCTGTTCCGGCCAGGACGCCGCGCGCGCCACAGCCGCCATCGCCGCCGCGGGCCTGCCCACCCGCATGGCCGACATTCGTCCCGAGCCCTTTTCGGCCACGCGGCTGATCGCCCATATGGGGCAGGACAAGAAGGCCGAGGGCGGCCGCATCACCCTGGTGCTGGCCCGCGCCATCGGCGACGCCTTTGTGGCCAAGAACGTCGAACCCGATAAGCTGAGGCGCTTTCTGATCCAGGAAGACGCCGTCTAAGGAGCCCCAATGTCCGCCACGCTCGTCATCGTCGCTGTGGTCATCATGGTGCTGCTCACCCTGTCGGCCCTGTTCTCGGCGGCGGAGACGGCCCTGACGGGGGTCAGCCGCGGCCGTATGCACCAGCTGGAGAAGGACGGCGACCGCGCCGCCAAACGGGTCAACCAGCTGACCGACGACCAGGAGACCATGATCGGCTCGGTGCTGCTCGGCAACAACCTGATCAACATCCTCTGCTCGGCCCTCCTGACCGAGGTCTGCAGCCAGGCCTTCCCCGGCGCCTGGGGCGTGGTCATGGCCACCGGCATCACCACCACCCTAGTCCTCGTCTACGCCGAGGTCCTGCCCAAGACCCTGGCCATCGGCCGGCCGGACGACATCGCCCGCCTGCTCTCCGCGCCGATCCTTCTGGTGGTCAAGGTGTTCGGGCCGATGATCCGGGCGATCCAGTGGGTCATCCGCGAGGGGCTGCAGCTGTTCGGCTTCGACATCTCTCCCCCTGCCGACGCCTCCGCCGCCCAGGAGGAGATCCGGGGCGCCGTGGAATACCACCACGCCGAAGGCCTGGTGGAAAGCCGCGACCGGCGGATGCTCGGCGGCGTTCTGGATCTGGCGGACATGGACGTCTCCGAGGTGATGATCCACCGCAAGAACATCGTCATGCTGGACGCCGACCTGCCCCCCCGCGACTTCGTCGATCAGGCCCTGGAGGCGCCCTACACGCGCCTGCCCGTCTATCGGGGCGAGCCGGACAATGTGATCGGGGTGATGCACGCCCGCGATCTCGCCCGCGCCGTCTCCCATGTGCGCGGCCATGTGGAGACCCTGGACATCCTGGCCATCGCCCGCGAGCCCTGGTTCATCCCCGACACCACCAACCTCAACGATCAGCTGCAGGCCTTCCTGCGCCGCAAAAGCCACTTCGCCCTGATCGTCGACGAGTACGGCGCCCTGATGGGCCTAGTCACTCTGGAGGACATCCTGGAGGAGATCGTCGGCGAGATCGACGACGAGCACGACGCCCGCATGGAGGGGGTGCGCCGCCAGCCCGACGGGTCGGTGAACGTGGACGGAGTGGTGACCATTCGCGATCTGAACCGGGCCATGGACTGGCAATTGCCCGACGACGATGCGGTGACCGTGGCGGGGCTCGTCATCCACGAGGCCCAGACCATCCCCGAGCCCGGCCAGACCTTCATCTTCCACGGCCACCGGTTCCAGGTGCTGCGCCGCCAGAGGAACCAGATCACCGCCCTTCGGGTCAGCCCGCCCCTGGAGGGGGTGGTGGAGGGGTAGGGGGCGAACGGGAGGGGGACGTTCTGAGCCGTGGTTCCAATAGCCCCTAAGACCCATGGTGGAACGATACGGCGATGGCGTCTGAGGCTGTCAAGGACGGCCCCGCAGGGGCCGCCGCCGAGCGGCGCTTCGCGTCCTTGACCGCCGCAGACGCTCGCCGACAATTTCCTCCATGGACTTAAGGGCGGGTCTGGCTAGCGGAGCGGGCGCCGTTGGCGGAAACTGACCCCGCAGGGCCATCTATTTAACGCGTGACCCCCAGCCCCGCCCCGCCCCATCCAGGGGAGAAGGAGACAGAGTGCACGCTTCAAAGGCAGCTAACCCTCCCCCGGCGCGGTGGCCTTCACCGACAAGGCGTGCACCGTCCCGGCCAACTCCTCAGCCAGGACGCCATAGATATTCCGCTGTCTTTGCAGGCGCGACACCCCGGAAAAGGCCTGCGCCTCTATGGTGACGGTGAAGTGGCTTTCCCCGCCCTCGCGCGCGCCAGAGTGCCCCGCGTGCTTGGCGGAATCGTCGCTGACCTCCAACTTGGCCGGGGTGAAGGCGGCGTGAAGCTTGCTACGGATCGTCTCAGCCATCGCGCCCATACGATCTCCTTTGGTTGTCAATGCTTGAATGCGAAAAGTTCGCCCTCATAGTGAGCCTTATGCCTCCCGAATTCGAATACAAACCCAAGTTCTTCGACATCCGCGTCAAGCCGCCCAAGCCGGGCGAGAAGGCCAAGGCCGAAGCGGACGTCTACACCCTGAAGCCGGGGGAGAAGCCATGCGACTGGCCCGAGTGCCGCAAGGCCGGCGCCGCCAAGGCCCCAAAGTCCCGAGAAATGCTCAACGAGCACTATTGGTTCTGCCAGGGCCATGCGGCGGAATACAACAAGCACTGGGACTTCTTCGCCGGCATGACCGACGCCGAGCAGCGGGCGGCCTATGAGTCGCGCGCCACCGGCGACCGGCCCACCTGGGCCTTCAAGGCCTCGCGCACCTCCCGCGAAGCCGCCGCCTTCGCCGCCAAGATGGGCACGGGCAAGGGCTACCAGGACGGCTTTGGCCTGTTCGGCGAGCGGGTGGGCGGCGCCTCGGCCATGGCCGACGCCCCCGTCATCCGGCAGCTCGGCAAGCTGGAGCGGCGGGCCCTGGCGGAACTGGACCTCGGCATGAACGCCGACGCCGCCGCCATCCGCGAGCGCTACCTGGATATGGTCAAGCGCTGCCACCCCGACAGCAATGGCGGCGACCGCTCCACCGAGGACAAGCTGCAGCGGGTGCTGAAGGCCTACAAGGTTCTTCGCGCCTCCAAGCTGGTCTGACGGAAAATCCGAAGATCCACCGGCAAACCCGGTTTCCCAACCGGCGATAACACGTTAAGCGACCCTTCCATGACCATCGCCCTGAACGACCCCGAAGATCGCCTGCTGTCTCTGCTGCCGGACAAGAAAGTGTCCGTGCGCGAGATGTTCGGCGTCGACTCCGATATGATGGTCCCGGCCTTTTCCGAGGCCGACAGCCATGTGCCCGAGCGCGACGAGGCCTATCGCTTCGATCCGCAAACCACCTTGGCCATCTGCGCCGGCTTCGCCTACGACCGCCGGGTGATGGTGCAGGGCTATCACGGCACCGGCAAATCCACCCACATCGAGCAGGTGGCCTCGCGCCTGAACTGGCCGCTGGTCCGTGTGAACCTGGACGCCCACGTCTCGCGCATCGACCTGATCGGCAAGGACGCCATCGTCCTGAAGGACGGTCGCCAGGTCACCGAGTTTCGCGAAGGCATGTTGCCCTGGGCCATCCAGCGCCCCATCGCCCTGGTCTTCGACGAATACGACGCCGGCCGCCCGGATGTGATGTTCGTGATCCAGCGCGTCTTGGAAGCCCAGGGCAAACTCACCCTTCTGGATCAGAACCGGGTGATCCGCCCCAATCCGAACTTCCGCCTCTTCTCCACCACCAACACCATCGGCCTTGGCGACACCACCGGCCTCTACCACGGCACCCAGCAGATCAATCAGGGCCAGATGGACCGCTGGTCCATCGTCACCACCCTGAACTACCTCTCCCACGACGTGGAGGCCGAGATCGTCCTGGCCAAGGCCCCCGGCTACAACAGCCCCGAAGGCAAGCGC
>JAMFTA010000183.1 GCA_026225565.1 Caulobacter sp. | reverse complement strand
TGCAGCCCGCACCGTCGATGATCTGTGGCGGGCCATCGCCACCATCATCGACACCTACACGCCGCAGGAGTGCGCCAACTACTTCGCCGCTGCGGGATACGAGCCAGACTGATCGGAATCTGCTCTAAATCACCGATATCGCGAAGAATTACGATTCGAGCGCGATATGGATATCGATGACGAGCTCATGATCGGATAATTTCCAGCGCCCAAGGGCATGGGCTCGCGGCGCCGTAAACCCGCCACAGCGTTCGACCTCCATCGGCGGCGCACATCCGCTGAGCGCGCGATGGGCCCGCGCCTGGCTGGATCGGCAACCAGCGACCTTAGGTGTAGTTCAACGTTAGCCAAAACGCACGAACATCAAGAATTTCCCAGAATTTTCATATAGAAAATATAAGTAATGTATGTCCATCAATGGAGACTCTATAAAATCATCCACCTTTAACATATTGTTTCTTTATGGCGGGGGCTATGCTTTCCAATAGAGAAAATATGCGACTTTGCCGCAAATATGGTTGTCGCAACTAATCGAGATAATCAAGTGACTTCCACATCCCTTATTCGCTTAAGAAACGTAACTATAGCCGCTGCCGGGGTTTTTATCCTGTCCGCCAGCAGCGGCTTTTGTGAGCCGGCGCCCGACGCCCCTGCTACCGCCATCAGCCCTTCCAGCGTCAGTTGCGACTCGGTGATGGTTCGATCCACCGTCTGGTCGACGTCTCGCAGCCTGCGCGCCACCCAGGCGCCGGCGGCGCATCCCGTCGTCGTGGAACACAGGGAGCTGGTCAATTGCAAGCCTAACGCAGTCGCCTCAGGGCAGGATGCAACCCACGCCCTCCGTTAGGGACGGCGCGTTCCGTCAACTCGATCCGTCGGCTGACTATCGCCGGTGAAAAGGCGAACGGCTCCCGGTCTCTTAGGAGGGGACCTGGAGCCGTTCGTCTTTGACTGCGCAGACAAGCGGCTCCATGAGCAGCGCGCCGCCTGCGTCGGTCGCCATGCAGGCCTACCGCGGACGCGCTTGCTCCGTCTCTTTGTTGGGCATGGCCCTTAGGCCCAGGCGTTCTCCTCCGAGCAGCGTGGCCATCACATTCATCCAGCGGCGAAAATCGGTGTGCGCCGATGCCGTCAATCCGCGTTGAACCGATATCCGACGCCGGGTTCGGTGGTGATGATCTTGGGGTCGGCGAGGTCGGCCTCAAGTTTTTGCCGCAGCTGACCGATGAACACCCGCAGGTACTGAACGTCGTGCTCGTGGGCAGGTCCCCAGATGCCGGTAAGCAGCTGGCGGTGGGTCAGCACCCGGCCGCCGCCATCCGCGAGACGCACCAGCAGTTCATATTCCTTGGGGGACAGGCGCACGGGTTCGCCCCGCAGGCTGACGAGCCGCAGGATGCGGTCGATCTGCACGTCGCCGGCGGTCACCATGGGCTCGCCGCCGGCTTGTTGCACCTTGTGGCGAAGCGCCACGCGCAGGCGGGCCAGAAGCTCGCCCACCCCGAACGGCTTTTCCACATAGTCGTCGGCGCCCAGATCCAGAGCTTCGATCTTTTCCATCTCCCGGTCGCGAGCGGAGAGGATGATCACCGGCCCGTCGTAGAAGGCGCGCGCCTTTTGCAAGGCCTGTTTGCCGTCCATGTCGGGCAGGCCAAGGTCCAGCACCACCGCGTCGGGCGGCCGCTTGGCGATGGCGCGCAGGCCGTCGGCGGCGTTGTCCGCCCGCTCGGCCTCGTAACCGGCGGCGTCCAGGGCGGGCGCGAGAAAGCGATGGATCTGCGGCTCGTCGTCGACCACCAGGATGCGCGGGCGCGAAGCGGTCATAACAGTTGCGCCGGCGTCGACGCCTCCTTCTTCAGGCTGATCAATATACGCGTGCCGCGGCCGTCGTGGATCGGGCTGGCGGCGGCGATGCGCCCGCCCATGGCCTCGACGAAGCCCTTGGAGATGGAGAGGCCCAGGCCCACGCTCTTACCGCTGCGGTCGCTGGCTTCCTCCTCCACTCGGCGGAACTTCTCGAACACCCGTTCCAGGTCGGCGGTGGGGATGCCCTTGCCCTCGTCCTCGATGCTGATCACCACATTGGCGCGATCCTCATAGGCGGCCAGTTCGATCCGGCTGCCGTCGGGAGAATAGGCGATGGCGTTCTCCAGAATGTTGACCACCGCCTGTTCGAGCAGGCCTGGATCGACGTTCACCAAGGAGAGTTCCGGCGGAAAATCGCGCTCCAGGGGGCGGGCGCCCAGGCGGCGCGCCACCCGGTTGGCGGCTGCGCCCAAGACGTCGCGCACGTCGGTGAGTTCGGTGCGGGGGGCGAGCGCACCCCCCTCCAGCCGGGTCATGTCGAGCAGGTCGCCGACATAGCGGTTCAGCCGCTCGGCCTCCTCGCGGATAGAGACCAGCAAATCCGCCTGTACGTCGGGCTTCAGGGACGCGCCGTAGTCGATGAGGGTGGTGGAGGCGCCCAGCACCGTTGAGAGGGGCGTTCTCAAGTCGTGGCTGATGGAGTTCAGGAGGGCGGCGCGCAGGCGGTCGGAGCGGCGCAGGGACTCGGTCTCCACGGCGGCGACGGCCAGTTCCGCCCGCTCCAGCGCCACCGCTCCCTGGTCGAGGAAGGCCAAGACCAGCCGCTCGTCATCGCCGGTGAGGGTGCTCATCATCTCCACCCCAGTCACCCCGGCGCGGCCGCGCACCCCCTGCAGCGGGCGGATGGTCCAGCCGATCGGCGGCAGGGTGCCGGTGCCGGCGCCGGCCGGCTCCCCCTTTTCCCAGGCCCAGCGGGCGGCGGTCATGGCGGCGGTGGAGAGAACAGGGATCGAGGGCGCTCCGGCGACGATCTCGATCTCGCTATTCTTGGGTAGCAGCACCACCGCCCCGCCGCCGGCGGCGGTGGACGCCTGCTCGGCCAGGGCCTGGGCCGCTTCCGCCTGGGTCGGTGCGGCGGAGAGGCGGCGGCTGGCGGCTAGGAGGGCGGTGACGGAGGCGGCGCGGCGGGCCACTAGG
This sequence comes from Caulobacter sp., assembly GCA_026225565.1. GTDB lineage: Bacteria > Pseudomonadota > Alphaproteobacteria > Caulobacterales > Caulobacteraceae > CAIOYC01. Next base: position 3,983 of record JAMFTA010000183.1, on the reverse strand, counting down.
CCGGCCTGATCGCGCACCCGCCCGGTCAGCCAGCCCGTCGCCCCCGCCACGGCGATGAAGATGACAAAGGTCAGGACGTCCGCCGGATGACCGATGGCCATGGAGAAGCGCGGTTCGAGGAACAAGAAATTATAGGTGACGATGGCCAAGGTCGCGGCCGCAAGCGCGGGGCGCAGTCCCAGCACCAGGCCGCTGAAGAGGACGCTGGCTAGGAAGATCATCGCCAGGTCGGCCCCGGCGGTGTAGCGATCGAGCAATCCGGCGACGCCCGCCGCGATGGCGACCAGCCCCGCCGCTGCCGGATAGGCCAGCCAGGCGCGGGGTGTGGGCCGTGGCTTGACGGCGATCTCGGCCGAGCCGTGTTCGGGGGCGCTGTCGGTGACGAAGTGGACCGCCGCCCCGCCGGACCGCTGCAGCAGGGCCTGGGCCAGGGAGCGGCCGGCGAGCACCTTCCAGCGGCTTTCACCGGTCTTGGCGATGACGATCTGGGTGACGTTGTTGCGCTTGGCGAACTCCACGACCGCGCCGGGGATGTCGTCGCCGGTGAGGACGATGCTGGATCCGCCGAGCTGCTCGGCGAGCTTCAGGGCGTCGGCGATGCGGCGGGCGGCGAGCGGCGAGGTGACCGGGCGGTTGGGCCGCTCCACGGTGGCGACCGTCCAAGGAGCGTCCATCAAATCCGACAGCCGCCGCCCGGCCCGCACCAGGGGCGCGGCCATGGGATCGCCGGCGACCAAGACGAGGATGCGCTCGCCGGCCGCCCAGGGCCCCTCGATGCCCTGGCGCTGCATGGCGCCGACCATCTGATCGTCCACCGTCTGCGCCACCCGGCGCAGGGCCAGTTCGCGCAGAGCGGTGAGGTTTTCAGGCTTGAAGAAGTTGCCGCCGGCCACGTGGGCGGTTTCGGGGGCGTAGACCTTGCCGGCGTCCAGGCGTTCGCGCAGCTCGTCGGGGGTGATGTCCACCAGCTCGATGTCGTCGGCCAGCGAGAGGGCGCTATCGGGCACGGTCTCGCGCACCCTGACCCCGGTGATCCGCCAGACCACGTCCACCAGGCTGTCCAGATGTTGGACGTTCAAGGTGGTCCAGACGTTGATCCCCGCCGCCAGCAACTCCTTCACGTCCTGCCAGCGCTTGGGGTGGCGCGAGCCTGGGGCGTTGGAGTGGGCGTATTCGTCGACCAGCAGCAGGCTGGGACGCCGGGCCAGGGCGGCGTCCAGGTCGAACTCCATCAGCTGGCGGCCCCGGTATTCGATGGGGCGGCGGGGCAGAACCTCCATGCCGTCCAGGAGGGCCTCGGTCTCGGCGCGGCCGTGGGTCTCCACCACGCCTACCAGCACCGTCTTGCCTTCCACCGCCCATTCCAGCTGGCGGCGGCGGCCGGCGGTGAGCATCTCGTAGGTCTTGCCCACCCCCGGCGACATGCCGAGATAGACCTTCAGCCGTCCCCGCGTTGACCGCTTGGTTTGGGCGAGCAGGGCGTCCGGGTCAGGGCGACCCGGATCACTGGGGGCGGAGGCTTGGCTCATCAACCGGCAGGGTGGCCTACCGGGAAGCGCGCGTCGAGGGCGCGGTTGAGTTCAAATACATTTACGTAGGGCTGGCCGATGAAGCCGAGCAAGGCCCCGCCGGTCTTGGCGGCGATCAGGGCGTTCACGTCGGCGGCTGAGGCGTGGCGGGCGGCGGCGATGCGGGGGGCCTGCAGGTGGGCGTAGGCCGGCGAGATGTCGGGGTCGAGGCCGGAGCCGGAGGTGGTCACCGCATCGGCGGGGATCGCCACCCCGGGCGCTTCCTTACGGATCGCGGCGGCGTCGCCGGCCATGCGGTCGGCCAGCTTGGGGTTGAGCGGCCCCATGTTGGTGCCGGCGGAGTTGGAGGCGTCATAGCCGGTTCCGGCGTTGGAGGGGCGGGGATGCAGGTACTGGGGCTTGGCGAAGCCCTGGGCGATCAGATGGGCGCCGATCACCTGGCCAGAGGCGTCTCTCACCATGCCGCCGTCGGCCTGGCCGCGGAGCAGGGCCTGGGCGATCCCGGTGATCGCCATCGGGTAGATCAGACCGGTGAGGAGGGTGAAGAGGGCGATCATCACGATCGCCGGGCGGATGTTGCTGAGCATGACGGGTTTCCTTGGTCCGACTCTTTGGGGGGCGGCGCTTAGGCGAGGCCCATGGCTGAGACGGCCATGTCGATGAGCTTGATGCCGACGAAGGGGGCGATGAGGCCGCCGAGGCCATAGACCATCAGGTTGCGGAACAGGAGCTTGTCGGCGCCGAGCGGCCGGTACTTCACTCCCCGCAGCGCCAATGGGATCAGGATGACGATGATCACCGCGTTGAAGATCACCGCCGAGAGGATGGCGCTCTGCGGGCTATGCAACCCCATCACATTGATGGCGCCGAGGGCGGGCAGGGCGATCATGAACATGGCTGGGATGATGGCGAAATACTTGGCCACATCGTTGGCGATGGAGAAGGTGGTCAGGGCGCCGCGGGTGATCAACAGCTGCTTTCCCACCTGCACGATCTCGATCAGCTTGGTGGGATCGCTATCGAGATCCACCATGTTGCCGGCCTCGCGGGCGGCCTGGGTGCCGGTCTGCATGGCCACGCCGACATCGGCCTGGGCGAGCGCCGGCGCATCGTTCGAGCCGTCGCCGCACATGGCGACCAGCCGGCCCTTGGCCTGTTCCTCGCGGATCAGGCGCAGCTTGTCCTCGGGCGTCGCCTCGGCCAGGAAGTCGTCGACGCCGGCTTCCGAAGCGATGGTGGCGGCGGTGATCGGGTTGTCGCCGGTGATCATCACCGTGCGCAGGCCCATGCGGCGCAGGTCGGCGAAGCGTTCCTTGACCCCCGGCTTGACGATGTCCTTCAGGTGGATGACGCCCATCAGCCGATGGTCCTCGCTGACCGCCAGCGGCGTGCCGCCCGAGCGGGCGATGCGGTCGACGGCGGCGGCGACCTCGGGCGGGACGTCCTTGGCCTCGAGACCGGCGGCTTTGTAGACCGCCTCGACCGCGCCCTTGCGCCAGCTGACGCCGGCGACGTCCAGGCCCGACATGCGGGTCACCGCGCTGAAGGCGATGGCGGTGGCCCCTTGCGGCAGGGTTTCGCTGACGCCGTACTTCTCGCGCCCCAGCTCCAGGATCGAGCGGCCCTCGGGCGTCTCGTCGGCCAGGGAGGCCATCAGGGCGGCCCACACCGCGCGCTCTTCCGGCACGCCCGGGGCGGCGATGACTTCGGTCGCCATGCGGTTGCCGAAGGTGATGGTGCCGGTCTTGTCGAGCAGCAGGGTGTCGACGTCGCCGGCCGCCTCGACCGCCCGGCCGGAGGTGGCCAGGACGTTGACTTTCAGGAGCCGGTCCATGCCGGCGATGCCGATGGCGCTGAGCAGGCCGCCGATGGTGGTCGGGATCAGGCAGACGAAGAGAGCGCCCAGGACGATGGGATCGAGCGCCACGCCGGCGTATTTGCCGAGGCCGAGCAGGGTCACCACCGCGACCAGGAAGACCAGGGTCAGGCCTGCGAGCAGCACGGCCAGCGCGATCTCGTTGGGCGTCTTGCGGCGGTTGGCGCCCTCGACCATGGCGATCATGCGGTCGAGAAAGCTATCGCCGGCGCCGGCGGTGACGCGGACCTTGATCCAGTCCGAGACCACCGTGGTGCCGCCGGTCACCGCCGAACGGTCGCCGCCGCTTTCGCGGATGACGGGGGCCGACTCGCCGGTGATCGCCGACTCGTTGACCGAGGCGACGCCCTCGATGATGTCGCCATCGGCCGGGACCACGTCGCCGGCCTCGACCAGCACCACATCGCCCACCACCAGCTTATGCGAGGGGGTGGAGACGACGGCGGTGCTCGCCGGGTCTGGCAGGCGCTTGGCCATGGTGTCGACCCGCGCGGCGCGCAGGGCGTCGGCCGCCGCCTTGCCGCGGCCCTCGGCGACGCTCTCGGCCAGGTTGGCGAAGAGCACCGTGGCCCAGAGCC
>JAMFTA010000182.1 GCA_026225565.1 Caulobacter sp. | reverse complement strand
GCCCATCCACTCGTTGTTGAGGATGAAGATCTTGATCGGCAGGTCGAACTGCACCGCCGTGGACATCTCCTGCAGGGTCATCTGCACCGAGGCCTCGCCGGCGATGTCGATGACCAGGGAATTGGGATGCGCCACCTGCACGCCCACGGCCGCCGGCACGCCATAGCCCATGGTGCCAAGGCCGCCGGAGGTCATCCAGCGGTTGGGCGCCTGGAAGGGAAAGAACTGCGCGGCCCACATCTGATGCTGGCCGACCTCGGTGGTGATGTAGACGTCCCGGTCCTTGGTCAGTGCGGCCAGGCGCTGGATGGCGTACTGCGGCTTGATGATCTCGCGGGAGGGCTTGTAGGCGAAGCCGTTGCGGGCGCGCCACTGCTCGATTTCGGCCCACCAGGGCTTCAGTTCGGCCGCGCCGCGCCGCTCGCTCTCGCCCCACGCCGCCAGCATGGCCCGCAGCACCCGCCCGGCGTCGCCGACGATGCCGATGTCGGCGCGCACGATCTTGCCGATAGACGAGGGATCGATGTCGATGTGGATCATCTTGGAGCCCGGCGAGAAGGCGTCGAGCCGCCCGGTCACCCGGTCGTCGAAGCGCGCGCCGACGCAGATCATCACGTCGCAGTCATGCATGGCGTGATTGGCCTCATAGGCGCCGTGCATCCCCACCATGCCGAGCCACTGGGGATCGGCCTGTGCAAATGCGCCCAGACCCATCAGGGTGGAGGTGACGGGTGCGCCGGTGGCGTGGGCGAAGTCGCGCAGGGCCTGGCTGGCGCTCGGCCCCGCGTTGATCACCCCGCCGCCGGTGTAGAGGAGGGGCCGGCGGGCGGCGGCGATCAGGGCCACAGCCTCGGCGATCTTGGCCGCATCGCCGTCCACGCGCGGGGCGTAGGCGTGGGCGAACTTCACCTGCTCCTTGCCCTGATAGGGGGCCTTGGCGAACTGCACGTCCTTGGGGATGTCGATCAAGACCGGGCCAGGGCGGCCGGTGGTGGCGATGTGGAAGGCCTCGTGCATGGCCCGCGCCAGATCGTTCACATCGCGCACCAGCACATTGTGCTTGGTGGCCGAGCGGGTGATGCCGACGGTGTCGCACTCCTGAAAGGCGTCCGAACCGATCAGGGCGGTGGGCACCTGGCCGGTGATCACCACGAGCGGAATGGAGTCCATGAGCGCGTCGACGATGCCGGTGACCGCGTTGGTGGCGCCGGGGCCGGAGGTGACGAGCACCACCCCGCACTTGCCGGTGGAGCGGGCGTAGCCCTCCGCCGCGTGGGTCGCGCCCTGTTCATGGCGAACCAGGATGTGGCGCAGGCGCGGCCCATGTTGCTCGTTTTCTTGAAACAGGGCGTCGTAGATGGGCAGGACCGCGCCGCCCGGATAGCCGAACAAAACCTCGACCCCGTTGTCCACCAGAGCGCGCACCACCGTCTCGGCGCCCGACAGCATCTCTACCGTGGGGGCGGCGGAGGCAGGGGCGACGGTTTCGGTCTCGAAGGACGGGTGGACGGTCATGGCGGGGACTCTGGGTCTGAACTCTGGGTTAGGCTCGGTTTTTGGGCATTAAAAAAGGCCCCTGAGGGCCTTGCACATGCGACCGGTCTCGGAGCGATCCTAAGATCACCCGAGGGCGGCCGCTCCGATGATTACTAGGCTGTGGCGCACGGACCTTGCTCCAAATTAGCTGGCGACTGCTTCGCACGGGCAGGAAATTGCGTCAAGGGTGGTTTCCGTTGCGATCACGAGCGCGTTGACATGTGTTGCACATGCGATCATGTTTTACACATGACTATGATCCAGATCCGCAATGTTCCAAGCGCGCTTCATTTGGAAATGAAGGCGCGGGCTGCGCGAGCCGGCATGTCCCTGTCTGATTACCTGCTTCGGGAAGTTCATCATTTGGCGGAGCGCCCGACCCTTGAGCAGATGCGGGAGCGACTTGCGAGACTTCCTAGAATTGAAGTTTCAGAATCCCCTGCAGACGCCGTCCGGGCCGAACGCGACGGTCGATGATCGTCGTCGATGCGTCCGCCGTCCTCGAAGCTCTGCTTCGTCGACAGGATGCTGCTGCTTTGCAGCAGCGGATATTTGCGCCCGGCGAAACGCTCCATGCGCCCTTTCTCCTGGAAATCGAAGTCGCCCAGGTGATTCGGCGGTATGTCGCACGGCGAGAGGTCACTGCCGAACAAGGCGATGGGCTGATTCAGAATCTTATCGATTTTCCAGTCCAACGTTACCCGCATGACGAGCTGCTGCAACGCATATGGAGCCTGCGAAACAACCTTACGGCCTATGACGCGACGTATGTCGCTTTGGCCGAAATGCTCGATGCTCCGCTGCTCACGCGTGACCGTCGCCTTGCCGCGGCGCCGGGTCATAGCGCGCAGATTGAACTCATTTGAGCGCCAGCGTGCGATCCATTTGAGCACAGCCCAGCCAACGCTTCGCCACAAGCTCCCAACAGGACTAAATCGATGAACACGATACAAAAGGTCGGGCATGAGCTGCACGAGGCGGAAACCCGCCTCTTGGCGGAGCTGCGCGCTGCTCGCCAACGGCTGCGCGCCCATGGCGACCACAAGACCGTCCAGCTGACCCTGGGGCAGAAGGTCGCCGATCAGGTGGCTGCGGCCATGGGCTCGTGGAACTTCATCATCATCCAGTCGAGCATCCTTCTGGTGTGGATCGTCCTGAATGTCACCGCCTTCGTGCAGCGCTGGGACCCCTATCCCTTCATCCTCTTGAACCTGGCCCTGTCGTTCCAGGCGGCCTATGCCGCGCCCTTCATCATGATGAGCCAGAACCGCCAGCAGGACATCGACCGCCAGCAGGCTCAGAACGACCGGCAGGTGAACATCAAGGCCGAGCTGGAGATCGAACTCCTGCACACCAAGATCGATGAGCTCCGGGAAAAGGAGGTGCTCTACCTCACCCAGGCGGTGAACGACCTGACCGCCGTCTTGAGGGCTCAGGGGGTGCAGCCGGGGACCTTATCGGACTGACGGCAAGACCGCTACTTCTCCACCTGACTGACATCGCGCACCGCGCCCTTGGCGGCGGAGGTGGTCATGGCGGCGTAGGCTCGAAGCGCCGGGCTGACCTTGCGAGGGCGGGGGCCCGCGGGCTTATAGCCTGAGAGCAGCTTCTTGTTGCGGCGCTCGCCGAGTATCTCGTCGGACACAGCCAGACGGATCGAGCGCGACGGGATGTTGATCTCGATGACATCCCCGTCCTGAACGAGGGCGATCAGCCCGCCTTCCGCCGCTTCGGGCGAGACGTGGCCGATGGAGAGGCCCGAGGTGCCGCCGGAAAAGCGCCCGTCGGTGATCAGGGCGCAAGTCTTACCCAGGCCCTTGGATTTGATGTAGCTGGTCGGATAGAGCATTTCCTGCATCCCCGGCCCCCCGCGCGGACCCTCATAGCGGATCACCACCACGTCGCCGGCGATCACCTTGCCGGTGAGGATGCCCGAGACCGCATCGTCCTGGCTCTCGAACACCTTGGCGGGGCCCGAGAAGATCAGGATGGAGTCGTCCACCCCGGCGGTCTTCACGATACAGCCGTCGAGCGCGAGGTTGCCCGACAGCACCGCCAGCCCGCCGTCGCGGCTGAAGGCGAACTCGGATGAGCGGATGGCGCCCTTTTCCCGGTCCGAATCCAACTCATCCCAGCGGCTGGATTGGCTGAAGGCGGTCTGGGTCGGCACGCCGCCGGGCGCGGCCTTGAAGAAGTTCTGCACGGTTTCGGAATTGGTGCGCTTGATGTCCCAGCGGGACAAAGCCTCGGTCATGGTCGCCGAATGCACGGTGGGGAGGTCGCTATTCAAGAGATTGGCGCGGTCGAGCTCGCCCAGGATCCCCATCACCCCGCCGGCGCGGTGAACGTCTTCCATATGCACATCGGCCTTGGCGGGGGCGACCTTGCAGAGGCACGGGACCACGCGGGAGAGGCGGTCGATGTCGGCCATCGTAAACGCGACCTCCGCCTCGTGGGCGGCGGCCAAGAGGTGCAGGACGGTGTTGGTGGAGCCGCCCATGGCGATGTCGAGGGACATGGCGTTTTCGAAGGCGCCGAAGCTGGCGATGGTGCGGGGGAGGGCGGAGGCGTCGTCCTCTTCGTAATACCGCCGCGCCAGATCGACGATGGTGTGGCCGGCCTCCAGGAACAGGCGCTCGCGGTCCGAGTGGGTGGCCAGGGTCGAGCCATTGCCGGGGAGGGACAGGCCCAAGGCTTCGGTCAGGCAGTTCATGGAGTTGGCGGTGAACATACCCGAGCAGGAGCCGCAGGTGGGGCAGGCGGAGCGCTCGATGATCTTTACGTCCTCGTCGGAGATGGAATCGTCGGCGGCGGCGACCATGGCGTCCACCAGATCGAGCGCCACCGTCTTGCCGTGCATCACCACCTTGCCGGCCTCCATCGGCCCGCCGGAGACGAACACCACCGGGATGTTTAGCCTGAGGGCCGCCATCATCATGCCCGGCGTGATCTTGTCGCAATTACTGATGCAGACCAGGGCGTCGGCGCAGTGGGCGTTGACCATATATTCGACGCTGTCGGCGATCAGCTCGCGCGACGGCAGGCTATAGAGCATCCCGTCGTGACCCATGGCGATGCCGTCGTCCACGGCGATGGTGTTGAACTCTTTCGCCACGCCGCCGGCGCGTTCGATCTCGCGGGCGACCAGTTGGCCCAGATCCTTCAGGTGAACATGCCCCGGCACGAACTGGGTGAAGGAGTTGGCGATGGCGATGATCGGCTTGCCAAAGTCCTCGTCCTTCATGCCGGTGGCGCGCCAGAGGCCGCGCGCGCCCGCCATGTTGCGGCCGTGGGTGGTGGTGCGTGAGCGATAAGGCGGCATGGGCGGAACTCGTTTGGGGCGACTTTTAGCAACAGACGTGCGCGCGTGAAGCATATAGGCGCTCCCAGCGCAAATCTCGACCTTGCTTCTGCGCAGCCGCCCCTATAGCTCCGGCGCACCGTATTGGCCCGCGCCCCGAGGGAGAGCATGACCGATCAAACGCCCCTCGAAGTCACGCCTCTGGAGGTCGTGCGCGCGCGCATCGACGCCATCGACGCCGAGCTCTTGCGCCTGATCGACGAGCGCGCGTCCATGCCAGCCAAGGTGGCGGCGGCCAAGGCGGCGGAGGCGGGCGGCGCGTCGGCGGGGTTCGGCCTGCGTCCCGCCCGCGAAGCGCAACTGATCCGCAGGCTGATGGCCGGCGCCGCCGCCAGCCCCACCCTGATCGCCCGCCTGTGGCGTGAGTTGATCGGCGACAGTCTGGCCCAGCAGGGCGCCTATCGCCTGGTCGCCTGGGGCGGGCGCGATCCCGCCCGCATCGCCGAGCTGGCCCGGTTTCGGTTCGGCTCGACCCCGCCCCTGACCATGGTGGCCAAGTCGGACGACGCCTTGAAGGCGGCCAAGATGGAGGGCACGGTGGCCATCCTGCCGCTGGATCCCGGCGCGGCCTGGTTTGGCCGCCTCCTGGCCGAGCCGACCCTGAAGGTGTTCGCCGTCCTGCCCTGCCTGAACGCCTGGGGCGCCCCCTTCGCCCTGGCGGTGGCGGGGATCGAGGTGGAACCCTCGGGTGGCGACCAGACCCTTTGGGTCACCGACGCGACCGCACCGGCCGCCGCCATCGAAGCGGCCCTGGGGGATGCGGGCCTGGCCGGCGATTTGCTGATCGAGGCGGGCGGTTTGAAGCTGTTTTCCCTGGCGGGCTATGTGCAGGCGCACGATCCGCGCCTAGACCAGGCGCCCGGTCGATTGAAGGGCGTGATCGGCTCCGCGCCGCTTCCGTTCGACCTCTAGCAGGACCTGATGACCGAAATCCTCTACCCAAAACTGGCGGTGATCGGCTGCGGTCTGATCGGCTCTTCGGTGATTCGCGCCGCCCGCGCCTCAGGCGTGGTGGGCGAGGTGTGGGTGGCCGACGCCAACGCCGAGCATCGCGCCGAGATCGAAACCCTCGGCTACGCCGACCGAGTGTTCGCCGATCCGGCCGAGGCGGTGGAGGGGGCGGACCTGGTGGTGATCGCCACCCCGCCGCGCAGCATCGCCGCCGCCGCCGCCGCTTGTGCGCCTGGCCTCAAGCCCGGCGTCACCGTCACCGACACCGGCTCGGTGAAGGGCGGGATAGGGGAGGCGATCAGCGCCGTCGCGCCCACAGCCTTCGTCATTCCCGGCCACCCCATAGCCGGCACCGAATATTCGGGCCCCGGCGCCGGCTTCGCCACCCTGTTCCAGAACCGCTGGACCATCCTTTGCCCCTCGGAGCGCCAAGACGCCGACTATCTTAAGGCCGTCGAGCGCCTGAGCGCCGTTTGGACGGCGCTCGGCGCCAACGTCGAGGTGATGGACGAGAAGCACCACGACCTGGTTTTGGCCGTCACCAGCCACCTGCCCCACCTGATCGCCTACAATATCGTCGGCACGGCTGCGGACCTGGAAGAGGTGACCCAGGGCGAGGTGATCAAGTTCTCAGCCTCGGGTTTTCGCGACTTCACCCGCATCGCGGCGTCCGACCCGGTGATGTGGCGCGACGTCTTTCTGATGAACAAGGACGCGGTGCTGGAGATCCTCGGCCGCTTCACCGAGGATTTGCAGGCCCTGTCGCGCGCCATCCGCTGGGGGGAGGGCGACCGGTTGGAGGAGCTCTTCACCCGCACCCGCACCATCCGCCGCAGCATCGTCGCCGCCGGCCAGGAAAGCGCCGAGCCCAATTTCGGCCGCGACCGCAAGGAATAGAGCATCGAGTCGCCATGCTGGCGACCGCCTGAACCTGGGCTCAAGGATTGGCGATGATCGACTGCGGACCTCTGGCAATGGCGCGCTCGGCGGTGGCGAGATCGCTTGCGGCGTTGCTCTTGCTGCTCGCCGCGCCAGCCCTCGCCCAGCCCCCGGCCGAGCCCGCGCCGCCGGCCGCACCGCCCGCCGCCCCTTCCGCCGATGAAAGCGCGGTGGTGCAGGAGCTGCTGGTGGTCGGTCGCCGGCCCGGCCCGGCCCTATGGCGGGTGACGCGGGGCGATGCGGAGGTGGTGATCCTGGGCGGTCTGTCGCCGATCCCCCACAGCCTGCAATGGGACCACGGCAGGGTGGAGCGAGCGCTTCAGGGCGCCGCCATGCTGTTCCTGCCGCCGAGCTCGGCCCACATCGGCCTCCTTGACGCGGCTGGCATGTTCCTGCGTCAGGGGGCGTTGAAGCCGGCGCACGGGGCGGACATGGAGACCGCCTTGCCGCTGGACCTGCGCGCCCGCTTCGACAGGGACCGCGACAGCCTGCGCCTCGATCCCAAGCGCTATCGGCATTGGAAGCCGGCGGTGGCGGGCCTCCTGTTGTTGGCCGATGCGCGGCGCGCGGCGGGCCTCTCGGAAGACAAGCCCGGCACCACGGTGGCCAAGATGGCCCGGGCCGCCCATACGCCGGTGCGGGTGGTGGGCGAGTTCAAGGCCAAGCCCCTGTTCGACGCCGCCGCCAAGATGTCCGACGCCCAGAACCTAGCCTGCCTCTCCGCCGCCCTGGACGACATCGACCGGGAGGCCGGCCACGCCGTGCCCGCCGCCGCCGCCTGGGCCGTGGGCGACCTGAAGGGGGTGCGCGACAACAGCTCAGCCTCCCTGCTCGACCGCTGTCTGTTGCAGTTGCCCAGCGTCCAGTCGGTGCTGGAGCAGGGCACGCGTGACGCGGTGAGCACCATCGACGCCGCCCTAAAGCGGCCGGGCCGCAGCGTCGCGGTGATCGACCTGACCTTCCTCCTGCGCCCCAACGGCGTGCTCGACCGGTTGAAGGCGCAAGGGGCGCAGATCGGCGTACCGGCGGACTAACGGCGCCCAACCGAATTAACCCCGGCCGGCGCGCATCGCGCTAAGCTGGCGCTGTGGTTCTCGCGATTCTCCAGGCCCGGATGTCCTCCACCCGCTTGCCGGGCAAGGTGCTGCGTCCGCTGCTCGGCGAGCCGATGATCGGCCGGCAGATCGAGCGCCTGCGCCACGCCACGCGCCTCAGCCGCATCGTCGTCGCCACCTCCACTCGCGCCGATGACGATGCAATCGCAGCCTATTGCGCCCAGATTGGCGTCGATTGCTTCCGGGGCGACCTGGACGACGTGCAGAGCCGGTTCCTCGGCGTGCTCGAAGCCTATCCGGTCCAAACCTTCGTGCGGCTGACGGCGGACTGTCCTCTGGCCGATCCGGCGCTGATCGATCGGTGCGTCGAGGTCCACCTAGGATCGGGCGCGGATTATACCCACAACCAGCAACTCTGGAGCTATCCCAAGGGGCTGGATGTAGAGGTCTGCCAGACCGCGGCGCTTCGGGAGGTTGCGCGAAACGCCAGCCCCTACGACCGCGAACACGTCACCCCCTTCATCTATAATCACCCGAAGCATTTCAAGATCGAGCGGCTGAACCGCACGCCGCCCCTACGCTATCGCTGGACCGTGGATACGCCGGAGGACTTCGCCTTGGTGACCAGCGTCTATGAAGACCTCTATCCCGGCGATCCGGCCTTCACCACGGCCGACATCCTGGCCTGGCAAAAGCGTCACCCGGATCGCGTGCTGATCAACCACGTCGAGGTCCCCGCGTCATGAGCGTCATGCTGCGTCCCATGAGGTTGGAGGACGGCGCCCAGGTGCTGGCGTGGCGCAACACCCCCGCCGTCGCCGCCTCCATGTATACGGACCATGCGATCACCCCAGCCGAGCACGACGGATGGCTGCAGGCCGCCCTGCATCGGGACGACCGGCGCTATTGGATCGTCGTGGTGGACGGGGCGCCCGCGGGCGTCGCCAACCTGGCCGGGATCGACCGGCGCAATCGCCGCTGCGAACTCGGCCACTATCTGGCCGATCCTTCGGCGCGGGGCAGGGGAATTGGCGCCGCCGTCGAATATATCGTCCTGCAGCAGGTGTTCGAGACTTTTCAACTCAACAAGCTCTGGTGCGAAGTCTTGGCTGGAAACGAGGCGGCGTGGCGGCTGCACGAAGGCTTCGGCTTCACGCGCGAAGCGCATCTGCGCGCCCATATCTGGAAGGAAGGGCGGTTTTGGGATGTGATCGGCCTGGGCATCTTGGCCTCGGATTGGGCGGCGGCTCGGCCGGCTTGCCAGGCGCGCCTCATCGCCAAGGGCCATGACCTCTCCACCCTGATCGTCGCCGACTGATCAAAGGGCCAGGATGGCGTCGGCGATCCTCTGGGCGCCCAGGCCGTCGCAAAGCTTTGCCGAACGGTCGCGCAGGGCGGACCTGACGTCGGCCGCGCCGAGCGCGATGAGGGCGGCGTCGAAGGTCGCCTCGAAATCCTTGGCGTGGAGATCGACCGCCAAGAGCGCCCCCTCCGCCGCCATGGCCCGGATGGTTCCCCGCTGATTGTCGGCGACGATCACCGCCAGCGTCGGCAAACCGAGACAGGCTCGCTCCCAGGTGGAGGCTCCGCCCGCGCCGACGCCTATATCCGCCGCCGCCATCAGGGCGGCGACGTCGGCCGTATCGACATGCAGGCGAAGCTTGGCATCCGCCGCCGCCCGCGCCTGCAGGGCGGGGAGGCTCTGGGCGTCCGACGCCAGGGCGATGTCCAGGCTGAGGTCGGGGAATTTGGCGCGGATCAAGGCCGTGGCGCGGGCCGCCACCCCATCGACGTCGCTGAGACCGAAGGACACGAACGCCCGCCGGGGCGCCGGCGCGATCGGCCGGGCCAGGGTCTGCCCACGCAGGGCGGCGAATGCAGGTCGCACCAAGGCGAAGCCCGGCCCCACCAACCGCTTCGCTGCCGGGGGCGTCAATCCATCATAGTCGCTGGCGCGCCGCCCATATCCGGGATCGACCACAAGATCGGCGGCATGGCGTCGATCGGCGAGGTCGTCGATCGCCACTAGGATAGGCGCGTGCTTGCGCCACAGACGCTCTTGCCCGACTGAGGCGGCGTAATCGTCCACGATCAAGGCGTCGTATCGCCCGGTCGCCAGGGCATGGGCGGGCGATCCAAGCACGATGTCGAAGGCCCCGCCGGCGAAGCGATGCAGCAGCGCCGCGCCGGACTCGGCGACCGCAAAGGTGCAGCGCACGTCCCGCTGCGACAGGGCGTGCGCCAGGGTGAGGCAGCGCATCACGTGACCTCCCCCAATACTTGGCCCGGAGGCTGGCGCGAACAGCACGCGTCTATTCACGGATGGAGAGGCGGCCACGGCGCTCCTTCAAATGGCGCGAGATCAGTAGATGTCGCACCAACCATACACCAACGGGTCACGAATCGAGGCTTCAGAATAGGCGACACCAAAAAGGAAGTCGGGTTGGAAAGTTAAGTTCTGCGCCGTGAAATGCTGTTCTGCAGCATGGCGGCAAGTTTCAGTTCGGTTGCAAAATCCATACGCTACAACGGTCAGCGCCACCTCTTTGCATTCCACTGCAGATCAAAGAATTATTGAATAATGCGAACAAATGTTTCCTTGCGGGCCAACATCGGATATGGGCACTATTCCATAACGCACTTCAATTAGGAGGAGGTACCTTGGAAGACCAAAACACCATGATCGAGCTGACGTCGGAAATCGTTGCTAATTATATATCCAACAACCAAGTCTCGATTGAACAGCTGCCCGAACTGATTCGCACGGTGAACCAGACGCTTAATCGACTGGGTCAGCCGGAAACGACGCCCGAGCCTGAAATCACCAAGCCGACGCCGGGTCATATCCGTAAATCCATACGTCCCGATGGGCTGGTCAGCTTCATCGACGGCAAGCCGTACAAGACGTTGAAGCGGCACCTTTCCAAGCACGGCTTGACAGTGTCCGATTACAAAGAAAAGTTTGGATTGCCGAAGGATTACCCCACGACCGCTTCCGATTATTCGGCGAAGCGTTCGGAAATGGCCAGAAGCCTTGGTCTTGGTCGTCAGCGCACAGTTGAAGTCGCCGCTGAAACCGTGTCGGCCAAGCCGAAGGTTAAGCGCGCGACCAAGAAAGTCGAAGCGTAACCATCAGTCCGCATTCGCCGCACAGTCTTAGCTCGTCTAAGCTGTGCGTGCGAAGCCTTTCAGATTGAAAATGTGGTGATGGGCATAGATCGGCCACGCCCCACCATGGGCCGGGCCAAGGGCGCCGCTCTTCGGGTCCTCTAGGGTCCGCGCTGTTTTGACGCTCACCATAAATATCTTTGGAGTCGACCGGCGCGCAGCATGGCTGCAGAGTGATTTTTCGCCGTTGCGCTCGCTTGCTCCGGGTAAAGCTGAAATCCTCGGTCGATTTTAGCCCAAACGCCGCCGCGTTGGGGTACAAGGGCCTATGGCCGCAAGTCTCACCCCCCAGCCCGCCCCCGTCATGTTCACCTGTCCTGAAAAGGACGCGCCCACATTCACCGGCCATCGTATGCGCCCGGCTGAGTTTGGCGACCTGCGCGACAGTCGGTCTTTCCGCTGTAGCGACTGCGGAGCCATCCACAGTTGGACCACCGAAACCGCATGGCTGCGAGTTCGCGCGCCCGTCTAACGACGAGATAGGCGTTCAATGAACGGTCAGCCCGGTCGCCCCTTCGCGCGCATCCTATCACTGGCGACAGCCGTTCCTGAGCACGTGATCGATCAAGACGCGGCGGCCGCGCGCACAGCCGCCCTATTCGGCGGCAAGGTGTTTCGCTCAAGCGACATCCTGGCCCTCTTCGCCAACACCGGCATCCGCACGCGCCGGGCTGTCCGGCCGATGGACTGGTATGCCAAGACCCGCACCTGGGAAGAGCGCAACGCCGTCTATCTGCAAGAGGCGGAGCGGCTGTGGATCGAGGCGGCGACGCTGGCCTTGGCGCGCGCCGAGGTGGCGCCCTCAGTCATCGGGGCGGTGATCACTGTGTCTTCCACCGGCGTGGCGACGCCCAGCCTGGAGGCGCGGGTCGCCACGCGCATGGGCCTGTCTCCCAACGCTCTGCGCACCCCGGTGTTCGGCCTGGGCTGTGGGGGCGGGGTTAGCGGCCTATCTTTGGCGGCGCGTCTGGCGCAGGCTCGCCCCGACGCGCCGGTGCTCCTGGTGGTGGTGGAGCTTTGCACCCTCAGCGTCAGGCCCGATGAGGCCACCAAGACCAATGTGGTGGCGACGGCGCTTTTCGGGGACGGCGCCGCTGCGGCGGTGCTGCAAGGGGGCGAAGGCCCCGGGCGGCGCGTCGGCGCGGTCGGCGAGCACACCTGGCCCGATACTTTGGACATCATGGGCTGGCGCGTCGATCCGGCGGGCCTGGGAGTCGTGCTGGACGCGCACCTGCCAGCCTTCGTGCAGAAGCGGTTCGGCGAGGCGGCGGATGGATTTCGCCGCGCCGCCGCCCTTGGGCCGGCCGATATCGCGCGCTTTGTCTGTCATCCGGGCGGGGCCAAGGTCTTGCCGGCGATCGAGGTCAGCCTGAACCTGGCGGACGGCGCCCTCGACCATGAGCGCGCGGTGCTCGCGCAATTTGGCAATATGTCGGCGCCCACGGTCTTCTTCGTGTTGGAGCGGGTGTTGGAAGCTAAGACGCCGGGGCGGTTGGTCGTGGCGGCCCTGGGGCCTGGCTTTACCGCCAGTTTTGCTGAAATCCTGCCCGCCGATGATTGAGAGCATCACCCTTCTGATCCTGGTCACACTGCAGCGCGGGGCCGAGCTGTTGTGGGGTCGCTCCAATGAACAGGCGCTGCGGGCGCGGGGCGCGCTGGAGGTGGGGCGCGGACATTATCCGCTGATCGTCCTCCTCCATGCGAGTTGGCTGGCCTGGCTCTGGTTCGCCGGCTGGGATCGACCGCTGGTCTGGCCGTGGGTGGCCGTCTTCGCCTTGCTGCAGCTGGGCCGCGCCTGGGTGCTGGCCACCCTCGGGCGGCGGTGGACCACCCGCGTCCTCATGGTGCCGGGCGAGACCTTGGTGAAGCGGGGCCCGTTCCGCTGGATATCCCATCCCAACTATCTGGTGGTCGCCCTGGAGATGCCGGTGCTGCCCCTGGCCTTTGGACTGGTCGACGCGGCCGTGGTGTTCGGCCTGGCCGATCTGGCCATGTTGGCCTGGCGCATCCGTACCGAGGAGCGGATCTTAAAGTCGCTGCGCTCCTGAGCCGCGACGTCCGTTCAGCGGCGGGATAGGTTGGCCGGCCTGCTTGCCGGCGATCAATCCACGAGCTTCCAGCGCATAGCGTCCATAGGCGCAATGTGATCGCGGCCGCTCTGTTCTTCGCGCAGCCATAGCCTGCGATCCTGCAGGGCCAGCACGCGGTAAACCGGCAGCCCCCCCGCTTCGGCGGACACCAGATCGCCGGCGGCGATGTGGCCGCGATCGATGACGTTCCATTGACGGATCTGTTGCATGACGGCTCCAACCCTTGTGGCCGCCCCAATCGGCGACCGTGGATCCATCCTGCGCGCCCAATTCTAGCATAAGTCTGAGCGGCGACTTCATCTTCCATTCACCGTGCGGATTTGTCTCGCCTTGCCCGATCCGCCTTCCCCGCTGCGCCGGGAAAGAAGAGCGCCTATCCCCAAGCCCCGCGCTTTTCTATATGAGGCGCTGACCTTCAACGTCCGGACCCATCATGGCGAGCCTCAACGACATTCGCGGCGGTTTTCTAAACTACTTCGGCAGCCGCGAGCATGAGGTGGTCGCCTCCGCCCCCCTGGTGCCGCAGAACGATCCGACCCTGCTGTTCGTCAACGCCGGCATGGTGCCGTTCAAGAACGTCTTCACGGGCGCCGAGACCCGCGCCCAGCCTCGCGCCGCCACCTCGCAGAAGTGCGTCCGCGCCGGCGGCAAGCATAACGACCTGGATAACGTCGGCTATACGGCTCGCCACCACACCTTCTTCGAGATGCTCGGCAACTTCTCCTTTGGCGACTACTTCAAAGAGCGGGCGATCGAGCTGGCCTGGGGGCTGATCACCAAGGAATTCGCCGTTCCTAAAGAGAAACTGCTGGTCACCGTCTATCACGAGGACGAGGAGGCGGCGGCCCTTTGGCGCAAGATCGCGGGGTTGCCGGACGAGAAGATCATCCGCATCAGCACCTCGGACAACTTCTGGAGCATGGGCGATACGGGTCCTTGCGGTCCTTGCTCGGAAATCTTCTACGACCACGGCGCCCATATCCCCGGCGGCCCGCCCGGATCGCCCGACGAGGACGGCGACCGCTTCGTGGAGATCTGGAACCTGGTCTTCATGCAGTTCGAGCAGCTGGCTGGAGGCGTCCGCGAATCCCTCCCCAAGCCCTCCATCGACACCGGCATGGGGTTGGAGCGGGTCACCGCCGTCTTGCAGGGGGTTTCGGACAACTATGACACCGACCTGTTCAAGACCCTGATCGCCGCCTCCGTCGAAGCCACTGGCGTCAAGGCCGAAGGCGAGCATCAGCCGAGCCACCGGGTGATCGCCGACCACCTGCGCGCCTCCTCCTTCCTGGTCGCCGACGGGGTCTCACCCTCCAACGAGGGGCGGGGCTATGTGCTGCGCCGGATCATGCGCCGGGCCATGCGCCACGCGCACCTGTTGGGCGCCGAGCAGCCGCTGATGTGGCGCCTCGTGCCGACCCTGGTCTCGGAAATGGGCGAGGCCTATCCGGAGCTGCGCCGCGCCGAGGCGCTGATCACCGAGACCCTCCGCCAGGAAGAGG
>JAMFTA010000005.1 GCA_026225565.1 Caulobacter sp. | reverse complement strand
GCCGCCTATCGGCGGCCGCAGATCGATAATCTTTCCACCTTCGAAGGGGCCGGCGTCTCCTACTGGGCCTCGCCGGTGGAAGCCAAGCTTTGCGAAGGGGAAGAGGTAGCCCTGGTCGGCGGCGGCAATTCCGCAGGCCAGGCGGTGGCCTTCCTGGCGCCCAAGGTGAAGACCCTGCACCTGATCGTGCGCGGCGCGGGGCTCGAAGCCTCCATGTCCAGCTACCTGATCGAGCGGATATCGGCCCTGCCTAATGTGCAGATGCATAGGCGGACGGAGGTTTCGGCCCTGGAAGGCGACGCCGCCCAGGGGCTGACCGGCGCGGTGTTCCAACACCGCGAGACGGGCGAGCTGAAAACCTGCGCCCTGCGCCACCTCTTCCTGTTCATCGGCGCCGATCCCAACGCCGGATGGCTTGAGGGTTGCGTGGCCCTGGACCAGCACGGCTTCGTCATCACCGGCCCCGAGGCCGGAGCCAAGGCGGAGGGGCGTCCGGTTCTGCCGCTGGAGACCTCCCGGCGGGGCGTCTTCGCCATCGGCGACGTGCGCGCCGGCTCCACCAAGCGCGTCGCCGCCGCCGTCGGCGAGGGGGCGGCGGTGGTGGCCCAGATCCACGGCGTCCTGGCCGAGATCAACGCCAGCCGGGGCGGCTAGTTGCCCCGCCTATGGCCGCCGGAAGGGCGCCGCGCACCTGCCCGGAAGCAGAGCTTCGGGATGCGTGCTGAGGATGTTGCGCCGCCGTCGCTCAGCCTAGAGGGCTCGCCCGCTCAGCGGCCTGTGCGAACAAATTCGGTGATCAAATCGGCGGTCTTGCGTGGCTGCTCCAGTTGCAGGAGATGGCCGGAGTCGGAGACTACGATTCGCTTAGACCCTGGGATCAGCACCTCTGCGGCGCCCGCCATAGCTTGGACGTCCGCTATGTCATGGTCGCCGCTGAGGATCAGTGTCGGAACCGTCAACCCCGGCATACGCGGCAACGCCGACGGGCCGGGTCGTGCCGGATCGTCGAGCAGATGGCGGATGTTCTGAGGGTTGGCCTTCCAGATCGCCAACGCCTTGGCCTTGGCCGCATCGTCGCCAGGCATGATCAGGTAGGGGTCCTTCGCCCAATTGGCCGCCACGCCGTCGATGTCGCCTTTGAGGATTGGCCTGAAGGCCTCTTGGCTGCGGTTGATGAAGTGAGCGGACCCGACAAAGCCGTCGATCTGGGCGCCCACCAGGACAAGGTGGTCCACAGCCTGCGGATGATCCAGGGCGTAGTTGAGAGCGACGCCGCCGCCGGCCGAGAACCCAACCAGACTGAAACGATCTAGCTTCGCAGCGCCGATAACGGCCCCAAGGTCATCTGTTTGGGAGTAAGGCGCTTTGGCGACCGGCGATTTGCCATAGCCGCGCCGGTCGTAACGCACGACGTGGAAGTCCTGGCAAAGGAGCGGCCACAGTTCGTCAAAACCCGAGGAATCGACCAAGCCGTCGTGAACCAATACAATCGTGTTTGGTCCAGAACCGCAGCTCTCGTAGTAGAGATGGCCGCCCGGCACGTCCACGACGTCGGCCAAGACCTGGGAAGGCCCTACAGCCATAGCTAGCCCTAGAGCAATCAGGCATCGAATCATCGGCGGTGAATACCTTCTGGTAGGGGAACTCGCTCCCGCGTGCGGATCGCCCCCGCAGCTCTGCCAGAGGGAGCAGGCTACAATCACGCCGTCACTATAGTCAAGCTTGCGACTAACCCGGCTTGATCGGCCTAGCCTTCAGCCGGCGCTGGCTGAGGGCGAAGGGCGACCAGGAAAACGCCCCGGGGCTGGACCAGAAGGGCGTCGTCCGCCGCTCTTGCAGCCAGGGCGCTCGGCCCCGCCAACCGTCCTTCAGCCCGCGCCAGCGCGCCGCCCGCATCTCCCGGCTGGGACTACGCGCCAGCACATAGGCGACGACCAGGATATGGGCGGGGAGCGCGATGGGCATCAGCCCCGTCGGCATGTCGCGCAGGAACGTCCACAGGCGATTGCGCGTGCCGTGATACTCGGCGAACCCGGAAATCTTGTCGCTGGAGGCCGAGCCCACGTGGCGCACCACGGCGCTGGGCTCCAGCACGCAGCGCCCGCCCGCCAGGCGCAGGCGAAAGCCCAGGTCCACATCCTCATAATAGCAGAAGAACCGTTCCTCAAAACCGCCCGCCGCCTCGAACGCTGCGCGCCGATAGAGGGCGGCGGCGGCGCAGGCGGCGAAGATTTCGGCGGCGGCGGCGGGCGCCCGGGCGCGGGGCTGGCCATAGCCGCCGCGCCAGGCGACGCCGGCGATGCTCATGCAGTCCCCCGCCCCGTCCAGCACACCGGGATCTTCGTCGGACAGCTGCAGCGAGGCCACCGACTGGGCGCCATAGCGTTCGGCTGCGGCGATCAGCCGCTCCAGCCAATCGGGCTCTGCGAAGGCGTCGGGATTGAGGGTGACGATGAAGGGCGCGGCGGAGAGGGCGGCGGCCCGATTGTTCGCGGCGGCGAAGCCGAGGTTCTCAGGATGTTTGACGATCCGCACCCGGGGCCCTGTGATCAGCCGATCCACCGCCCCGTCGCTGGAGGCGTTGTCCCACACCACCGCTTCCCAATCGGTGCGGCTCTGCCCCTCCAGGGCGTCCAGGCACCGCTGCAGGTGCTCGCCGGCGTTGAAGGCGACAATGATGACGACGGCGATGGGCGAGGAGGATGTCACGCCGCTGTGTCGCCCACCGCGTCGATGGGATCAAGCGGGGGATCAGCCGGGGGATCAAGCCCGCGTTCAGCCCGCCTTGCCGGCGCTTGGCGTCAATTCAGCTCAGGCGGCCACCATCCGCTCCACCTCGGCGACGATCTCGCGCAGGTGAACGGGCTTTGACAGCACCTTGGCGCCCTCGGGGGCCCGGCTGCCGGCGGCCAGGGCCACGGCGGCGAAGCCGGTGATGAACATGATGCGGGTATTGGGATCGCGGGCGGCGGCTTCGCGCGCCACCTCGATGCCGTCGGCCCCCGGCATGACGATGTCGGTAAGCAAAAGATCGTAGGGCCCCTCGTCCAGGGCCGAGATCGCCTCGTCGCCATCCGGGCAGGCGCGCACGAAATAGCCGGCGCGCTCCAGCGCCCGGGTGAGGAACGATCGCAAGGAGTCGTCGTCTTCGGCGAGCAGGATGCGGGTCATGGGCTTTTGAAGAATCTCTTCCATATTCTGAACCCTACACAACGATGGTAAACCCGCCCTAAACTGAAATGGGGCGCCAGCGTCGTTGACCCTAGACCTTTCGCGCGGGAATAGTCGCCGATGAGCGCCCGCGACCAGCCCCCCGATCCGCCGTTTGCGGAGGCGGAAACCCCGTTCGGATCGACCGACGCCGGCGGGGCGGCATTCCAAATCCTGAACCCGACGGAGGGGGCGATCCCGCTCGCCCCTCTGGTGTTCGCCTCGCCCCACTCGGGCCGCCTCTATCCCATCGACATGATGCGGGCGGCGGTGCTGGACGCCGACGCCATCCGCAAATCCGAGGACGCCTTTGTCGACGAGCTTGTGCGCGGGGCGCCTGACTTCGGCATTCCCCTGCTCAGCGCCCGCTATGCCCGCGCCTATATCGATGTGAACCGCGAGCCCTATGAGCTCGACCAGGGCATGTTCGAGGACAAGCTTCCCGCCTATGCCGACGCCCGCACCGCCCGGGTGGCGGCGGGCCTGGGCTCCATCGCCCGGGTCGTGGCCGAAGGGCAGGAGATCTATCGTGGCAAACTGATGTTCTCCGACGCCCGCCGCCGCATCGATACGGTGCATCGCCCCTATCACCAGGCGCTGGTCGGTTTGATCGCCGCCGCGAAAGCCCGCGACGGACTGGCGGTCTTGATCGACTGGCACTCCATGCCTGCGGCAGCCGCCGGCGGCGATTCGCCACAAGGCGGCCCGGACATGGTGCTGGGCGATCGTTTCGGCGCCTCCTGCGCGGCGGGGATCATCGGCCTGGTCGAACGCGCCTTGCAGCAGCGCGGTTATCGGGTGGCGCGCAACGCCCCCTACGCCGGCGGCTACACCACCGAGTTCTACGGCCGCCCGGCCAAGGGGGTGCACGCCCTGCAGATCGAGCTGAACCGCGCGCTTTATCTGAACGAGCAGACCCTGGAGCCGCACCCGGGCTTCGACCGGTTGGCGAAGGATTTGCGCGCCCTGTTCGAAACCCTGGCGGCGCACGATTGGCGCAGCTTCGCCTGACGCCCCAAACCACGGGCGGCCCGGACGATCTTCCTGGACCAACGATGCGCGGCCAAGGCTTGCAGAGCCGGTCCGCCGCCGCTATGGATCGCGCCCTCGATCTCGGCGCGTTTTTTCCTGGCGCTCGAACCTCCGGAGAGGTGGCAGAGTGGTCGAATGCACCGCACTCGAAATGCGGCATACCCGCGAGGGTATCGTGGGTTCGAATCCCACCCTCTCCGCCAGCAACGTGTCCAGAGGCATCCGCAGCCGGTCGGGGGTGTCCTTAATATCCTTTTAAAACAAACGGCTTATGTCCGCAGGAGGCTGTGAAAGCCTCCCGACGCTACACACCTACGTGGCATTGAATGGGCCGGAAGACTGGTTCAGCGCCATCGACTTCAGCGATGCGAGAGCTGGCTTGGCCTATGTCGCGGAACAATTCAAAGGATGGGCGCCGCAACTTGTTGCTCTCGTTACAGATGGCGATGCTGATCCAATCCTTCGGCCCATCTCCGCGCTGCCGGTCGACGATCGCTGGAAGCGTGCGCCCGGCCTAACCCTCCTCGGTGATGCGGCGCATCTGATGTCGCCCTTCGCCGGGGAAGAGGCGAACCTCGCCAAAGCGCTCATTGCAACGCCCGAAGACCTCGACGCCGTGCTCACCGCGTATGACAGCGATCTCTTCCCCGGAGTGCCGAAGTGACCGACGAGACCGCCCAGAACCGCGCACCATTCTTCGGCGATGCCCTGCCTCACAGCGTGGCCGCCCTGTTCAGCCAGTATCTCAAGGATGGCGAGACCGGCGCGCGCACCCGACTCGCTTCGTGATAGGCTTTTGTGAACTAGGCCGGTTTGAGCAGCTTGCCCGCGCACGCGCCGCCGTCGGCGACCAGCGTATGTCCGAGCACGAAAGAGGCCCTGTCGGAGCATAGCCAGATCGCCGCTTCGGCGACTTCATGGGGGTCCGAATAGCGTTTCATCGGCGCAAGGCTCTCGAGGAATTCCCGGTGCTTCGGATTATCCGCGAGCGCCGTCTCCATGGCCGGCGTGACCATCGTGCCGGGGCCGACGGCATTGACGCGGATTTTCTTGTCGCCGTAGTCGAGCGCCGCCACCGCGGTTAAGCCAAGCAGACCGCGTTTGGCCGCAATGTAGGCGCTACAGCCGGGCGCCGCAGCATGTTCGTTGCCCGAGCCTATGTTCACGATGGCGCCCCCGCCTTGCTTCAGCATCGCCCGGATCTCGTACTTCATGCACAGGAACACGCCCTTTAGATTGACCGCCATCGTGCGATCCCAATCTTCCTCACTCAGATCAGCGAGCGGTACAAAGGGAGGGGGGATCATGGCGTTGTTGATCGCAAAATCCAGACGGCCGAATGTGTCGATCGCAAAATCGACCATCTTTTGCACATCGGCTGATTTCGACACGTCGGTTCGCACAAAGGCCGCCTCGCCGCCGGCCGCCTTGATCAGCGCCACGGTTTCCATGCCGCCCTCTTCATTCAGGTCGGCGACAACCGCCTTGCCCCCTTCACGGGCTATGAGGTCGACGCAAGCCCGTCCCAACCCCCGCCCAGCGCCGGTCACCAGACCGACCTTATCAACTAAGATTTGCATCTCGTTTTCCTCGTTCCTGCATTCAGGTAGACTTTAGTGAATATAGTAGTGGATAATGAAGCCGAGTTCTTCGCTGATTGGCGCGACATCGTGCATTTATATTCATAAGAATAAATATAAATAGCGTTATATTTGCACATATATGGACTTTGATCTCAAATATATCTCTATTCCCTTCCAGCCATATTCGGATCCCCAGCCTGATTGCTTGAATCCGCCGAACGGAATGGCTGGATTGAAGACCACCTGACAGTTCACCCAAACCACGCCAGCATCCATGCGCCTGGCCACGCGGTGCGCCCGGCTGACGTCACGGGTCCAGACAGCGGCCGCCAGGCCGTATTCGGTGTTGTTGGCTTCGGCGATGACCACTTCCTCGTCGTCGAACGGCAGGATCGTCACGACCGGGCCGAAGATTTCCTCTCGGTAGAGACTCATGTCCAACCGCACGTCACTGACCACCGTCGGCTCGAAGAAGAATCCAGGGCGGTCGAGGGCCTTGCCGCCGGCGACGATCTTGGCGCCGTTGCGTCGTCCGTCCTCGACCAGAGCCTTGACGCGCTCGCGCTGCTTGGCGCTGATCAGCGGTCCCAGATCCGCGCTGGGATCGTCGCTGGCGCCCAGGCGCAGCGCCTTGGCCGCGGCTGCGACGCCTTCAACAACCTGATCGTATACGCCGCGCTGGGCGAAAATCCGCGAACCGGCCGTGCAACTCTGGCCCGAATTCATGAAGATGCCCATGGCCGCGCCAGGAATAGCCTGCGACAGGTCAGCGTCGTCATAGATCAGGACGGGTGACTTGCCCCCCAATTCCAGGGTGATGCGCTTGAGATTGCCGGTTGCGGCCTGAACGATCCGCTTGCCGACCTCGGTCGAGCCGGTAAAGGCAATCTTGTCGATGCCGGGGTGGGCGGTCATCGCCGCGCCGGTGGTCTCGCCATAGCCGGTGATGATGTTGGCGACCCCATCGGGAACCCCCGCTTCCCTCAAGATGCCTTCAAGCTTCTGGATCGAAAGCGGCGCCTCTTCGGCCGATTTCAGCACACAGCTACAGCCCGCGGCCAAGGCCGGCGCCAGCTTGACCATCGCGCAGAACAGCGGGCCGTTCCACGGGATGATCAGGCCGACGACGCCAATGGGCTCCAGCTGAGTATAGGCCTGATATTCAATATTGGGGCCGCCCCATCCTTCCGTCACCAGATCGGTCGATTGCCCGTGGATCTTGGTGCACCAGCCAGCGTAGTACCTGAACATTTCCAGGCCAGTGGAAATGAAGCCTCGCGCCAGCATCCGTGACATGCCGACATCCAAAGCTTCGATCTCGCTCAATTCATCCAGCCGCTGTTCGACGATCTCGGCGACCTTCCACAGGATCTTTGCGCGATTTTGCGCCGGCATCCGGCTCCACACTCCGGCATTGAAGCTGGCCCGCGCCCGCGCCACCACCCGATCGACCCCCGCCGCGCCGCAATCAGGAACTTCGCCGATCTGCTCGCCGGTCGCCGGATTCAATACCGGGATCATCGTCACGCTGTCAGGTCCCGTGCTGCCTTGGCCCACGTCGCTTCCTCCTATGAATGCGGTCGCCCAGATTATCGGGGCCGCAATATTATGAAATTCGTTTGATGCTTGTGGTTACACAGGTAGATTGCGGTAATTCGAGTCGGGAAGATTACGTGTAACCAGTCCAGGGGGTGGGGCAGACTCGAAATAGGTCGGCCTATAGTCCCGCGCCGCAAATCGCCACTTTCCGTCACTACACTTCGTAAATCGATCGTAGCACGTCCCAATAAGGGTCATGGCGTAGCTGCGGATATACAGGGTATGCCTGGATTTTGCTTCCAACTCCCCATGCAATTCGACGACCGCAGCATGGGGAAGCTGCACCAGCCATGGATTCTTGTTGTAGCCGGCGACGAGATTCAACACCGCTTCGCGCCCGGTAGCGCGAAGATTCACCGGCTTGGCGGTCGTGATCATAGTCTCATGCGCCGCATCGCCTTCGCTTTCATAGATCATTTGAAAGCTGCCGCTTTCGATCCAGCAATCGGCATAAGTTTCCCAATCCCGATGATTGATGGAATCAACGTAGGCCGCGATCAATTCTCGAATCCGGAAGCGTTCCAGCAGCGCGGCGTCCTCGTCACGCATAGGCTTGCCTCCCGTCGGCGGCGGCTTGGGGGCGCCAAACCTCCTGCGCAAGCAACTGACCTTGCCGAGCCTTGCCGCCGGCTTCGCCCTGCAGATACTTCAGCCGATAGGTCCAAAGATGCAGTGGGTATTCGAGCGTCAAACCCATGGCGCCTGAAAACTGATGGCAATCGTAGATGATCTTGCGAATGGCCTCCTGGGCATACAGGCACGCGACCGCCGCGTGCCGATCATCGTCTTCATAGGCGGCCCTGAACGCCAAGGTCCGGCAGGCGTGAATGAGCTGGGCGTCTTCGGCGAGGCGGTGCTGGATAGCCTGAAAATCTCCAAGCGGATGCCCGAACTGCTGGCGGTCTTTGACATATTGGACCGTAAGCTGCAGCGCGCCTCGCATCACGCCCGCGGCCTCGGCGGCGATGCCGATCAGCGCGCGGCGCCGGATAGTGGCGGCGATGTTTCCGGTATAGTGGACGGCGTCGCTTGGAACCGCTCTCAACGTCGCGAGAGGATAGGCCACCACGCTCTCTATCGGGTCGAGCTCGTCGGGCGCGGGCGTCCCGACGAGCACGCCGTCATGCCGGAACAAGCATACGATCTTGGCCTGTTTCAAATAGCGGGCCGGCCGGTCGACCCCCCAGCTTAGCGCGATCGGCGAGCCGAACCCGCCGATCAGGGGGGAGATCAAGGTGGACGCAGCCACCTCCACGCTGACCGGGCAACTGGCGATTTCTTCAACCAGCAGGGCAGCGTCGAGCAATCCGTAGCCGGACTCGCTGGCGACATCGAGGAAGCCGCTCTTGATCAGCTCCGCTTGAAGCTCGACGCTATATTCTACGTAGCGATGCCCCCCGATGGGCGGGCTTCTAAACGGATCGAGAAGCCCTTCGAGGGAGGTCAGTAGAAGTTTCTGGTCGGATGAAAGCTCAAAGTCCACGAGAAGCCCCCAGGCCCAGCATGTCGCGCGCAATCAGATTGAGTTGGATCTCCGCCGCGCCGACCGCAATTCCGGCGGCGATCGCTCGCTTATGATGGGTGGCGACCATTGGGTCCTCGTCGGAGGCGAACAGATGCGGCGTCCAATCGAGCACGAAATCAGCCACGCCGCGTTCCGCGGTCACGATCGCATAGCGGGCCATGCTGGTTATGCCGGTGGAGGGGCTGCTCCGGGCGCGCTGGTCGACAACTTCATAGACCAGCAGCCTGGCCGCCTCGCAAGCCGCGTAGGCCGAAGCCGCGGCGCCCTGAACCGCCTCGCTGAAGCCATCGTCGCGGATCAGCGCCGCGACAGAGCGGTGCAGTGTCCGCAGGGCGAGCGCGTAGCGGGGAATGCCGATTCTTTCAAAGTTGAGCGCATAGCGCACGACCTCCCACCCACCGCCCTCGGGGCCTAGCCGCTCTGATTCATGAACCTCGACGTCATCGAAGAACACTTCGTGCAGGTCGCCATCGCCCACGACGCTCTGGATCGGACGGACCGTGATGCCTGGCCGATCCATCGGCAGAAGGAAAACCGATATCGCGCGCCGTTCAGAACTGGTCCTGGCTAGGAGAAAGCAAAACTCCGCGAGCCGGGCGTAGGAGGTCCAGATCTTCGAGCCATTGATCAAATAGCGGTCGTCCTTTCGCTCCGCCCTCGTGCGTAGCGCCGCCAGGTCCGAGCCGCCGGACGGCTCCGAAAATCCTTGGCACCAGATGACATCGCCCTGGCGCATACGATTTAGATGAAGCTCTTTTTGCTCGGGAGCGCCGAACTTCATAATCGTCGGCCCGATCCAATTCACATTGTAATATTGCGGCCCTCTCGGCTCACCCGCTTCCCACATCTGTTCGCCGATAATGAAGTGCTCCCACGTCGACGCGTCGGCGCCGCCGTACTCGGCCGGCCAATGCGGGATGAGCAGTCCCGCCTCGGCAAGGCTCGGACAGAAGCTTTTCGAGAAGTTGGTGACCGCTTCGGAACCCGGGCTGAGGCAGGCCATCTGCTCCCAGCGGCTTGGAAGGTGGGCATCGAGGAATGAACACACCTTTCCGCGAACCGCCTGCTGCGCCTCGGTCCAGCCGAATTCCATCTATTTATCCGTTGCCATATTATGAACTATGGAGGCTCAATTTTCTTTGAGCACTTTCTATTTTCACCTTTTTTCGTCAAGAGATTGGCGCAATATTTGCCATATTGTGGGATAAGTGGAATTTACCGCCAAATGGGAAGTCAAGTCGCCGCCGACCAAACGACAACGACCGGCGCCCAGGCCATTCGGCGCGCCATCGATGTCGTGCGGTTGGTTGCTCAGATTCAACGATCGGGAGCCAATCTAAGTCGTGTGGCCGGGGCCGCCGGCCTGAGCACATCGACGGCGTTCAGAATCCTGCAGGCCCTTACCGAGGAACGCCTGCTCCGATACGACCACGCCGAACGGTGTTATTATGTGGGACCTCTGGCCTTTGAGCTGGGGCTGGCGGCGTCCGCAGAAACGCGAGTGCCGACCCGCTGGCGTGACGCCGTCGATCGCATCGCGCGGGAGACGCGTCTAACCACCTATCTTATGGCGCGTTCAGATCGGGATGCGGTCTGCCTCCTGTGCGCGCAGGGCACCACGGCGCTCCGCGCCATGCCCATGGAGGTTGGGCAGCGGCTGCCTCTGGGCGTTGGCGCTGGCAGCCTCGCCATCTTGGCCACGCTCGATGACTCCGAGGTTCAACGTATCGTCACGGCCCAAGCCTTGAGGCTCGAGCTCTTCCCAGACGGCAAGGCGCGTCCCGAACGGATTCTGAAAGCCGTCGAAATTACGCGACGCGAGGGGTTTGCCGTCAGTAGCGGCGTCGTCGCGTCAGGCACGATCGGCGTCGGGGTCGTCCTTCCGCCCGGTCAAGGCCTGACGCAGCTTGCCTTAGCGTTTCCGCGGTGGCCAGCACAATCAACCCAACGGAATTGGGAAAGATTGCGTCCGTCATCGCCGCGTTCATCGAGAGCAGTCGAATCTAACGCTGTTCTTGGAAAGGTGGCGCAACTTTTCTGATTTTTCGCCACGCCTGGGTTGGCCGGCGCCCACGCCGCGACCATCTCAGGCAGGTCGTGGCCGCATGAGGCCGCAGAATGCCCCGCGGGCACCGTCAGGGCTGCCCCCAATCAAGGCGGGCTTCCACGCCGGACCGGTCGCCCCCCCCTTGTCCGACCATCCACTGTGGGGATGTGCGACGACGACGACGACGCCAGCCCGTATTCAAACCGCTTCGAAGCAGGCTCAGCCGACGAGTATAAGATCGATCTCATGGTACAGGTGCAATTATCGCGGGGCGCGGTGACTGCCTACCAACATGGCGGTGGCGCTGGCTTCGAGTCGCCCCTCCTGCGCGCGCCAAGACGCCGACGTCACGCCCCGAACGCGCCAATACGAAGACCAATGCAATGTGCGTCAGCCACAGCCCGGTGGCGGCTAAGATGGGAATAAGTTGCCCGACTGCACCAAGATTCTTCCAATGGAGCTGCTCGCTCCGTTGGAAGGAACTCGCCCAATAGCGGTTGACTCAATATCAGTGATGTTATGTAACATAATTATAGGGACTCGTCAGTGCGTTCGTTTATGTGCGTTCGAGTCCTGCGAAAGACTGGGAGGGGTGATGCTGAAGGCGCAGCTGGGATTCGCCGCCGTAGCGACGGCAGCGGCAATGGTGGCGGGCGCAGCGGTCGCACAGATGCCTAGTCTCGCCCAAAGCCCTCCGGTGACGGACGACGGGACTATCACCACCCCATCATTCGATCTGCCGTATTCGTCCTATGCCAGCCCGCAAGCCAGGGACGCCTTCGTGCGACGTCTGCGCAATCCCCTGCCTATCGTCCCCAACATCGCGAAAATGCGGCAGATCACTGACCAGTCCATGGCTTCGTTTCTTAGCCAGGAGGAGGCGCTCTTCCCGCACAGCGCGGCAAAGTCGATCATCGGCGGGGTGCCCGTGGAAATTATCATTCCGACGAGCGGCGTCGCCCCGAAAAACCAAAATCGAGTGCTGATCAACGTCCATGGCGGCGCCTTCGTCGCTGGCGGGGGTGGTCCGGGCGGAGAAGCCGAGTCGATTCCCATCGCCTATGTCGGACGTATCAAGGTCGTGGCCGTCGACTATCGGTTGGGTCCTGAGAACCATTTCCCGGCGGCGAGCGAGGATTTGGCCGCCGTCTATGGCGACCTCCTAAAGACCTATCGCCCGGAAAACATCGGCATCTATGGTTGCTCCGCCGGAGGTATGCTCACGGGGGAAGCGATCCCCTGGTTCCTGAAGGCGCGTCTGCCGCTACCTGGCGCTATCGGCATCTTCTGCGCCTCGACCCATCCATCCGGAGCGGGCGATTCAGCGCAACTTTGGCAACGCATGGGCAGCGTGATTCGCATTGTCCCGCCCGCAAAGCCGAACCCGGACAGCTTCGGCCCAGACGCGATGTACTTTGCGGGAACCAGCCCGCACGATCCGCTCGCCGTACCGTCGGCGTCCAAGGATGTGCTGAAGGCGTTTCCGCCGACTCTATTTCTTACGGGCACCCGCGCGCCCGATATGAGCGGCGCGGTGGAAAGCCACCTTGAGCTGGTCGAACTCGGCGTGAAGTCGCAGCTGCTCTTGTTCGACGGGATGGATCACGGCTTCTTCTCCGATCCGAGCCTGCCGGAATCGCAGCGCGCCTATGCGCTTATCACGCAATTCTTCGCCGAAAACCTCGGGGTGAAGCGCCCCCTGAGCGCCGCCGCCAACCGGCAGATCCCTTGAACGGAGCGTCCTTATGACCACGTCGCAGCCGCCGCAGGGCGGAGTAGCCATACCGGCCCGCACGATACCGACGCCGCACAGCGTCAGCGCCGAGGCCCAGGCCTTCCTGTCCCGGGGCTTGCAGATATCGCCGCCGGAAATCGCCCTCGATGATCTGGCGGGCTGGCGGGCCTATATCGCTCAGGTCGAGAGTTATTTGGCGGGGACCACCCAGGCGAAGGTTCAGGCTTATCCGGCCGAGATCACCGAACACCGCCTGTCGGCGGCGAGCCTCTATGAGGTGACGCCGGAGACGCTTTCGCCGAGCCAAGGCGAGAAGATCATCTTCTATATCCACGGCGGCGCATTCATTGTCGGCGGCGGGCGGACGGCGGCCTACGCCGGCCAGCCCCTCGCCAGCGTTGCGGCGATGCGGCTGTTCGCGATCGACTATCGCATGCCGCCCAACCATCCCTTTCCGACCGGCCTTGACGATGTGGTCGAGGCTTACCAGTTCCTGATCGAGCGGTTCTCGCCCGAGCGCATAGCCTTCCACGGCTCGTCGGCGGGCGCCAATATCGCCGCGGCCTGTATCCTGAAGGCGCGGGACATGGGCCTGCCCCTGCCCGGAGCCTGCGTGCTGCACACCGCCGCCGTCGATCTGACGCAATCGGGCGACACCTTCGAAACCAACGCGCTGATCGACGTGGTCCTTCGCACCAGCGACAACCCCGCGCTTCAGCTCTACGCCGGTGGCCACGACACCCGCGATCCCTTGCTCTCCCCGGTTTTCGGCGACTTCAGCAAGGGCTTTCCGCCGACTATCCTGCTGTCCGGGACGCGGGACCTTCTGCTATCGAGCACGGTCATGATGCATCGGGCATTGCGGCGCGCCGGGATCGAGGCGGATCTGCACGTCTTCGAGGCGATGCCGCACGGTGGGTTCGGCAACGCCGCGCCCGAAGACCAGGAATTGCTCGCCGAAACCGTTCGGTTCATCCACAAACAGCTTCGTATGGGCTAGGAGGCCAGGCAAACGAGTGGCGCGCCAGAGGCGATTTGATGGCCATTCTTCATTGAGGCTTGATGCTGGATGGACCGCACAGGAGTTGACGGAGCGATGGCCGAGCACGACCCCTTGCAATCCCTGCTCGGCCGCCAGCTTTGGCGGGCTGCGTCGATTATCAAGGCCGACTTGGCCGAACGCCTGGCGGAGCTGAGCCTCGGTGGCGTGGAAGCCTCGATTATGATCGTGCTGGGAAGTCAGCCCTTCCTCACCCAGAGCGAGATTTGCCGGCGACTGAACATCAATCGTCCAAACATGACGCTCTTAGCGGCAGGTCTCATCGCTCGCGGACTCATTGAGAAGGCCGCGGCCGACGGAAGACACCAGCCGCTCAAACTGACGGCCGAGGGGGCGACGCTGGCGGCGCAGGCGCGCGAGCGAATGGTCCTGAACGACGAGCGCTTCTTCGGCCGCCTTACCGCAGAAGACCGAAAGGGACTACAGGCGACGCTGACTGTTCTCTGCTACGGCCACGACAACTCAGGTCGCCAGCCAGCTCCGCCTAACGACCTGCGACTAGGGGCACAGCGAGGCTAATTCGCCGCTAGGCCGCCGTGTCAGGAAGCCGCCCCATGCTTTGGGAAGCGATGCTCGCCGGGGAAGCGGCGCTGTCCGTTGAGCCAGTCGATGGCGCGCGAGACGAAGACGCGGCGTTCCTCGATGCGGCCGTGGCCCTTGTCAAGGTCGATATGGTGGTCGATCGCCTCGGGCGGGGTCCCGACGAGGGGAGGGAATACCGTGATGCTTTGGCGGCGGATGGGACATGGTCTGACAGACAGCGCGGGTCAAGCCGTTGAGAAATAGTTCTGGCTCACTTAACCGGGGTGGGTTCAAAGCTCGTCGAGTCGCCGTGTCCGATAATTCGGACTGACTCAGTTGAAGTGGGGTGGGGTGGTTTCGGGCGCGCACTAGGTGCGTTGACATGGCTACCGCGGAGCGGGGCCGTTGAAATCGACATTGGAGGATTTATTTTAAAATCAATAGGATAAAAAAGTCATTGGCGGTGAGAGAGACAGACCCGGTCGGGGTTAGGGTTCCCGAACAGTCAATGCGACGCCCCGCGCCAAGTAGGATCAACACGGTCAAGTTTTCGCAGCAGCGCGGGCCAAATGAGGTTTTGCGCTATCCCCGGGCCTCCAAAGGGACCGATATCGGCGACCTTGCCGATCACCTCGTCCGTCACTGGATGGAGCGGCCGGTTCATGCTCAGCGCCCGGACCTGGATCGTGCAGGCGTTTTCGAGGAAGTACATGGCGGTGAACGCTTCGGCGACCGAGCCCCCCAGGGCGAGTGTCCCGTGATTGCGCAGAAGCATCAGCATCTTGTCGCCAAGATCGGCCGCCAGGCGATCCCGTTCCTCAATGTCCAGCGCTACGCCCTCGTATTCGTGAAAGGCGATGTCTTTGGCCAGAAGCATGGCCGTTTGGTTCAGCGGCAAAAGACCCTCTTTGAGCATCGATACCGCAATGCCGTCGGGCGTATGCAGGTGCATGACACAACACGCATCGTGGCGCGCGGCATGGACGGCGCTGTGGATCACAAAGCCGGCTTTGTTCACCCCCCATTCGGTGTCGCCCAGGATGTTTCCATTCATGTCGACCTTGACCAGGTCGGCCGGCGTGATTTCGTCGAACAACATGCCGAAGGGGTTGATCAGAAAGGCATTGTCGTCTGACAGGCGAACGGAAATATGGGTCGCGACCAGATCGTCCCATCCGAGCAAGGCCACCAGCCGGTAAGCGGCGGCGAGGTGCAGGCGCAGCTCAGTTTCGCTGGGGCTTTCGCCGGCTCCGCCAGGTTCCGTCGCCATGGTGTTCTCCTCCAGTGCTGAGGGCGAAGGCTGCTGGCGCCCCACGCCTCATCAAACGTCATGCCGAACAGACCCAGGTCCGCTAGCGCAGCCCAAGTTTCGGCGCACTTCGTGGGGGAGTGCGCAAATGCTCAAGGGGAAGGATCGCCTGAATCGACTCCGCAAAGTCGCGGGTCAAAGCCCCTCGCCCGCCGGTCGGCCGATAGCGGGTTTCCTGGGTCAACTCGATCTCCGACTCATGCTGAGCCCGACGTAACCCCCACCTTTGCGCAGGTATCGACAAGACCGGACAGACCTAGGGCTCCAAGCGACAGCGGCTCCCTCATGCCGTTTACTCGGCGGCGACGAGTTTCTCGCCGGCGGCCCGCCGCCGAATTTGCACGGGCGAAGCCTCAAACCATCGGTGGCAGCTGCGCGACAACACGGACGCCTCGGCGTAGCCGAGTTTTTCCGCCACTTGAGTCAGGGGCATCTCAAAGCACTGAAGGTAACGCAACGCCGCGTCGCGGCGAACCTCATCCTTGATCTCTTCAAAGGAGGTGTGCTCATGGCGAAGGTGGCGCTGCACCGTTCGGGGGTGCATACCGAGTTCGGCCGCCACGTGATCGCTCGTGCAGTCCTCGCTTCCGAGATATTTCGAAATCAGTCCCCGCACGCGGGCGTGGAGGGGTGGGGTCGCCATGGGGAAATGTTGGTCTATGAAGCTTGTGGCCATCTCATAGACCTGCTCGTCGGGATCGGCGATTTCGCACAAAAGGTCCGCTTCCGTCAGCACGAGGCCATCCATGGCTTGCCCGAATAGCACCTCGCAGCCGAAATGAGCGCGATAGGTCGCCAGAGGCGCCGCCGGTTCGTGCCGGAAGTGTACTCGGCGCGCTCGCGCTTCACCGCGGGTGATGTCGGCGATGTTCAGGTTCGCGAGCTGCAACGCGTGCTCGACCACCTGACGGGTGTCGGCGATGCTGTCGAGGAGGATTTCAAATCCGAGGAATAGGATGTGCTCGGCGCGATTTGGTCGAAACCGCACCCGCGTGGCGACGCTGTAGGCGTGAATATGTTTGGCGCAATAGCCGAGCGCCTGCCCCACCGTCTTCGAGTTCTTCATCACGACGCCAACCGGACCGATCACCCTGCCGCCGCGCTGGCGGTCTGCAAGACGCAATCCAAAGTCTGGAACGCCAAGGTGATCTGCGGTCAGGGCCAGAAGTTGGACGAAGTTGCGGTAGCGAAGCGCGAATCCCAGCGTTCTCGACAGCTCCGGATTGACGCCCGCTTCGAGCAGGATCGGATTCGGGTCATCGCCAAGCTCTACCACGAGCTCGTGGTAGAAGCGCAACGCATCGGAATGCACCACGTCGAACTGTCCGCCTAAGTTCCTAGCCTCACGTTCGCCAGCGTCGCACGCGGCCAAACCCACAGCCATCCGTCCCTCCTCGATCCGTCTTCACGCAGATCTTTGCGAGCCATCATGCGCCCCGTCGCACCCCGTCGCAAGTTCGCGGTGGTTGCACTTTGCGGTGACGGATGGGCGGGATTGGCTCTGCACGAGGCGGCTGAAGGCTGGGGCCTCAGCAGCGAACCGTGTCAAGGGCTCCTGTCAGGTCTGGGCGCGCGAGGTCGGCGGGCAGCGCCTCGGCCGCAAAGTAGAAGTGTACGGCCGACCAAGCCATGGTCACCGCCATCAAGCACATGGCGTAGCGCAGGGATGAGGCGCCGTAGCGAGGGGTGAGCAGATCGCTTACCCGACCGACTACCAAGGGCCCCACCGAGGATCCGACGAGGGTCAGGCAGAAAAGAAGGACCGCTGACGCGACGGCCCGCATCGAATCCGGCGCGAGAGACTGCGCGGCCGCAAAGCTCGGCGCAAAGTACAACAGCCCGAAGAGGAAGGTGAGCGTGAGCAGAGCGACGGACCAGATCGGATCGGCGACCAGCCACGCGCCGAGCGCCGTCGGCACGGAGAGGACTTGTCCGATGGCCGGCAAGCGTTGACGCCAGCGGGGATCGCGCTTTCCAAGCAAATCGCCGAAATATCCTCCGGCGAAGGTGCCGACGCCGCCGCCAAGACCGAACGCGATACCGACCCCCAGTCCGGCCTGCGTCGTAGTGAGATGGTGGACGCGGATGAGGAAGGCCGGGGCAAAGACGTTCATGGCGTAGCTGCCGCAGGCGAACAGGGAGCTTGCCGCGGCCATGTGTCGAAAAGACCGAAGCGACAAGAGATACTTCGCCGAACCCCAGATCGGCGTCGACTGTTCCGCCTTGGCGGGCGCGCTTCTCACTTCCGGTAAAGCGAACCAACAGAGGATGGCGATCAGGAGACCCGGCACGCCGACGATGGCGAAGGCTGTTCGCCAATTGGCGTGGTCGTTGATCCAGCCGCCGAGCACCAAGCCAAGGGTGCTCCCAAACGGCACGCCCATGGAAAAAATGGCCAGCGCCAGGGCCCGCTGCTGAGGCGAAAACACCCGTGCAATCAATGCATGGCCCGTAGGCGTGCTGCCGGCTTCGCTCGCGGCCACGCCTATGCGGCATAAGACGAGCTGCGGGAAGTTGCGCACAAGCCCGGTGAGCGCGGTCAGGAGGCTCCACGTCGAGAGGGTTAGCGCAAGCACGATCCGCGCGCTCCAACGATCCGCCAGGCGCGCCAGCGACAGGCCGGCGAAGGAGTAGACCACGGCGAAGGTGACGCCGGCCATCAGACCGATCTCTGTGTCCGACAGTTTCAGCTCCGCCTTGATCGGGCCGATCAGGATGAAGGGCATCTGGCGGTCGATGAAATTGACGACGTTGAGTAGGAGAAGCAGCCCAACGATGAAAACGCCGCGTCCGCTGCTGAGCTCGGTCACCTCTCGGGGGCGCCGATCTGGCCCGGCTGCCGGATCGGACGGCAATAACGAAGGGTCCGCCTCATCCGTGGCCGCCATGTCAAAATTCCGCGCCTGTCACGTACCGTCATCCCAATCGTCCGCTGCGGAGTCTATTGACGCAGGTCCTAACCGGCCACGACACAAGCTTGATGCTTCACGACAGTCTCTCGCCCCAGGGACAGGCGACAAAGCCCAGCCAGACATATTTCAGATCTAGGCGGTCGTTCAAGCTGAAGTGGGATCCATGCGCCCATGGCCGGACTCCGCTATCCCGCCGAAACGGCTGTCGCCAGAAGTCTAGTCTATGTCGTTGCACTGCTTCCTGAAGCGCCGATAGGCTTTGCCGAACGACGCTAAAACGAGGCCGGACACGGCTCGCGCGCGCTAGGTGGGGAAGCAGGAATGAATACTCTACGTTATATTAAAACGACTCTTGTCGCGGGGGTTGCTTTTGCGCCTCTATGCATCGGCGGCGTGGCGTTAGCACAATCGAATTCCGCGCCTGTGCCGGCGTCGACCGTCGTCGGCGAAATTGTCGTCACAGCTCAGAAGCGTTCAGAACGCCTCTTGGATGTGCCAGCTTCAGTGTCTGTGACCACCGGTCAGCAGCTTACCGCCGCGGGCATCACGTCGACGGGCGATCTTCAGCAGGTCTCTCCCGGTCTGGTCTCTGTCAGCAACGGCATCGCCTACCAACCCTCCATTCGAGGCATCTCGTCCATCGGCACTTCGCCAGGCGACGAATCGAACGTGTCGCTCTATCTGGACGACGTCTATATTGGCGCCGCGATCGCCGGACTTTTCGATTTCAAGGATATTCAGCAAGTTGAGGTGTCGAAGGGGCCCCAAGGAACGCTGTTCGGGCGTAATGCGACCGGCGGCGCCATTCGGATTGAGACGCTTGCTCCGTCCTTTTCGCCGCGGGCGGAGGTTTCGGCCGACTACGGCTTCGACTTCAATCAAACCAAGCTCGGCGGATACGCGACCGGTCCAATCACGGACCAACTCGCTGGCTCCCTGGATCTCTTTTATAAGAACAGCAATGGGCCGACAAAGGGCATCGGGCCGGACGCCGGGCGCACCTACGGATACGACAACACCTTTTCCACACGGGGAAAGCTGCTGTTCAAGCCGCTCGACACTTTCAGGGTCACGATCGCCGCCGACTATTCGAGACGGCACGACAATTCAATATATGCGGACGTGCCGATCAATGGGCAGAATGTAAATCGCACCAACCCGGCCGCAATCATCCCCGGAGACTTCCAATACTCCGGCTCCACCCAGCCCATCGCCAATATCACGACCGATGGCGTGAGCGTCGATGCGGTCTGGGATCCCTTAAGTTACCTGACGGTCCGATCCATTTCAGCCTACCGGTATGCAGATGGGCTTTATCAGGTAGACTCGGATAGGACGAACCTCGCCGGCGGTGGATTGCGCCTGGACCAAAAGCAGAAGACCCTCAGCCAGGAATTCGATGTAACCGGTCCGTCAAGAGGCGTGGTTACATGGGTCGCCGGTCTATATTATTACTATTCTGATGCGGGAAATCCTTATTTCAATTCTTTCAGTACGGATGCTCCGCATGGGGTGCAAGTGGCTGGATTTAGGGATTCCATGCTCACCAACTCGTATGCCGCGTTCGGCGAGCTGACCTACAACCCGACGTCTAAGCTCCACCTCACCTTTGGGGGGCGATATACGGAAGAAAGCAAACATTTCCTTTACACGGACACTGTTCGGGCGGCGGGGATTCGCACGGCGAACGCCGAGAAGACCTACACCGATCCGACCTACAGGGCGGTCGTGCGCTACGATCTGACGGAAAAGTTCAACGTCTACGCGTCTGCGAGCGATGGCTTTAAAAGCGGGGTCTACAATGCCTACGCGCTTCCAGCCGTTCCCGTTCAGCCCGAAAAGATCGACGCCTATGAGATCGGGACGAAGGCTGAGTTTAAGGGGATAACCTTTACGGCCGCCGCTTTTGACTACGAGTATAACAATATTCAGGTCCAAAGTAATACATTCGTCAACGGCGCCTTTGTGGTGTTGTTGCAAAACGCCGCACGGGCGCAAATTCAGGGTTTCGAAGCCACCGCGAGCGGAAATCTGTCGGACCACTTCTCCTTCAATCTAGGGGTTTCGGCGCTGCCGACTGCACGCTACAGCAGCTTCACCACGGCCCAAGTCTTCATACCCAATCTCGCAACCGGGGGGGCGACCAGCGTCTCGCCGTATGACTCCTCAGGGAGCCGCATTATTCGCGCGCCTCGGGATCAGGCTGACGCCCGCCTGACCTACACGAACGCCCTTTTCGGGGGTGAGTTCGCGGCCACTGGAACCTATTCCTATAACAGCGGCTTCTTCTTCCAGTCCGGCGATTTTAGCCCGCAGAAGGCCTATGGCGTCGTGAACGGGCGGTTGAGCTGGACCGACCCGAAAGGGCGCCTCACCTATTCGCTTTGGGCCGAAAACCTCACCGACACCCACTACAGCATCTATACCGCCAGCAACACGATTTCGATAAGTCGTGCGCTGGCGGATCCACGGCTCATTGGAATAGGTGTCGCCGCAAAGTTTTGAACATCCAGACGATCCAAAACCGCCCAAAGCGATATAGACTTATCGGATAGAGCGGGTCGGGCGCGCGATAATCCAGCGACGCGGGCAAGGACAGAAGTGGATCGGGACGCGTCGTGGACTTGAATATACGGGGCAAACGGGCGCTGATCTGCGCGGGAAGCCAAGGACTGGGAAAGGCTTGCGCTCTGGCGTTGGCCGCCGAGGGGGTCTTGGTTACGATCACGTCGAGAAACGCAGCCGTTCTATCGAAGACGGCTGACGAGATCGGCGCGATCACTGGGACGGAGGTGACCATCTCCGTTGGCGACATAACCACTCCCTACGGTCGCGAGATGGCCCTCGACGTTTGCCCGGAGCCGGACATTCTCGTTACGAACTCACCCGGGCCTCCATTGGGTCGTTTTGCCAGCTTTTCGGAGGATGATTGGCTGGCCGCGCTTCAGAGCAACATGCTCGCGCCGCTGGCGCTCATCCGCGCGGTTCATCCGCAAATGAGGGCGAGACGATTTGGACGCATAATCAACATCACCTCCGCTCTCATCAAGGCGCCTAGCGAGGTGTTGCCCTTGTCCGTAGGCGCGCGCGCAGGCTTGACCGCAGCGGTGAGCTGGCTTGCGCGCGAAGGGGTCGCCGACAATGTTACGATCAACAACCTGCTTCCCGAGATGATCGAAACAGATCGTCTAAGAGTCGGGTTCGAGAGGATGGCGGATCTCGCCGACAAAGATCGTGGCCCCTTCAAAGAGGCGTTCATCGCCACCCTCCCAGCGAAGCGGCTGGGTCGGCCGGCGGAGTTCGCCGCGATGTGCGCCTTCCTGGCGAGCAGTCACGCTGGATACATCACAAATCAGAACATTCTCATCGACGGCGGTCATTATCCGGGTCTCTTTTGACATCGGATATTTAAGCGACCGCCGGCGTTCCGCGAGACGCCAAATGGGGTCGTTTGTGCGCGGCGGAGCAAAAGCAGGCCGCTGGAGCAGCGGCGCTTAAGGCCGCCCTTGGTGAACCGCCGCCCCACGGCCAGCCAAGACAAGCAGGCCATCCTCTTGCGTCAACGCGATCGAGCAAGCCGCATGGTCACGCGATCCGGGTCCTGCGACATTTGGACGGCGGCGCCCTATGCGTTGGCGACAGCCAGCCGTTGGCGAAAAGCAGCGGCGAACCGTCCAGGGAAGGAGACTACAGTGAGCGAACTCCCAGAAATCACCCGCCCAGCCGGCACGTTTGAGTGGGTCAAGGAGCATCGCAATCTCTATCTCCGCTCCGGCGGCGCCCAGGGTCACATCATGGACATCACCGGCGCCGGCGGCTTTTCGTTCGGGACCCACTGCATGATCCGCTACAAGGGTCGTAAGAGCGGTCGCACGATGATCAACGCGCTTTGCTACGGCGACATCGGCGGCGAGGTGGTGATCTGCGCCTCCAAGGGCGGCGCTGACGACAGCCCGCAGTGGTATCAGAACATCCTGGCGAGCGAGACGGTGGATTTCCAGATCGCGACCCAGGCCTATCGGGCCAGCTGGCGCGAGCCCGAGGGCGCCGAGCGCGAGAAAATCTGGGCCTACATGGTCGACTGCTACCCCTTCTACGCCGGCTATCAAACTCAGACGGCGCGCGTCATCCCGCTCGTGATGATGAGGCCGCTCGCCCCCATTTCGGTGTTCAGCGAAGCCGATCTGACCGACGCCTGAAAGGAGAGGTTTCATGGCCTATAAGTTGCTCTACCTCGCGCGGCGCGCGCCCACGGTCGCTTGGGAGGACTGGCCACGGACCTGGAGATCGCACGCCATCTTCGCCGGTCAGTTCCCAGCCATGTCGGGGACGATCGATTGGATGCGTTACACCACCCGCGTCGACGACCCGGCGCTGGGCGTCCTGCCCGTATCGAGCGAACACGATGGCGTCAGCGTAGCGGAAGCCCCCGAGCTCGACACCTTTTACGGCAGAGGTTTTTCACCCGAACAGCGCGTGCTGATCGACCAGGACGAGTTACGCGTCTTCGATCGATACACGCCCGATTTCAGCTTCT
This sequence comes from Caulobacter sp., assembly GCA_026225565.1. GTDB lineage: Bacteria > Pseudomonadota > Alphaproteobacteria > Caulobacterales > Caulobacteraceae > CAIOYC01. The sequence goes on along the minus strand of JAMFTA010000005.1, from coordinate 12,545 downwards.
ACTGCAGTGAAACCCGGGCGGTTGAAGGCCCGCTTGGCGAGGCTGCGGTCTTCCGCTTCCTGCGCCGCAAGGCGGACATATCGCGCGATGCGTTCGAGGCGCATCTGAAAGGCGAATATGCGCAGCTCTGTGCGGAGGCCGCCGGCACGCTGGGCGCCCAGCGCTGGTCGCTCAACGCGACCATCGACACGCCGCCACGGGACTTCCCGTTCGAAGCGATCGACGAATGCTGGTTCGCGACCGTCGAGGACGCCGCGCACGCCCTGAAGACGCCGACGATGGCTCGGCTGACCGAAAATCTCGCCAAGGTCTGCGACATGGAGCGCAACATCGCCATGCTCACGCGGCCGACCCACCGCTGGCCGAAACCGCCCAAGCCGTAGGTTTCGGCGAGGAGGCGTCCCTTCGGGCGCCGGCATAGCGCACGGCCTTCCATCTGCATCTTCGCGGCGGGCGGCGCCGTAGTTCCACCCTCCTGACCGGGGCTTAGGACCCGTGAATCAGCGCCCAATCTCAACTTATCTTCCTCAAGAAAGACGACGTTGGGGGATGCCAGCAATGTCGGCTCCAGGATGCCAACCTCAGCGCTGTTCCCTGACGTCGCCTTGAGCGTTTCACGCCTGCGCTAGGCGCCTGGCGCCTGCAATCTGCTTTTCGGGCGAATTCGATGGAATCTTACAGCGTCCAGCGCTCGCACGGGCCAATTTCGTGGTTAGAGGGCGATCAAGCAGTTCAGGACATTTTAGCTTGCACGATCTGGTGGCGACTGACCGCGAGCGGGGCCTGAAAAAGGGCCTCACGAAACGTCAAGTGATCATGATCAGCCTCGGCGGCGCCATCGGCACCAGCCTATTCTTGAGCAGCGGAGTCGCGCTCGGATATGCCGGTCCTTCTGTCCTGATCAGCTACGCCATCGCCGGCTTCATCGCCCTGGCCATGGTTTTCAGTCTTTCGGAAATGGCGGTGGTTCACCCCACGGCGGGGTCGTTCGGAACCTATGCCGAGACCTATCTCAGCCTCTGGGCGGCCTTTGTCGTGCGCTACACCTACTGGTTCGCTCAGGTGATCGCCACCGGATTCGAGGCGGTGGCCGCCGGCATCTACATGACCTACTGGTTTCCCGAGGCGCCAGTCTGGATCTGGTCGCTCGGGTTCGCCGCGATCGTCATCTATGTGAACTGCCGGTCCGTCAGCAATTTTGGCGCTGTCGAATATTGGTTCGCCTTCATCAAGGTGACCGCCATCGTGCTGTTCATCATCATAGGGTTCGCCAACATCGTCGGCTTCGGGGTCAAGCCCGTAGGCTTGGGCAACCTCTACCAGCTGCCGGGCGGTTTCCTTCCCCACGGGCTGAAAGGCATGTGGATGGCCGTTATTTTGGGCGCTCTATCGTTCGTCGGTATTGAGGTGATTGCGGTCACCTCGGCTGAGGTCCCCAATCCCGAAAAGGCCATCCCCGCGGCTCTGCGCACCATGGCGCTGCGCTTGTTTCTTTTCTATGTCCTGGCGCTGGCGATCGTGGCGGCGGTCATTCCCTGGACGCAGACGGGCGGCAGCGTGACGGTGGCGCAGAGCCCCTTCGTCAAGGTTCTGGCGCACACAGGCATCCCCGGCGCGGCAGGGATCATGAACTTCGTCGTGATCAGCGCGGCACTATCCGGTATGAACACCAACGTCTATCTCTGCTCGAGAATGCTGTTCTCATTGTCACGAGGTGGGTATGCGCCCAGGATTTTGGGCCGCCTTAGCGTATCGGGAACGCCGGTGGCGGCCACCTTCCTGTCGGGCGGCTGCATCCTTTTGGCGGCGAGCCTGGCGAAGCTGACCCCCAGGGCCTACAGCTACCTTCAGGGCGTGGCGCTGTTTGGCGCCATCATCGTCTGGATGTCGATCTTGCTCTGCCATTTTCGATTTCGTCAGGTCCACAAAGCGGCGGACCTGCCCGTGCAGATGCCGTTCTTTCCGGCGATGCAGATCGCCGGCTTGGGGCTTTTGACGGCGGTTCTGGTCACCATGGGGCTGGACCATGATTGGAACCTCTCTTGGATCGTCGGCGTCCCCTGGCTGATCCTGTTGTCCGTCGCCTACTTCATATGGAAGAAGGTGAAGGCGCCGCCCGGCGGCCCGATGACTCACAAAGCCGCGTCATCCTTGGCGAGACCATGACCAGCGTCCCGATCGGATTCGGCGCTTAACGAGGAGCAAGCTTGAAAATTCGCATTCTGCGCGGGAGCGAGGTCAAGGCCCTGCTCCCCATGGCCGCCTGCATAGATCTCATGGAGACGACGATGATCGCCGTCTCGGAGGGGCGTGCGCGCCTGCCGCTTCGAACCGTCATGCCTGTCTCCAACGGCGGGCTCATGGGCAATATGCCGGGCTTTCTGGCCGAGCCTGAATGTTTTGGCGTCAAGCTGGTCAGCCTGTTTCCAAACAACGTCGCCGCCGGCTATTCATCGCACCTGGGCCTGGTGTTGCTGTTCGAACCCGAGCACGGACGTCCCGTGGCCATGCTCGATGGGGCGGAGATAACGGCCATCCGCACGGCCGCCGTGAGCGGCTTGGCGACGCGCCTTCTGGCGCGGGAGGACGCAGGCGATCTCGTGCTTCTAGGCGCGGGGGAACAGGCGCGCAGCCATCTCGAGGCGATGCTGGCGGTCCGTAAAATCCGCAGGGTCCGGGTATGGTCCCGCCGGCGCGAGACAGCGGAGGCGTTCGCGCAATCCGAAGGCGCTCGCCACAAGCGCCTCATCGAACCTGTTTCGGAGGTGCGGGACGCCGTGGCCGGCGCCGATCTCATCTGCACCGTATCGAAGGCGCGTGAGCCGATCCTATTTGGCGAGTGGATCGCGCCCGGCGCTCACCTCAATGTCGTGGGATCGAGCATCGCCACCTCGGCCGAAATCGACACGAACGCCGTCAAGCGAGCGAGGTTTTTCGTGGATTACCGCGACTCCACCGTTCATGAAGGCGGCGAATACCTGCAGGCGCTAAAGTCCGGGGACATTACGCCGGACCACATCCTCGGAGAGATCGGGGAGGTGGCCAATGGCGCCAAGGCGGGCCGGACCGGCGCCGACGACGTCACCCTCTACAAGTCTCTCGGCATCGCCGCCGAAGACCTGGCGTCGGCCCACTATGTTCTGGAACAGGCTCGCGCTCAGGGCGTCGGCCAGACGATCGACTTTTAGCATGGACCGCAACTCAGGGGAGATGGCTTTGCAAAGCCCCCTGCGTCTGCCCAGCGCCGCGGACGTAGACGCCGCCCGCGCCAACATAGCCGGGATCGCCCGGCGCACGCCGCTATGGCGGCTAGACGTCCAAATTCCGCGCGCCGACGGGCCGCCCGCCAATATCTATATCAAGCTCGAGAACCTGCAGCCGCTGGGCTCCTTCAAGATCCGCGCGGCGGTCAACGCTATGAAGACTGCGGACCCGGCCGCTCTGCGCAAAGGCGTGCTGGCGCCCAGCGCCGGCAACTTTGGCCAAGGTCTGGCTTGGGTCGCTCGGGAAATGGGCGTGCAGGCGACCATCGTGGCGCCGGACGGATCCGCCGCAACTAAGGTGGCCGCTCTCGAGGCCTTGGGCGCGCGGGTGATCCGCCTGCCGTTCGACGACTGGTGGACTGTCATGAGCAGTCGCAAATTCGACGGCGTGGACGGCCTGTTCTTCCACCCTGTTGCCGATTCGACGGTCGTGGCCGGCAACGCCACGATCGGCGCGGAAATCCTCGAAGACCTTCCAGGGGTCGATACGGTGATCGCGCCGTTCGGCGGAGGCGGACTGATCAGCGGGATCGGTTCGGTCATGCGGCGACAGAGGTCAAAGGTGCGAATGATCGCGGTGGAGTCCCAGGCGGCTCAGCCTGCGGCGGCGGCTCTAGCGGCGGGGCGCCCCATCAAGGTCAGCTTCGATCAGAGCTTCGTCGACGGGATAGGAAGCGCCACAGTGCTCGACGAGATGTGGCCGTTGGTGCGCGAGACGGTGGACCAGGCGCTATGCGCCTCGTTCGGCGAAATCACGAACGCCATACGCCACCTGGCCTTGAAGCATCGCATCATCGCAGAAGGCGCAGGCGCAGCCGCCGTGGCGTTGGCGCTGTCTGGAAAGGCGGGCGGCGGCGATATCGTTTGCATCATCTCCGGCGGCAACATCGATGCATCGAAGCTGAGCGCCATCCTCAGCGGCCAAGACCCGTTCTAAAGCGCCAAGAAGACATCACGCCATGATCAAAGCCGACGAGTTGAACAGGATCATCTTCGGATGCGGCAACTTTGGGGGTCTCGGCTCTTCGCCGACGCTGCGTGACAAGGGCGACGGACGCGACAGGGCGCTCGTGCTCCTCGATTGCGCTCGCGCCATGGGCTTGACCCGCTTCGACACTGCCAACACCTACGGCGGGGGTGTCAGCGAAATCGTCTTGGGCGAATGGTTGCAGCGCCAGGACAAGGGTTGGCGGGCTGACGTCCAGGTTGCGACCAAGGTCGGCAATCCCAATGGCTGCCCGCCGGGAGAGCATCCTCTGAGCCGGGTTCAAATCGCCCTGCATCTGAACGAATCTCTGCGTCGATTGGGGCTGGAGCGGATCGACCTCTATTATCTGCACGAGTTCGACTCACAGACGCCTCTGGACGAAACCCTGCGGGCTCTGGAAGATGCGCTGAACCAAGGCAAGATCGCATCGTTCGGCGTGTCGAACGCGACGCTGCAGGATCTGGAGGCCGTCTTGCAGCTTTCGGGCGAAACCCTGCGGCCGGCGTTCCGCTATCTGCAAAACCAATTCAACCTGCTCGAACAGGGCGACCTTGACGCGGTGATTCCACTCGCATCGGCTGAAGGCGTTCGCTACGTCGCCTTCAGCCCCCTCGCCGGCGGCCTTCTCAGCGGAAAATATCAGGCGGGCCGCCAGGCCGCGGCAGGCACCCGCGTTGGCGACGCACCGGAATATTACGAAGCGCTGCTCACCCCCGCCACCTTTGAGACGATCGCCGTACTGAAGCAGCGCGCCGCCGACAAAGGTTGGACCGTGCCCGGAGCGGCGTTGCGCTTCATCCTGGATACGCCCGCGGTCGATTCGCTGATCATCGCCCCCCGCTCGATCGAACAGTTCCAAGGCTACGGCCTCGCCGCTTGAAAGGGGCGCCGCCAGCCAGTCTCCACGAGAATCGAGCCGGGGCCGCGATTCAGTCCTCGCCTTGGGTCGCTCCAAGGCTAAGGCGTTTTGACTCGGCTCTCGCGGGCGATCAAAAACTTCCGACATCGGAGCTTTAGGGTAGATCGATGAAACTGAGAGCTCGGTTCCTGCAATTGCCGGTCATGTTCGACCATCTGCGACTGGCCGAGGAAGTCGCCAGCATTCCCGCCTCAGAGTGGCGCGCTCACCCGAAGAACTTCCCTGGAAATGACGCTCTCCCGCTTATAACCACGGACGGCGATCCGTCGAGCGACGCCCGGGCGGGGGCGATGGGGCCAACGCCGTCCCTCCTCGCCTGTCCCTATCTCATGCAGGTGCTGGAGACGCTCGGCGCCACCTGGGGCCGGTCACGGTTGATGAGGTTGTCAGGCGACGCCGAGGTCACCGCGCACGTGGATACGGACTACTATTGGCGCGACCATATGCGGGTGCACATCCCGATCGTCACCCAGCCCACGGTTCGATTCCATTGCGGCGACGAAGTTGTGAACATGGCGGCTGGCGAATGCTGGATCTTCGACACCTGGAGTCTGCACCGGGTCCACAATGACGCGACCCGGGCGCGGATTCATCTGGTCGCTGACACCGTAGGTGGGGACGGGCTGTTGAACCTGATCGAACGCGGACGCTCGCCTGGGAGCAACGCGCCCGATTGGACACCCTCAGCGGCGCCCCCAAGATCGGCGCCAGCCTCCCTCGCCTACGAAACCAAGAACGTCCCCGATGTTATGACCCCGTGGGAGATGCGTGACCATCTGGGCTTCCTGCTCGGCGAGGTGGCGCCGGGGCATCCGTCCCTGGGCGCCGTCGCCCAAACCTTGAATCGGCTTCGGGTGAACTGGCATGCGCTGTGGGCGCGCTCCGGCGATCTGCCGTCCGTTCGCCCGGAATATGCGGCGCTTCTCCTCAACACGTGGCGGACGTTGGAGGCCCAAGGGGTGCATTCCATACCCCTCAAGAACCAAATGGCTCTCGGCCTTTGCCTGAAGGCGCTAATCTTCGATGCGGCCCTCTCGGGCGGCGGCGGCTCATCGATGGACGGCGACGATCGTATGGCTCCGCCTAGTCATCCTGCGAGCCCTTCTGCTCGACCCAATGCGCCGGTCGGCGCCGCCCCCGCCGGCCTTTCCCCAACCGGGCAGTTCCCGTCGGCGCCGGCTTTGACCCGTGACCCGCACTTCGACCGCCCCATCTTCATCGTCAGCCCGCCGCGGTCAGGGTCGACCCTGCTCTTTGAGACCCTGGCGAAATCCGAGCAGCTGAGCACCATCGGCGGCGAATCCCATGGGCTCATCGAAGCAATTTCCCAATTGCACCCCTCTTCTCAAGGCTGGGCGTCCAATCGTCTTACCGCCGCTGACGCCACACCCGCCGTGATCCAGCAGATACGGCAGCGGTTCTTCTCGGCCTTGCGCGACGCCGGCGGTCGGCCCGCGACACCGGGACGGCCCGTGCGAATGCTCGAAAAGACCCCCAAGAATGCGCTTCGCATTCCATTTCTGGCGAAGGCGTTTCCCGAGGCGCAGTTCGTCTACCTCTACCGGAATCCTCGACCTACGCTCGCCAGCATGATCGAAGCCTGGTCTTCGGGCCGGTTCAAAACCTATGGGGATATTCCAGGCTGGTCGGGTCTTCCGTGGTCGTTGCTGCTGATCCCAGGTTGGCAGGAACTGGTCGGCGCAAAATTGCCTGAAATTGCAGCGACCCAATGGGCGACAGCGACACGATTCATCCTCGATGACCTCTCGGTCCTTCCTCCGCAGCGCTGGCGGTCGATCCAGTACGAGGATCTTATCGGCGCGCCGGGCGGGGAGGTGCGGCGTTTGTGCCGCGGCCTGGAAATCGCCTGGACCACGCCGCTGGGCGCCACGCTCCCGATCGCCCGCAACGCCCTTACCCCGCCCGATCCCGGTAAGTGGCGGAAGCACGAGGGCGAGATCGACCGCGTGTGGCCACTGATCTCGGCGCAGGACGAACGAGCCCGCGCCGTTTTTGAGGCTCAAATGCTCACCAGAGCGCCAAGCGGGGATCGCTAGCGGCACGAGCCGCGATCTAAAACCAACTGCCTTAAATCATTGGACTTTACAGATCCGGCCGTCGATTCGGCCGGTCGCCGCCAGCGCCAGGATGTCTGCACGCCGCTCGTGCCGAGCGGGATTGGCGTCGTTTTTATGACAATATTTTTGGCGCCGCCGATCTTTTCGTCCGAAATATTGGCAAATGAAGGGCGTTCCCTCCGTTACGCCATCTACATGCAAAATTGCCACTTGCCACTGTTGCAGCGGGCGCAGCCTATGCTCCAGATGACGTTGCTCAGGATCCGTAGGGGGGTTGATCGAGCTTGATCTGCCGGCACAACAATTGGTCCAATTTGCCGCGCCCGCAGATGTTGGACAGCGCTCCGTTATCTTTAGCTTTGTCGTGAAATACTACAATCATCGTCTCTACATCTTGGGATGAGGTGTGCAGTGGTCGAGAATTTGAAATTTAACGGGGGTTATTCATGAAGTCTCTTTTTCTAAGCGCCAGTACGATTGCGCTGACACTTTGCGCCGGATCAGCGATGGCGCAATCGACCGACACCTCGCAAGAGGTAATTGTGACCGGCACCAGAACAACTGGGCTGAAGGCTGCCGATAGCGCCGCACCCGTTGAAATCGTCGGCAGCCAGGCTTTACAGCGCACCGGCGCCACCAGCCTTTCGGACTCGCTACAGACCTCTGTTCCGTCCCTGAACGTGGACCACAACGCCGGCGACGCCGCCGCCGTGCTCTCCATCGCCGCCCTGCGCGGGGTTAGCCCCAATGACACTCTGGTGCTGGTGGACGGCAAGCGCCGCCACTCCACCGCCGACCTCTATGTGGACGGCGGAAGCGCCTATTCCGGCGCGGCCACGGTAGACCTGAGCTTCATCCCGGTCGGCTCGATCGACCACGTGGAAGTGCTGACCGACGGCGCCGCGGCCCAGTACGGCACCGACGCCATCGCCGGGGTTGTGAACATCATCCTGAAAAACTCCGCACACGGCGGCGTAGCCTCCTTGACGGGCGGCCAGTACTACGAAGGGGACGGAAACACCGGCTCTTGGTACGTCAACAAGGGCATTGCCATCACCGACAAGGGCTTTTTGAACGTCACCCTGGAAGAGCAATATCACGGGTTCAGCGAGCAGGGGACGGGCGACCGCCGCGTAACGGACGCCGCAGGTCACCCTCTTGCCAGCAACAGCGCCTTCACCACGGCTGGCATCCTGAAAGCGGACAACTATCCGGGCTTCAACCGCCTGAACGGCGATCCCACCTACAACCTCTATAATGGTTTCTGGAATGCTGGCTACGACATCACGCCCGATCTGAAGTTCTACAGCTTTGGCAACTATAGCCAGCGCGTCTCGTCTCACTTCGAGAACTATCGGGTTCCGACGAAGATATCCGGCGTCACCTCTACCGGCGTGACGGTGTTTCCGCTGCCAAACGGGTTTGATCCGCGGGAAGCCTTCGATGAAACCGATTATTCGTTCACCGGTGGCTTTAAGGGCGACCTGCTGGGCTGGAACTGGGATCTGTCGACCACCTACGGGCGAGACGATGTCCAGGTGAGCACCATCAACTCAGCCAACGCGCAGCTTTTCCCGGTTCTACAAGCGCTGTCGGCGACGCCAATCGCCCCGCAGCGTAACTTCTACGACGGCGGCTACCAGAACACCGAGTGGACCAACACCCTCGATCTCGACCGCTCGTTCCCAATGAGCTGGGCGGCCTCGCCGCTGAACGTCGCCCTCGGCGCCGAGCAGCGCCACGACACCTACCGCATCCAGAGCGGCGAGCCTGCCTCTTACTACGGCGCCGGCGCCCAATCCTTCGACGGTTATCTGCCACAGGACGCGGCCATCCACGGGCGCACCAACTATGCCTTCTATGCGGACTTCTCCATCCATCCGATCGAACACCTGACCACCGACTTGGCCGTGCGCTACGAACACTACAGCGATTTCGGCAGCACGACGGTGGGCAAGTTCACCGCCCGTTATGACTTCAATGACTGGATAGCCGTGCGCGGCACGGCCAGCACGGGCTTCCGGGCGCCGACTCTCGCGGAAGAATACTATTCCGGCACCAACGTGTCGCCGACCTCCGCCGACGTCCAACTGCCGCCCAACTCGGCTGCGGCGACCCTGGCGGGCTTTGGCCCGCTCAAGCCTGAACAATCGGACAACTACAGCCTGGGCGTCGTGCTGCATCCCTTGCCACGCCTGCAGATCACCGCGGACGCCTACAGCATCCTGATCAAGGACCGCATCCTGGTCTCGGGCTTCATCTTCGGCGAAGAATCGGGCTGCGGCGCCGCCCAAGGCTGCGCCACGCCGAACGTGGTGTCCCAAGGCGTGCTGAACGCCATCAGCGCTCGCGGCGTGACGCTGGACTCCGGCTTGAGCTACGCCGGCATCTCGATCTTCGCCAACGCCGGCAACACCCGGACCGACGGCTTCGAGGCCACGGCAACCTATTCTTCGGACTTCGAAGAATACGGTCACGTGGATTGGTCCTTGGGCTTCAACTACAACAAGACCGAAGTGACCAAGATCAACGCCCTGCCGGCCACGGTGACCAACACCCTGTTCGGTCAAACCGAGTTCCTGAACGCCAACGCGCTTAGCGGGCTTCTGACCAGCACGCCGCGCGAAAAAGCCATTCTGCAAGCCTATTGGACCAAGGGCCAATGGTCGGTGAACCTGCGCGAGACGATCTACGGAGAAGCCTCCCAACTCACCAGCTTCAACGGCAGCGGGGACGGAGCGAGCGCCTTCAAGGAAGTCATTCCGGCCACTGGCATCACCGATCTTGAGGTGGCCTATAAGATCACCCCGCAGGTCAAACTATCGATCGGCGCCAATAACCTGTTCAATCAGTTCCCGCCCAAGACCCCGGAGGGGAACAACGGCGGAACCATCGAACCGGTCAACGGCGCCTTGGTGTCCGGCGTGCCCTACGGATTTTCGCCTTATGGCATCAACGGCGGCTACTACTACGGCCGGGTGACGTTCACCTTCTGACGTGTCGGGCGGACCGGGCCTTCGGGCTCGGTCCGGATACACGGACTTGATGCAAGATGTGGACGGGCCCAAAGTGACTTTGGGCCCGACTTCATGTTTGGGTTAATTTTCAGAAGACGAGCCAGTTGTGGGATCGCGGTCCTATTTAGCCCAGGAAATCCAAAATGCTGCGACGTTGCTGGCGACAGATCCAGCGCTCGCGGAACGCAAGGCCAGAGACCTCGCCCGCCTTGCCACGAACGACCCGCGCATCCTCTTAATCCTCGGCTCGGCGCGCCGCCGACAAGGGGACGCCGCCGCCGCTCGTCGTGTTCTGGAGCCATTGGCCCGGGCCCACCCGCGCGCCGCCAACACCCAATACGAACTGGGCGCCACATTGGCGGCATTGGGAGAGCGGCATGGGGCCATCTCCGCCCTGCGCCAGGCGACGGCGCTCAACAACGATCTTGTAGACGCGTGGCGCCTTCTGGGCGAACAACTGTTCATTGAGGGCGATGTCGACGGCGCCGACCATGCCTATGCCGGCCACGATTGCGCCGCCGTGAGGGATCCTCGTCTCAAGCCCGCCGGCCAAGCTATATTTAGAGGCGATCTTGCTAAAGCGGAGCAGGAGCTTCGCAGGTTTCTCTCCGCCAGCCCCAATCATCCCGAAGGCTTGCGTATGCTCGGCGAGCTTTCGGCGCGGTTCGGCCGGTTCGCGGACGCTGAAACGCTGCTCGACCACGCCCTGACTTTAGCGCCGGAGGCCAGCGGCGTCAGGTTCAGCCTGGCTTCGGCCCAATTTCGCCAGCAAAAGGCCGCCGAGGCGCTGGCTAACGTCGAGCATCTGCTCGCCCGATACCCCGCCGATCCCGCTTACCGCAATCTCCTGGCGGCCTGCCTCGCCCTGATCGGCGAGCACGACCGCGTCCTCGAAATATACAACGAGCTTTTGACGAAATACGACCGGCAGCCGGGCCTTTGGCTTAACTACGGTCACGCCCTGCGCACGGTCGGTCGACTCGATGACGCCGTCGCCGCCTATCGACGCTGCCTGGCGCTCGCGCCGGGCCATGGCGAGGCCTTCTGGGGACTGGCCAATCTAAAGGTGACGCTTTTCACCGACGCCGACCGCGCAGAAATGCTCACCCAGGCGGCGCGACCGGGCCTGTCCGACGACGATCGCCTTCATCTGCATTATGCGCTCGGCAAGGCGTTCGAAGATGACGGCGCATACGCAGCCTCGTTTCAGCACTATCAGGCCGGCGCGGCTGTGAGGCGCGCTCAGACGCCTTATGACCCTTCCGAGACAACCCGGTTCACCAAGCGGTCCAAGGCTGTGTTCACCCCTGGCTTCTTCGCCGATCGGCAAGGCGTAGGGGCGCCGTCGACGGCGCCGATCTTTATTGTGGGTCTACCCCGAGCCGGATCCACCTTGATTGAACAGATACTCTCGTCCCATTCTCAGGTCGAAGGGACAATGGAGCTTCCAAACATTCATTTGCTCGCGTCCAGTTTGGGTCGCCTCGAAACCTCTGCTTTAGAGCCTCGATACCCCGAAATTCTCGAAGAAATGGCTCCAGAAGCGTTCGTGGCGTTGGGAATTCGGTATTTAGAGGAGATTCGCATCTATCGAAAAACGGACCGACCATTCTTTATCGATAAGATGCCAAACAATTTTCAGCATATCGGCCTCATCCATTTGATACTGCCGAACGCAAAAATTATCGATGCCCGCCGCCATCCGATGGCATCCTGTTTCTCCGCGTTCAAGCAACACTTCAATCAGGGGCAATCTTTCAGCTATGATTTGACCGATGTTGGCCTGTTTTATCGCGACTACGTCACCCTCATGGACCATTTTGACGAAATTCCACACAACGGCATCCATCGTGTTATTTATGAAGATATGATCCAAAATTCTGAAAGTCAGATACGATCTCTACTACGGTATTGCGGCCTTCCGTTTGAGGAGAGCTGCCTCAGATTTTATGAAAATAAACGAGCCGTGCGCACGGTCAGTTCGGAGCAGGTCCGCCGGCCGATATTTCGTGACGGCCTAGATCAGTGGCGTCACTATGAGGACGATCTGGAGCCTTTGGTAAGGGCCTTAGGCGATACTCTCAACTCATGGAGGGGCGCTGTCAGCCCAACCGCAACGTGTCTCCACGCGGGCGTAGGAGGCCCTACCCCACCCTAGTGGATGGAATTCAACACTTGGCGCCCTTGGCTTGGCAGCGATGATTTTGTCGGGATCGGCGACGAAGCGGTTGATGGCGGTCTGGGGCCGGCAATGCTCCTGCCCATATCCGTGAGACGAGT
>JAMFTA010000181.1 GCA_026225565.1 Caulobacter sp. | reverse complement strand
TGGCGATATCGAACCCGATCGTAGTAATATCCATGGCGGACGGCTCCTCTGTTTGTGACAGCTCCTCAACGACTGCCACAATGGCACATCGATGCCGAAAGTGGGGTCGTCCACCTCATCAGCGGAGGACGGCGGGCGGCGTCTTTGTTGATTCGCGAGGAATGGCCGACATCCGGGGTCCTCACGCGCCACGCGCGTGGGGTGGAGGCCAGGGGAAGAAAGTCGCCGCCCGCCGTTGCGACGGACAGTGGGGCCGGTACGGCCCGCACCCCTCGGCCCTATCGCGCACGAGAGGCCGTATGGGTCGGTCTGAACATCGGGGAGATCGGCTTGGCGATTGTCGCTTCCCGCGCCAGCACGCCAGAACAGCGGACAAAAAAAAGACCGCGCACCCCATCGGTACGCGGCCAGTCAGAAGGGGGGGAAACGGGCCGCCGGGGCGGCCCACCGGCTTCCTTTAAGCGGCTTCCTGCGACGCCGGCATGACGTCGGGTTGACCCTCCTTAGCCGGAACCGGCGCCCGCAGCAGACTCGGCAACCAGCCCTTTCCGGCCAGCAACGCCTCGGCCTCCGCCGCCATGTCAGGCTTCTTCAAGCTGCCGATCCGCTCGGCGGCATCCTGCGATACCGCCTCCCGCACCGCCTCGCCAATCCGGGCCTTGGTGACGCGGCCTAGATAGCTCCCCACCGTGGCCGACCAGTAGCCGGTCATGTCGAGGTCCACGGCCTCCGCAAGCCGGTCGGCATGCGCCCACGCCCCCGGCTTGCGGTCGAAGGGCGTCCGCACCGCATTGATCGTCTGGCTCGCACAATGGGCCAGAAGGTCCAGCAGGTCCGTGGCCGACAACGCCTGCACGAACGCCCAAAGGTCATCCGTTTCCTTGGGCAGGCGCGCCGCCCAGCGCTCATGGCGCTCGGCGAAGCTGCGACCGGCGCGGGTCTCGCCGATGCCCGGCGCGTGGCCGTCGAGGTAGGCGGAGGCGCCCTTGATCTCCAGGCAGGAGGCCCGCTCGTGGGGCGGGTAGAAGGCGAACAGCGCCAAGCCGTGAACCACGGCGCTGAGCGCCACGGTCGGGCTGGCCCCCAGGGCGTCACGCAGGGCCAGGGTCCGATGGGCGGTCAGGTCCAGGACCAGACGCTCCGATAGGGGGGCGCCCGCGTCCTTCTCCGCGTCCTCGGCCTCCGGGTCCGGCGTTTCACCCGTCCCGACAACCTCGGGGATATCCCCGGCTTGCGCTTCGGGTTCCAGTTCCGGCGCGGGCATGTCCTCGGGCCGGATCAGGCCGCGCTCGGCGCGGGCCACCCCGTCCTGGCCGAGGATCACGAACACCCCGCCTCGGGCGATCTCCTCGGGCTCGTAGGCCGTTCCGTCTCCAAAAGCCTGAAGCGCCGCGTCGATCTCGGCGAACCGGACCTCGATCTCGGAGGGAAGCTCCTCCACCGCGTCCCACTCGCTGACCAGGGCGTCGTATTCCTCGCCCAGCACCGCCATCTGCGCCTTCACCTCGTCCGACCGTTCCACGTCGTGCGGATAGACGCGGGCAAGCCCCAGCGCGCGGGGGTAGTCGATGCAGGCCTCGGCCCACTTCCAGCCTTCGGCCTCGCGCACCTGATCGGCGATGCCGGTCAGCTTCTCCGTCACCAGCCGATCCAGCAGGCCCACGTCCTCGAACCAGCCGCCGCCGTCCTCGGTGAAGAGGTCGCGCAGGATGGTCCCGCCTGCCTCACCGTAGGCCTCGGCCCCGACGAGGACCGCCCGCCTGTCCGTCGCCGACACCTTGGCCTCGGTCATGGTGCGGCGGATCAGGTAGGCCGGTCGCCCCGTCCCCAGCTGCTCCAGCACCTGCTCCTGGCGGCCATGGTCCTCGCTCACAGCGAAGGCCATCATCTGGTCGAGGTTGAGGTCGCCCGCCCGATAGAGGGTCATCAGCGTGGGGCTGATGGCGCCCAGCCGAAGGCGCTGGCGCACCTTCTGGGGCGTGGAGCCGAAGCGCACCGCGATCTCCTCGGCGCTGAGCCCGCGCCGATCCTGCTGGTCCTTGAAGGCTTCGAACTCGTCCGCCGGGTGCATGGCGGTCCGGGTGATGTTCTCATCCAGGCTGATCTCGTGCGGGTCGTTGGTCAGGTCCACGACGCAGCGCACCGCTTCCGACTTCTTGATCACCTTGCGCTTGGCAAGGAGCAGCAGCGCCAGCCTGCGGCCTTCCCCGATGGTCACCAGATAGAAGCCGGTCGGGCCGCTCTCGGCATCCGTCTCTGGCTCCACCACCGGCGCTTGCAGTACGCCCTTCACCGCGATGCTCGCGGCCAGGGCCTCGACATCGGCCTCGGCGTGGGGAACGCGCCGCGCGTTCTTCGGCGACTTCTTCAGCTTGCTGAGCGGCACATCGATGAGGTCGAAGCTCTCGTGAAGGGCTTGGGGTTGTTCGGTCATGATCCTGCTCCTTGGGGCATGGGTTGCAGGCGCAAGGCGCGCCTGAACCCTTGCCCGTCGGCGAGACCGGGGGTGCAAACGGAGGGGCGGCTTCGCGGGGAACCGGCTGCAGGGCTGCCAGCCCTGAACCTATGCCGGTCCTGCCCAGCCCGAAGCTGGGCGGAAGCCGCTCCGAAGTGCGCCGGGGGCGGAGCCCCAAGCCACGGCCGCGCAAGGCGCGGCGCAAAGATGGAGGCTGCCAGGAGCCTGCGCGCCGTCAGGCGCTGCATGGCGGGAAGCGCCGACGAGCGGCCGGCGGCGCCGCAGGCGCCCGAAGGGGCGGACCCGTAGGAGCCGCAACACGCGGCGGGACCGAGCACACCCGCCGGCCGCTCTCCGCAAAGGGGGCGTTGCGGGGCAGGCTGTGACAAAACTCGCGGCCCAGCTTCGCCACCGGCCGGAGTCTGCCGACGCGAAGCGAAGCCGCACGTCAGCTCGGCGTGATCGCGCTGACCCCGAAGGCATTCACCGCATGCAGGATATTGAAGGCGAGAATGGAGAGCGCTGCTTCCGCCTTCACGGCCTTTAGTCCTCTCGTCAGGAATCGTCCGGCGCCCGACATTCGCTTGATCGTGCCGAACGGGTGCTCGACAGTGCATCGTCGGATCGTCATCAGACTGGGATCGGCGTGGATCCGCGCCTCCATGCGATCCAACGCACTTTGGTCGACTAGACGATGGATTGTGCGCTGGGCGCCCGGCGTGCATTTCGGTTTCAAGGCACAGCTACCGCATGCAGACGTCCGATACCGGATCGCTCGGTTGCGGGTGTGGACGCCTGACGGGCGCAGCGTCTGCGCGGCCGGGCAGCGAATGGTGTCGCTCGCCTCGTCATAGACGAACTGCGCCGGCCGGAAGTGGTCCGAGTTCATCGCGCCACGCTTGATCGGCGCCGCCACCTCGATGTGCTCGCGCTCGCAGCGGGCGATCTCTTCCGCGTTGGAGTAACCGCCATCGGTCAGAACCTGAAGCTTCTCGACCTCCAGAACGTCTTTGGTCGCGACGGACATCGGATGCAAGAGGATGGCTATCGTTCGCGTCGTTATAGACGTCGTGGTGGACGATTAGCCCGCTTTCGACGTCGACGACGCTCTGGAGGTTGTACGAGGGGAGTTTAGGCGCATGGGCATAGCCCATCGGCCTTGCCTCCGGCTCGCCGAAGACCAGGACCCTCTCGTCTCGGTGCTCCAGCTCCTGCTGTCGCCGCGCCAGCCGATCCTTCCGACGTTGCAGAGAGGCGATTGCCGCCGTGAACCCGTCCCGATGCAGCGGCTGATCCTCGTAGCCCTGGGCCACGGTCTCGTCGATGATGTCTAGGCGGTCGAGGTAGTAGGCGATTTCCTTTTCGGTGTGCGCGATGTCACGGGCGAGGCGTTCGGCACCGGCGATATTCTTCGGACTGGCGACGGCACGCATCTTCGTTCCATCCAGCGCCACCATACGCCCGCCAATGAGCCCCTGTTCGCGACAGAACTGAACGAAGGCTGCGCCCGCGGCGACGATCGCCTCCGGATTATCGTGCCGGAAGGCTGCGATGGTGCGGTAATCGGGCGCAAGCCTTCGCATCAGCCACAGGGCCTCCAGATCGCGAACGCACGCCTTCTCTAGCTGTCGAGATGAGCGGATCTGATTGAGATACCCCCAGATGTACAGGCGGAGCATGTCGCCGGGCTGATATCCTGGGCGACCTGTGGCAGCCGCTATGACGCGGCCGAACCCGAGTTCAGCCAGATCGAGGCTCTCGACGAACGCATCGACGACGCGGACCAGAGCGTCCGAAGAAACATAGTCGTCGACGCAGGCTGGAAGCAGACTGATCTGATCTCGGCTCTCGCCATCGATGAAGCTCACGGCCGATCTCCTCTCGCCTCAACGCTTTGATTCTGGGGTGATTTGCTTGGCTAGCGTGGCGAAGCCGATGCGGCCTAGCGACTGTGCAGCGCTGTTAGTTTGGCGATCCCTGTCACGCTTGTCGAGTGTTGCCCGGCTCGCCATCCAGCAGCGCCTGGACCGTTGCGCCCACGCGACTGACGATGGTTTCGGGGTCCAGCGCCGCAACCGCTGGCAATCGTAAAACATAGCGGGTGAAGGCCAGGCCAACGATCTGAGCGCCGATCAGGGCGGCCGTTTCCGGCGCACGCGCCGTCGCCGTCGCCGACGCGATGGCGGGCGCGACCTGCTGTTCGAAAATTTC
Organism: Caulobacter sp.; assembly: GCA_026225565.1. GTDB lineage: Bacteria > Pseudomonadota > Alphaproteobacteria > Caulobacterales > Caulobacteraceae > CAIOYC01. Next base: position 4,762 of record JAMFTA010000181.1, on the reverse strand, counting down.
GGCGGCGCGGGCTCGTGCGCGTGGATGGGTGGCGGCCGCTCTCAGCAACGCCGGAAGTTCGTCACCGGCGCCGGGCCCTTCCCATCGCGCGAGAAAGTGCCGAACCAAGCCTTCGCCCATAGCGGCTGGCGGGAGGGTCGAGAGGTCCGGCAACATGAGATCAAAGTCCGCGGCGGCCGCGAACAGGCCCTCCTTGCTCTCGTAGTAGCGCATCACCATCGAAGCGTGGACGCCCGCGGCTGTGGCGACCGCGCGAATCGTCGTGCGCTCGTAACCGAGCTCGGCGAAGAGGCGGCGGCCAGCGTCCAGAATGCGGTCTCGGGTCGGTTGAGAGCGGCGCGGTTGATCCACAGCAAATGTCTATCAGGCGGAACCGAGGGGGGGTAGGGTCGTTTGATAACAGATGTTTGCAAACATCTGTTCCATGAGGCGAAGATGACCCTATCGGATCACGCTGAGGTCTTGATCATCGGAGCCGGCCCGACTGGGCTGGCGGCGGCCCTGTTCCTCGCCGAGCGTGGCGTTCGCGCGCGGCTGGTCGACAAGAGCGAGGCGCCCAGCACGACCTCGCGGGCGCAGGTTGTGAACCCAAGATCGCTGGAGGTCCTCCAGCAGGCGGGTGTGACGGATAGAATCCTTTCGGAGTCGCACCCGATCGGAAGCGTGCGGTTCTATGAGGGCTGGAAGGATCTAAGCCAGCTCGACTTCGCCGACATCGCGTCGCCATTCGCGATGAGCGTGCTGCCCCAGGCGCGGACCGAGGCGCTCCTGGCGGAGGCCTTAAACAGGTACGGTATCGTCGCTGAGCGCGGCGTCACCTTTGAGGGGCTCGAGCAAACCGAGGACGTCGTCAGGACAAGGCTATCCCGGCCCGACGGTGAGACCGAAACCGTCGAGGTCGCCTTTCTGCTGGCGGCCGACGGCGCCCACAGCGCGGTGCGGACAGCGCTGAACATTGGCTTCGAAGGGCATGCGTTTGCGGAGCCCTGGCCCCTCTACGACATTCAACTGAACGACCCGCTCCCCATCGACCACGCCCACGTTTCCTTCGTAAAGCGCGGCCTCCTGTTTTTGTTATGCATCCGGCCAGGCCTGTGGCGGGTCTTCGGCGACGTCGAAAACCTGTTGGATCTGTTGCCGTCCGGCACACAGGCCGGAGACATCCAATGGCGTTCGAGCTTCCACATCGCGGATCGGCTGGCGACAGCTCAGGTCATGGGACGGGTCGCCCTGGCGGGTGACGCCGCTCACATCCATTCCCCGGTCGGCGCCCGCGGCATGAACCTCGGAATCGAGGATGCCTACGTCTTCGCCGCATGCGCGGCGGACGCGCTTCAAGGCGTGACCAGCCGGTTCCAAGACTACGGCCGCTTGCGCGGGCCGGTGCACAGAAGCGTTGTGAACCGCATGGACAAGCTCACCGCCCTCGCCCGCGGGCGACCCGATTGGGTCGGCACGCTGCGCCACTTCCTGATCCCGGGCATGACCTCGTTCGGCCCGATTGAGCATAGAATGCGCGACTTCATCACAGGCATCGACCACCCCTTGAAGACGAACTGACCGCCTCCCGGGCGGCGCGCCTAGTCGCACGAGGAAAGCATCCGCCCATGAAAGCCATGTGTGCGGAAAATTACGGTGGGCCGAAGCTTGCCGCCCGGCTTGGCCGTTCTGGCCTTCGCCCTTGGGGTCCGAGACCCTCGGCGCTGTCGGCTACGACCTCGCCGGCAGCCACGCCTGGGGTCCAAGCCGCCCATGCCCTGGAGCACGAGGTCCGCGTGCGCCATGAGAAACGAACTCATCCTTCAGGAGCCGGCCGCGCCAGGCCGAAGACGTCGTCCAACCAATCGAATTCAATCTGGTGTTTCAGGCTTGGGTTGTTGACCTCGCAGTGGGCGTCGGCCCCCTCGAACCCTTCGATGAAGCGATCAGTCTTGGGGCAGGTCAGTTTATCGAAGAACCTCAGCCCAAGCGTGCGCATCATCTCGCCCTCGCCGGCCGCGCAGATATTCAGGAACGGTATTTCGAACTTGTCCTCAAGTCCCCAGAGGTTGAAGGCGGCGATGCTGTCGAACAGCTCTCGCAGCGAGCGCCCGGCCATGCCACTCCTGGCTTTGAAGTCGGAGGCGTATTTGCGAACGAGCGGATTGGACATGTCTGCCTTTGATTCCAGATCGCCGCCGTCGTCCTTGCTGGCGTCGAGCTTGATACTGGCCATCAGCACCGGCTTGCAATCGGGCAGGAGTGCATTGGCGATCACCGCCTTGATGCGCTTTTCGAACGCCGCGGCCCGAGGCGCGAAATATCCGCCGTAGCTGTGCCCCGACAGCGCCAGCCGGTCTGGATCGACGTCGGCGCGGCTCAGCGCGTAGTCGACCACGAAGCGGGCGGGGACCTCGTAATCAGGCCGATAGGTGAGCGTGGGATCGCGCATATAGGCGCCGACCTGGCCAGGACCTTCCCAGAGCAGAGCGTTCCAGCCACGGCGAACGGCGGCCGCACCGCCACCCCAGAAATAGAGCTCCTCGCAGGTCGTATCGCCGCCGCCGATGATCATGAGCGTCGGGCGCGGACTGTCGTCGGCGGACGCCTTCATGAAATACCCCGGCAGGGCTTTGCCGTTTTCATATGGGATGTCGAGCGGTTCGATCGGGGGATCGAACAGCTTGGCCGCCGCGCGGAAACTGGCCCGGTGGCGCTCCCACATGGTCCTCAACTGCGGATCGTCCCCATCCACGAAGAACGAGGCCGTCTTCCAATAATGGCAGGCGCGAAGGTAGGCCTCCCTAGCGCTGACGTGGTGGCCGGATCGAAGGCAGCGTCCGGCCAAGTCTTCGTTTCGGGCCGCCGTGTCGCTCCATGCGCGGCCCCAAGCTTCCAGATCCCCGTCTTTGACCTGCCGCGCGGTGGCGTAGCATTCGCCAACGGCGCCGCCCTCGCCATAGCTGGCGGCGCACATCGCCCGCACGAGTTGGAAGTCCATGTTGGTCTCGTAAAACCCGGGCATGCCTGGTGTGGAAACGAAGATCGCATCGCTGTCGGTCTTGGGATTGGCGTCGTTCATGGCTGAAAATTCCTTTGGGTGCGTGGCCCTGCACATCAAAAACGACTCCGAGGTCATTTTTGTTCAATTAAGATTTACCCACCGGTCGATTGTGAAAAATGGAGCCCGGTGCGTTAAGCGGGTGATGAGCGCTGAAGCTGTTGATCCGCCCCACGGCCGCAAACGTGGTCCGAGCGCCGCGAAAACCGCGCGCACACGCGAGGCGATCGTAATTGCCGCTTTGGATGTCTTCCTGGAGCGCGGATTTAGCGGCGCCCGAATCTTGGATGTCGCCCAGGCCTCCGGCCTCGCCAAGGGGACCCTCTACGGCTATTTCCCGGACAAGCAGGCCTTGTTCGAGGAAGTTATTCGCAGTGCGCTCGCCGCGCCGCTCGAGGCGCTAGCGACGTCCGAACCATCGTCGGGGGAGACCTTGCGGGCGTTCTTCACCCGCCTGGCCCTCCCGCTCGTTCAGGACATGGAACAGTCCCGGCGCGGCGCCATCGTGCGTCTGATCATCACCGAGAGCCCACGGTTCCCTCAGATCGCACAAAGCTATCGCCAAATCGTGGTCGAGCCCGTCCTTGAGCGTGTTCGGGTGCTCGCCACCCTCGCTCTCGAAACTGGCGAGCTAAAGACGGACGCACTCGTCCGCTTTCCCCATCTTTTGTTCGCTCCGACGCTTTTCGCCATCATCTGGAACGGCGCCTTGGCGCCACATGACCCATTGGCGACCGCGGGCTTTTTAGAGGCGCACATGAATCTGGTCTTCGGGCCTACAAACGGGAAAGGGTGATGTCGCCGCTCCTGACGCGCTCCAGGTCCATCTATCGCTCATGAACGCCCTTTCGGAGGGGCTGGACGCTGGAGCCCTTCTCGCCACCCGCCGCATTCTGGAGGGAGTGCGGGCCATTGGAGTGAAACCGGCGCCTGTACCCCCCTTCAGGCGTCAGAATCTTGAGCGCCAGACGCCAGGCGTCTGGCCTTGATCAGAGATCCACCATGCGCAGGTCCTGCTGGCTGTAACGCGCGCCTGCTACGGCGATATCAGGAACGGCTTCGACGATCGCCGCCCGCTCCGGGTCCGTCAGTGCGATGTCAGCCGCGCCCACGTTCTCCTCAAGGTGAGCCAAGCGGCGGACGCCCGGAATGGGAACGATGGCCTCGGACTGCGCCAGCAACCAAGCCAGGGCGAGCTGAGAGGCCGTAGCACCCGTTGGGCGGCAAGGCGTTCCAGTTCCGCGACCAGCCGCGCGTCGGCGGCGAGCGTCTCGGCCTGAAACCGCGGCTGGGTCCGACGCCAATCTTGCGGACCCAGGTCGCTTGTCGACGCGAGTTTCCCGGTCAGAAGTCCGCGGCCCAGCGGCGCATAGGGCACGAAGCCAACGCCAAGCTCCTGGCAAGTCGGGAGGATCTCCGCCTCGACGTCACGGCTGAAGAGAGAATATTCCGACTGCACCGCGGCGATCGGGTGACCTGCATTGGCTCGCCGTAAAGTGGAGGCCGAGACTTCAGACAGTCCGAGAAACCTGACCTTTTCCCGCCTCACAAAATCAGCCATAGCGCCGACCATGTCGTCGATCGCACCCATGCGGGACATTTGGAAGGTCTGTTTGCGGTCGCGGCCTTGACGATCATTCGCTACCGAACAATTATCGTTCGGTAGCTGTGTGCGGCGGAGAGAAAGTCGGCCACTGGAGCGGCGGCGTGATGCGGCTGCGG
>JAMFTA010000180.1 GCA_026225565.1 Caulobacter sp. | reverse complement strand
CAGCTGGTCCTGGCCCAGGCGATGCTAGCCTCGTCCGACGGCAAGCCCTCGCCCGAGGCCGCGGCGGCCCTGCGCCGGGCCATCGCTCTCGATCCCAAAAACCTCGCCGCTCGCTTTATCCTCGGGCGGACGCAGATGCTCGCCGGCGACCGAGCGGGGGGCCTCGGCCTCTGGCGGTCGATGCTGGCCGACCTTGCCTCGGGCGATCCGCGGCGGGGGGAACTTGAGGGCGAGATCGCCCGCATCGGCGCCGGCGGTCCCATCGATGCGCCGCCCACTCCCTCGACCCCCGTCCCTTCGACCGATGGGCCGCAAATGGCGGAGGCCGGCGGGGCGGACCCCTCCGCCTTCATCCGCGGCATGGTGGCTCGCCAGGCGGCGAGCCTGGCCGCCCACCCGGACGACGCGGAAGGCTGGGCTCGGCTGATCCGCTCCTATGGGGTGCTGCACGACGCCGCAGCCCAGGCCGACGCCCTGGCCAAAGCCCGCCGCCAGTTCGTCGGAAAGCCCCTAGCTCTGAAGTTAATTGAAGATGAGGCGAAAGCTCATCCGGCATGAACAAGCTTAGCGGCGGGGATGGCCATTTATAATCAGGAACAGAACCGCGTCGGCGACGTTTTCGAATCTGGAAACAAGGGCTGAAATATTTGCAGCCCAAAAGGAAGGTTCGATCATGACATCCGTGAAGAAACTATTATCCGCCGTCGCGGCCACCGCCGTGCTCAGTGTCGGCGCCCTCGCCGTCACTGCGGGAACCGCCTCCGCCTATGTGGTCTGCAACGGTTCCGGCGATTGCTGGCACACCGATCAACGCACGCGTTACGCCCCCGATGTGAAGGCCGAGTACCACCCCGACAACTGGTATTTCCACCGGGACTGGAGCCACGACAACGATCACCACTGGCGTGAACAACACGAAGGCCACGGCTTTTATCGCGGCGGCGTCTGGGTGACCAACTAAGGCTCATCTGCATTTTGCGTTCAAAGGGGCGGCCCTGGGGCCGCCCTTTTTTATGCGCCCGACCTTTGCGGACCTGATGGGTAAGCGCCCGGCCATCTTCTCCCTCGGCCCTATCTTCCCCTTGGCCCCATCTTCTCTTGGCGAGCCACGGGCAAACCCGGCATAAGGCGCAGATGCCCTCCGACTCATCCCTGGCCGCCGCGCGTGAGGTGCTGCGCCGCACCTTCGGTCACAACGATTTTCGCGGCCTGCAGTCGGGGGTGATCGGCGAGGCCTTGGCGGGGCGCAGCGCCATGGCCGTCCTGCCCACCGGCGGCGGGAAAAGCCTCTGTTACCAGATCCCCATGCTGCTGCGGCCGGGCCTCGGCCTCGTGGTCTCGCCGCTGATCGCCTTGATGGCCGACCAGGTGGCGGCGCTGCAGCAGGCGGGGGTGGCGGCGGCGCGGCTGGACTCCAACGCCACGATGGACGAGCGCAGCGACACCTGGCGGCGCATCGCCGACGGGACGCTGGACATCCTCTACATGTCGCCCGAGGGGCTGATGTCGGGGGCGACCCTGGATCGGCTCTCCAATCACCAAATAGCCCTCGTGGCCATCGACGAGGCTCACTGCGTCAGCCAGTGGGGCCATGATTTCCGCCCCGAATACCGCACCCTGGGGCGGCTCGCGGAAGTATTTCCCGACGTGCCGCGCCTGGCGGTCACCGCCACCGCCGACGCCCGCACCCGCGACGACATCCGCTCGGAACTGCGCCTTCTGGACGCCCGCGAGTTCGTCGACAGCTTCGCGAGGCCGGAACTGCAGCTCTCCGCCGAGCGCAAGGACGGGCCGGTTCCGGCGCGGGTGGAGGCCTTGGTGCGGGCGCGGCCGGGGCGCTCAGGGGTGATCTATGCGGGCTCTCGCGCCGGGGTGGAGAAGCTGGCCGAGCGGCTGGCGGACATCGGCGTCCCTGCCTACGCCTACCACGCGGGCCTGGACAAAAACCTCCGCCATCAGCGGCTGACCCGGTTTCTGCAGGAGGACGGGGCGGTGATGGTGGCGACCATCGCCTTTGGCATGGGCATCGATAAGCCCGACGTGCGCTATGTGATCCACGCCGATCCCCCCGCCTCCATGGAAGCCTATTGGCAGGAGGTGGGCCGGGCCGGGCGCGATGGTTTGCCCGCCGAGGGCATCACCCTCTATGGCGCCGGGGACATCGCCTGGGCCCTTCGCCGCATCGACGAGCGGGAGATCGCCCCCGAGGTCAAGCAGGTGCAGGTGCGAAAGGCCCGCCAGCTCTACGCCATGCTCGACGGCATGGACTGCCGCGCCGCCGCCGTCAGGCGATATTTCGGGGAGGAGGGGGTGGGGCCGTGCGGCCAGTGCGACCTCTGCGTCACCCCGCCGGCGACCCACGACGCCACCAAGGCGGCGCAGATGGCCCTTTCCGCCGTGCATCGCCTGGGCGGGCGCTATGGGCGCGGGCGGGTGATCGATCATTTGCTCGGCAAGACCAAGGACGTGCATCCAAACGAGGCGGGCCTTTCCACCTACGGCGTTGGCGGGGCGCTCAGCGCCGTGGAGTGGCGCACCCTGATCGACCAACTGTTGTTCGACGGCCTGCTGCGGGAAGACCCCAACGATGGGCGGCCGCTGATGGCGCTTGGCGATGCGGAAGCGGTGCGCGCCGTCTATCGCAGCGAGCGTCCGGTGGCCGTGCGCGCCCATGCGGCGCCGAAAGCCCGCTCCGAGCGGCCCGCGCGCCCGTCGCCGATCCTGGACGAGCCCTTGGAGATCCAGGGCCTGTTCGCGGCTCTGCGGGCGTGGCGGAAGGACCAGGCGGCGCTGCAGAAGGTCCCGCCGTATGTGATCTTCCACGACAAGACCCTGCTGGACATCGCCCGCGCGCGGCCGACGACGCTGGCGGCGCTTGGGCACGCGAGCGGGGTGGGGCAGGGCAAGCTCGACCGCTACGGGGCGGCGGTGCTGGAGGTGGTGAAGGCGGCTTGAGGGGGCGGGGTGCGCCGCCAGCGGAAGCTGGCGCAACAACGCCACATCCGGAAACGGTGTCACCCCCATCCCCGACCCTTCCCCCTTCAAGGGAGAAGGGTGACGTTTCCAGCTCACGCCGCCGCCGACCTCGCCGTCGCGACCGGGATTTGGCCGCCGCCGCGCTTGGTGGGAAGGGTGAAGCTGACGGTGGTGCCCACCCCGGGCTTGCTCTTGATCTCCAGGGCGCCGCCGTGCAGCTCCACCAGGGATTTGGTCAGGGCCAAACCAAGGCCCGTGCCCTGCTGGGTCTTGGCCTGCTGGCTCTCGATCTGCTCGAAGGGGCGGGCGAGGCGCGCCAGATCCACGTCGGCGATGCCGATGCCGGTGTCGGTGATCGAGACTTTCAGCCGCTCGGGTTCGTCCCCGGCGATCGCCCGATCGACCGTGATGGTGATCTTGCCGCCGCGCAGGGTGAACTTCACCGCATTGGAGAGCAGGTTCAGCATCACCTGCTTGATCGCCCGATAGTCGGCCTCCACCATGGGCGGATCGGGCATGACGTCGACCAGAAGGGTCAGGCCCGCCGCGTCGGCGCGGTTGCGGATCAGGCGCATGGCGTCCTCCACCACCTCGGTCACCACCACCGGCTCGGCGTGCAGGGTCATCTTGCCGGCTTCGATCTTGGACATGTCGAGGATGTCGTTGATCAGCGCCAAAAGATGCTGGCCCGACGAGAGGATGTCCGCCGCATAGCCCTTGTTGCGCTTGTCGCCGAGGGGGCCGAACATCTCCTCGAACATCATTTCCGAGAAGCCGTTGATGGCGTTCAGGGGGGTGCGCAGCTCGTGGCTCATATTGGCGAGGAATTCGCTCTTGGCCTGGTTGGCAGCCTCGGCGCGCACGGTCTGGGCCTGATGCTGGGCGGCCAGCTCGGCCAGCTGGGCGGCGTTCTCCTCCAGCTTGACCACGGCGTGCTGCAGCGCCTCCTCGTTGCGGCGGAGGGCATTTTCCTGGGTCTTTAAGGCGGTGATGTCGGCGGCGGTCATCACCAGGCCCCCGTCCGCCGTCCGCCGCTCGGAGATATGCAGCCAGCGCCCGTCCATCGTCTCCACCTGGCGGGGCCCTCCGGGGGTGACGGTCTCGCGGGTCTTGATGGCCAGCTCCACCACCTTCTGCACCAGGTGGTGCTGGGCGCCGGGCTTCACCAGCCGGGGCTCCAGGGCGAAGAAGCTGCGATAGTTCTGGTTGCACATCACCAGCCGACCGGCGCGATTCCAGAGGACGAAGGCCTCGGACGCGCTCTCGATGGCGTATTGCAGCCTTTGCTCGGCCCTTTGCGCGCGCAATTCGGCGGCGCGCTCGTCGGTGACGTCCAGGGCGACGCCGATGATCGAGGCGTAACCGTTCTCGCCTATGCCAAAGCCCTGTCCGCGCACGTCCAGCCACGCCGCGCCGCGCGCCGAGACGGGGACGTGGAAGGAGACGTCGAAGCCCCCTTGCGCCTGAGCGTCGCGCAGGGCCTGGCGCACCCGCGTCTGGTGCTCGGGCGCGACGCGGGCGATCACCTCGTCTCCATTGGCCACCCCGCCGCCGCCCCAGCCCAGCATGGCCCCCATGACGTCGGACATGTAGAGGGTGTCGTCGTCCAGCCGCCATTCCCAGACGCCGCATCGCGCCGCCTCCACCGCCAGGCGGAAGCGCCGCTCGGCGTCGATGCGGCCCTGCATGGCCTCGCGGCTGTGGCGGGTCTGGCGCGCCAGCACCAGCATCAACAGCAAGCCGATGGCTATGGGGGCGAGCAGGGAAAAGAGGTTGTCCCCGATGCGCCGCGTTTCGCCGATCGCCGGCGCCGGGGCCTGCGAAATGGCGGCTGGCGGCTCTGAGGCGAACACCACATAGCGGCCAAGGGCCCGGCCTCCGGGGGCGGCCATGGCGGTGTAGAGGAGGGGGCCGTTCAGCGTTCCGCTCCAGCGCGCCTGGTGGCTCTGGCGCGCCAGCTTCACCGCCGCCAGCCACTGGGCGCCCGCCGCCGATCCCACCACCGCTTCCACATCGTCGCTCTTGGCCACGGCGGCGCCCTTAGCGGCGGGCTTGGTCACCTTCAGCGCCAGCTCTATAGCGTCCAGAGGCTCGTCCGGCGCGCGGCTGAGGCGGTCTATGGCGGCGATCAAGCCGGCGTCCAGGCGCGCGTCGCGGGCGGCCCGGTCCAAGTCGGCTTTTCCGGCGGCGACCGGCGGCGGCGCGCTCTGCACCAGCCGAAGGGCGGCCACCACAGTATCGGCCACCACCAGAAACAGGGCGACGATCACCAAAAGGCGCAAGGCCATCGGCAGGGCGCGGCCCCCGCCGGCCTTGGCCGCGGCCCCACCAGCCCCTATCGCTTCGGAGCGCCGTTGTGCACGGCTAGCCAAAGCCGGCGCCTCCCCTATCGAGCCCTCGGTATTCAGGCACGGCGCCGCCGAGAATCTCCGGCTAAATCTAGGCTTTAACAGGGCGTCCTGTCATCCCGACAAAGTGAAGATAACCCGTTTCAAGTCGTCGCGGCCGGCCCTGCGTCGCCGATGGCCTTAGCGGCCAGCTCGCCGACGTTCTTGGAGAGGCCCGGGTGGGCGGCGATCCTTTGGAGGGCGGCCAGCATTTGCACCCCAAGCTCGGGCCTGTAGCGCCGCCATGCGCCCAGGGGTTCGATCAGCCGCGACGCTGTCATGGGATTGAAGCCGTCGGTCATCAGGATCTGGTCGGCCAGGAAGCGATAGCCGGCGCCGGAGGGATCGTGGAAGCGGGCGGGGTTGCCGGAAGTGAAGGCCTGCACCAGGGCGCGCAGGCGGTTGGGGTTCTTGGGGTCGAAGGCGAGGTGCGCGGTCAGGGCCATGACCCGTCCAAGCACGTCCTCGGCGGGCGAGCGCCCCTGCACAGAGAACCACTTGTCGATAACCAGGGGCTCGTGCTTCCACTTCTCATAGAAGGCCGTCAGGGCCGCCTCGAAGGGGGCGCCGCCGAGGAGCGACAGGGCGTTCAGCCCGCCCATGGCCTCGGTCATGTTGTTGGCGCCATTGAAATGGCCTTCGGCGCGGGCGAAGACGTCGGCTGTGGGCTCGGCGGCCAAGAGCTCCAGAACGGCGTTGCGGAGCGCCCGGCGGCCGGCGCCGACGGCGTCGGGGCTAAAGGCGCCCTGATCGTGCAGGCCCGTGTGCAGGCGATAGAGGGCGGCCTCCAGATGCACCGCCAGCCGGGCGCGCAGGGCGTCGCGGGCCTCATGGATGGCGGCGGGATCGACGGGCGCGACCGCCTGGGCCAGGTCGCCTTCGCTGGGCAGGGTGAGCAGCAGGGCTTTGAAGGCCTCGTCCGCCGCCTGGTCGTCCAGCGCCCGGCCGACGGCTTCGGCGTAGCGCTCCTCGCCCACCTCGTCGGGGGTTCCGGCGGCGCGCTTCAGGATCAGGTCGCGGGCCAGGGTCTGGCCGGCCTCCCAGCGGTTGAAGAGGTCCGGGTCGGAGGCCAGGAGCACATAGGCGTCCTTTTCCGGCGCGTCGGTGGTCAGGGCCACCGGGGCGGAGAAGCCGCGCAAGGCCGAGATCACCGGGCGGGCCCTGGCGGGGAGGGTCAGGGTCTGCTCGGCGCCTTCCAGCACGATCAGCTGCTCGTCTCCTTGCGGGCGCCCGTCCTCGTCCAGAAGGCCCAGGCGCACGGTGATCGGCAGGGGCTGCTTGTCGGGTTGGCCAGGGGTTGGGGCGGTGGTCTGGCGAAGCGTTATGGCCACGGTCCCCGCCGCCTCGTCATAGACGGAGGCGAGGTCGAGCTGGGGCGTGCCGGCCTGTTCGTACCAGGCGAAGAAGCGGGTCAGGTCGCGGCCTGACGACTCCGCGAAGCACTGAATGAAGGCTTCGACCGTGGTGGCGTGGCCGTCCCAGCGGTCGAAATAGAGGTCCATGCCGGCCTTGAAGGCGGCGTCGCCGATCAGGGCCTTCAAGACGCGGATGATCTCGGCGCCCTTCTCATAGATGGTGGCGGTGTAGAAGTTGTCGATCTTCATATAGCTCGACGGGCGCACCGGGTGGGCGAGGGGGCCGGCGTCCTCGGAGAACTGGCGCGCGCGCAGGCTCTTCACGTCCTTGATCCGCTGCACCGCCCGGCCGCGCATGTCGCCGGAGAACTCCTGGTCGCGAAACACCGTCAGCCCCTCCTTCAGGCAGAGCTGGAACCAGTCGCGGCAGGTGATGCGGTCGCCAGTCCAGTTGTGGAAATATTCGTGGGCGACCACGCCTTCGATCCGCTCATAGTCCACGTCGGTGGCGGTGGCCCCGTCTGCGAGCAGCAGCGAGGAGTTGAAGATGTTCAGCCCCTTGTTCTCCATCGCCCCGAAATTGAAATCGCGCACGGCGACGATCATGAACAGGTCGAGGTCATATTCGCGGCCGAACACCTCCTCGTCCCAGGCCATGGCGCGCTTGAGGGAATCCATGGCGTAGGCGGCGCGGGCCGACTGGCCGGGGTCGACGAAGATCTTCAGCGCCACCGTGCGGCCGCTCATGGTCACGCGGCTGTCTTCCAAGACGTCCAACTCCCCGGCCGCCAGGGCGAACAGGTAGCAGGGCTTGGGGAAGGGGTCGTTCCAGACGGCGAAGTGGCGGCCGTCGGGCAAGACGCCGCTCTGCAACAGATTGCCGTTCGAGAGCAGATGCCGATAGGCGGCGTCGGCCTCGACCCGCACAGTGAAGCGCGAGAGGGCGTCGGGGCGATCCAGGAAGTAGGTGATCTTACGGAAACCCTCCGCCTCGCACTGGGTGCAAAAGCGCCCACCGGACATGTAGAGCCCTTCCAGCGCCGTATTGCCCAGAGGATCGATCTCCACCTCGGTCTCCAGGGTGAAGGCGGCGGGAACGGCGGGAACGGTCAGGGTCTCGCCCGAGACCACGTATTCGTCGGCGCCCAGCGCCCGCCCGTCGATGGCGATGGAGATCAGCTTCAGCCGCACCCCGTCTAGCACCAAGGGCCCTGGCTCATCGCCCACCCCCACGATCGCCAGCGTGGCCTTCACCCGCGTCGCGCTCGGCTCCAGATTGAAGCTTAGCGCTGTGGTCTCGATGGAATAGGCCGGCGGCCGGTAGTCGGAGAGGCGGATCGGTTGGGCGATGTCTGTGCGCATGAGCCGATGTAGGCCTCGCCAGCCCCCGGCGCCAGGGCGGGGCGCGCCAGGGCGGGTCGTGACGGGCGCGGCTCGGGCGCTGCGTCATGTTGGTTTGGCGGGTTGTCCATTGGCAAAGGGTAGCGCCTAATGGAGAGAGGGTCGGCCCGAGCGGGATGCAGATGTCGCATTCGGCGGCGGGCGCCGGCGACATCGGCTAAGGCGGATTGTCGTTGCGGCCCTGAAACTCAAACAAACCGGCTCGGTTCAACGGGCCTCAGCAGCGAATAGGCGATGACAACCATAGCATGTTTGAAGGTGTTCGTGGCCGACGACCAGGGGGCGGCGAATTTCGACGCCTTGCCGGGCCTCGTGGCCAAGATCGCGGGGGCCTATCTGGAGACCACCTGGGTCTGGCCGCGCCGCTACGGCCTGGTGGCGCCGTTTTCGTTCGTGCTGGCGGACCCCAGGGTGACCCAGCTGGACCCCCGGGAATTGCAGAAGATCGCCGCCGATCTGCAATTCAAACTGTTCGGCCGCGAGGGCGAGGGCGATGTCGCTCTCTTGCTGTTCGAGGGCGATCAAAGCGACGTGATGCGGTTCGCCGGCACCAATTCCGATGCGTTGAAGGCGCTTTTGGCCGGCGAGGACGACGGGGCCTTCAAGGGCCGCATATGCAAAATCACTCCGAACGGAGTCGCCAGCGTCACCCCGGCCGGGGGCTCCATCGAGGGCGCGCCCCCTGCGGAGGAATTGGCGACACGGGCCGCGGCGGCGGCGGAAGCCACTTTCAGCGGGATGGAAGCCGAGATCCACCCATCACCCCTCCAGGTTGATTGGTGGGGCATCTACTACCAAGCCAAGGAGCGTTTCGTCGGCAGCGGAATGAACTGGCCGATGTTGGGCGCGACGGGTCCGCCGGACGACACCAGCGCCATGATCCACGATCTGACGTTTCTGAACGCCGCGAAGGATATCATGATCAAGGCCCCCGTCGGGTTCGTTTTCCTGCCGATCAACTTCTCCCACATTATCAAGCCGACCGGGCGCGAGGCCTACCGTCCTCCCATCCAGGCGATCGGTCCTGGGTTCAGGCCGCGCATGGCGGCCAGCGTCTACAATGTGCCGCGCGAGCCTTCCTATGGGGCGATCAAGCAGATCAGCGACTTTCTGAGGCCCTACTTCTCCCGCATCAATCTGCAGGTGGAGGACCCGGGCTTTCGTGTGGCGGCCCTGCCCATGGACATCGTCGAAAGCGTCACCCTGTTCTTGAGCGGGCGCAGCGATCGCGAACGGCTGACGGCGCTCAACCAGTTTCACGGGGATCCCACCGCCTATCGAAACCGCAAGGTCTGGCAGGGGGTGATCGGCGTGCGCAACCAGCGGGAATTGGACCTATGTCATCGATTCAAGACCCCGTTCCTCAGTGGACCGATGATCGCGACCTTGAGCACCAGCTTCTGCGGGCAGATCCCATGGCCCCTGTCCGACCTGCCTTATCGGTCTCGATCTTGAGGCATGGAGCGCCGGTCTAGGACGTAGTCAGGATTTAACGATCATCGCAATTGGATAGCGATGGCGGCGATGGTGACGAAGCCCATGAAGTTGACGAGCAGTTTGTCGTAGCGGGTGGCGACACGGCGGAAGTGCTTG
>JAMFTA010000179.1 GCA_026225565.1 Caulobacter sp. | reverse complement strand
GGCCCGCATCCAAGCCGCCAGCGACTGGACCAACACCTATAACCTTCACGCCCTCACGCCGGCATCGGAGGCCGCACACCTTGGCGAAGGGTGAACAACCTTCTTGGAAATGACACCTAGCCGCCCTCAGCTCTTCGTCCCGCCAAAGGGCGAGGAGCGCGCGCTCCACCTCCGTCGGGCGATCCAGGCGGCAGAGGCGCGCCTTGGCCGCCCGGCGCGCCTCTGGGCTCAACGGCCAGGGCGCCGCCTCCACATAGGATCCGAGGTGCTTTTTGAACATCCGCATCCCTAGCCCCTCGCCATAGAAGTCGAGACTGAGGCGGAGGTGGTCCAGGGCGATGGCCAGACGCGCAGGCAAAACGGGCTCCTGCAGCGCGCCCCCCGTCGTCAGCGCCCGATCGAGCGCCGCGGCGATCCAGGGGCGACCGTAGACTCCGCGCCCCAGCATCACCGCGTCCGCCCCGCTCAAGGCCAGCGCCTCCCGCGCCGAGGCGAGATCAGTGACATCGCCATTGACGATGACCGGGATACTCACTTCCGCCTTGACCGCCGCCACCGCCCGCCAGTCGGCGATCCCTTTGTAGAATTGCTGGCGGGTTCGGCCGTGAACGGTGATCGCCTTGACCCCCGCCGCCGCCGCCCGCGCCGCCAGTTCCGGCGCATTGCGGCTGGCGTCATCCCAACCGAGCCGCATCTTCAGGGTCACAGGACGCGAAGTGGCGTCCACCGCGCCGCAGATGATGGCTTCGGCCAGGTCGAGGTCGCGCATCAGGGCGGAACCGGAGAGACCGCCGGTCACCTCCTTGGCCGGACAGCCCATGTTGAGGTCGATCAGGTCGGCTCCCGCCGCCTCGGCTGTACGCGCCCCGGCGGCGATGGCTGCGGGCTTGCGTCCCACAAGCTGGATCACCGTAATGGGCAGCCCCTCGCCGACCGCCGCCCGTCTCACCACGTCGGGCCGGCCCTCAGCCAGAGCCTCACAGGCCACCATCTCGGTGGCCACATAGGCCGCGCCCAAGCGGCAGGCGGTCTGCCGGAACGGCAGGTCGGACACTCCGGTCATGGGCGCGATCAGCACCCGCCCCGCGATGGTCACGTCGCCGATCATAAAACCACGCGCGAGGGGCGGCCCCGCTGTCATTTGGGGGCAGGCGTGGCGTCGGAATAGGGCTTGCCGTCGCGTGACAGCAATACCGCGATCCACCGCGTGGGGGCGAACTCCGCCAGGATCGCCATCACCATCACCGTCAAAGGCGTGGACAGAAAGGCGCCGGGCACTCCCCAGATCAGGCTCCAGAAGGCCAAGGACAGCAGCACCACCACGGGATCGAGGTTCAGGTTCTTGCCCTGCATCCGGGGCGCCAAGATCTGGGCCACGACGAAATGCTGGGCCTCCAGCAGCACCAGCAAAACCAAGGGGCGCCAAGGGTCGGCGAAGTCCACCAGACCGAAGATCGGCGGGATCAGCACCCCGACGGCCGCCCCCAGGACCGGAATATAGCCCGCCAGGAAGATCAAGAAGGCCCAGAAGAAGGCGTGGTGCAATCCCAAAAGCACCATGATCACCAGGGAGGCCGCCGCCCCCATGAGGCCCACGGTGGTTTGCACGAGGATATAGTTCTCGATGCCCGAGCGGATGTGGTCGAACACCCGGTCGGCCTCGCCCCGATCGACCAGATTGGGGAACAGCGCGTCGGCCTTGGCGGAAAAGCCCTGACGGGACGCGATGAGGAAGCCGAGATAGACAAGGACCAGGATCGCCCCCTCGCCGACCCGGCGAAACTCCCGCGCGATCGCTCCGATATATTTGGACGGGTTCACCTCGTCGAGCACATCGTCCAGGGTCGGTGGCACCTCGATGCCCAGGCGCACCGACACCTGTTGCAACAGGGTGTTCAACCGCTCCGTATAGGCGGCCGACTGACCCATGAAATGCCCGGCGTTGACGGCGATCGACCAGATAGCCGCGGCGAACAGGGCCACGGTGATGACGATGGCGGTGGGCAGAGCCGCCCGTCCCGGAAAGCGCGGCACCCGCTTCATCAAGCCCCGCGCCAGACCGTCGATCATCAGGAGCAGAAAAATAGCCAGGGCGAAGGGGGTCAGAAACTCGCGGATCGCCCAAAGGGTAAAGCCGGTCATCAGGGCCGCCATGACCATGACGGCGGCTTCCAGCCCGTTGCGCGGACCAAGGAGCCTGCGCAGGCGCTCCGTGCTGGGATTGGACGACATCGAGTTACTCCGACGGAACCGCAGCCTCCACGGCGCGATGGCGCCGCAGAATGTTGCGCACTGGTAATACCCCGGACGCTTCTATTCCAGCAGGGATGTGCATCTAACCCGCCACCCCGCCTGGGGTGGGGCTTGCGCTAGGGGCGATTTAAAAGCCCGCGTTCCGCGGTCAGGCATGTCGCGCCAGATCCCCACAACATGAAAACATCATAGCAGGTCGTCATCAACAGAGATGCGATTACTTCCAAGGGCTTGCGCGCTGATTTGAAGCGATCGCCCCTCCCCAACGCCGTTTCTCTCTGAAGCTGAACTTGACAATAAATAGAGGCGGCCGGACAAGGTTTGGCAAATATAGTTAATGCTGGCGTTCGAGGGGTTTCATGGGCTTGCCGAACGGCTGGGAAAGACTGCGTGGCCTGCGCCTGCCCACCGCGACGGTGGCCGCGCGCGGCGCGATCACCGCGGCTGCGGTCCTCTGCCTCGTTACGCCTTTGATCGGCTGCGACGATGGCGGCTATTGGTTCCGCCATCGGATCGCTGAGGGCGCCTGCCCAAGGCCCCAGGCCGCCTTTGGCGACCAGCCGCAATTTGGGGCGCAGCAGCTGGAGATTCGCGCCCTTCGGGAACGGGCGTTTCGAGACGATTTCTTCTCCGAACTGGAGCTGGCCCGTCGCTACGAAGGTCAGCGCGCGGTCGACAAGAACCTGGAAGATCCGGTGGAATCAGCGGTCTGGTACGCCCTGGCCCTGGTCAACGAGGGGGCCTATTCGCCCATCGCCAGTCATGGACAGGATCATTGGGCGGGCCCCCTGAGCGTTGTCGGCCATTTCGACGACTGCCGCGCCTTTGAGCGGGGGGAGGCATATCAGAAACTCGATCGTCTGCTGTCGCGCATGGATTCGGACGAACGGGACAAGGTGCGCGATCGGGTGACCTATGTGCTCACCACAAGGGGGGCGGACGGATTTCGCACCCTCGCCAGATTGCATGACGGGGCCTTTGGGCCCTTCGGAGAACCCCTCGATAACGAACAGGGACGGTGGGCGCGGGGGGCGATCTCCGGCGAGATCGGCGCGCCGACCACCCTTGGGCTGTTCACCCGCAGCGATGTGGACACCTATCTCTACGACTATCTCGCCGCTCAGACCGGCGACGTGGGCGCCTATGTTCTGCTCCGCGATTTCCAACGCTCCTCGCCCACCCGCGCCTCGTTCGCCAATTTTGTCGAGGCCAAGGCCGACCGCTGGGTTCCGCCCTATGAGTTCTATCCGCCTGAGGCGCCGCAGTCGGGCGTGCCCCATTCGGACGAAAGCAAGCCGATCAGCGACGCCGAAGACGCCGCCCTGGCGCGCATCGACGAACTGCCCTTTGTGCATGTGGCCGAAGCGCTGACCTTCCTGCGGGTCCTGCCCGCGCCGGTGCCCCACCAGGGTGACTTGCCGCGCAGCGCCGCCAACGCCTTGCAGGCCATGCTGGGCCAGCCGCAGACGGGCGCCTTGACGCCGCTGGAGCGGGTGCGCGCCATCCAGTACGCCGCCGCCAACGGTTCGGCCCACGCCCAGCTGGTCTTGGCGGTGATGTACGCCGAGGGCGTCGGCGTCGCCACCGACTATGCCCGCGCCTATCACTGGTTCGAACAAGCCGACAAACAGGGCTCGGGCGAGGCCAAGTTCGCCATGTCGCAATATTTCTCCCTCGGCGTGCAGGGGGTGGCGGAGCAGGACAAGGCCAAGGCGGTGGTGCTGCAGCTCGACGCCGCCCTCTCGGGCTTCCACCCCTCCGAAGATCGCCTGGCCGCCATCCTGACCCGCCTCTATCGCGCGCCGCACGCCCCCCTCGAAAGGTATCAGCCGTGGTGAGATCGCTGTTCGTCCCGCGCCTAGCCGCAACCGCCGCCCTGCTCGTGAGCGCCTTGGCGCTCGGCGCGGGAAGCGTGGCGGCCTTCCCAAGCTCTTCCCCGAGCGTGGAAGGCGCCGCCCGGCTCGATGCGCTTTTGAAGCCGCCGTTCTGGGCCCTGATCCACCCGCGCCTACACCGCTGGCATCCCCATCGGCCGTCTTGGGCCCCTGACTGGGGCGGCGGCTACGGGGGCGGCTATGGCGGCGATCCTTGCGCGCAAGGTTATGGCGGCGGCGAGGGCGGCTACGTGGACGGCGCCTACCCTGGGCAAGCCTATCAGGGCTCGTCCTATCCCAGCTCCGGTTCTTCCGCCGGCCCCTATCCCACTCCACCTGGTTCAGGCGGCGGCTATATCCTCGATGGGCGTTACATCGCCGTCGGCGGGGGCGGGGGCGGCTACGGGCCGCAGGCCTATGGAGGCTGCCAAGGCGGGGAAGGCTATCCCTCCGGGGGTTATCCCGGCGGCGACGGCCAACCCAGCTGGGGCTGGAACCCGGCCGGCGACATCTCCACTTGGGGCCCGCCGCAGATCTACCCCCTCGGCGGCGGGACCGACCACATCACTGTCGACTGCCGCGACCCTGGCGGCCCGCGCCTGAACAGCGCCCTTGCTCAGCTCGCCCCCGGAGGCACCCTCTATCTGAAGGGCCGAGGCCCCGCCTGCGAGGAAACCCTGCAGATCCAGCAGCCGGTGATCATCGCCGGCGAGCCCCCCGCCGCCTTCCCCATCGACGGCGACGCCGGCCTCGCGGTGATCAAGGCGCCGCCGGGCCAACCCTGCGCCGTCATCGCCGTCGGTCCGCGCGGCGGCGTTGAGTTTCGCGACATCACGCTTGAGGCGCCCCACGGCGGCCAGAGCCCCTGCCTGCAAAGCTGGGGTTCGGCCGTGGCCCTGGTGCGCTCCACCATCAATCACAACGGAGAGGCGTCGGCGGTCTATGTCTCGGGCGGCCAGCTGTTTCTCAGCGACGCCGAGATCGATGGGGTGAGTGAGGATTCCACCATCTGGGTGGAGGACGCCGCCATCGTCTTCAAGAACGTCGGCGTGCGCGCCGCCTCCACCGCCCTGGACGTGCGTCCGGGCGGCGCCAACGATGTCCTACTGGACCACGTCACCTTCTATGCCCCGCCGGGTGAGGCCGGCCATACGGCCACCGGCCTCCTGGCCCGCCGCAGCCACAGCCTGAACGGCCATTTCGAGCTGCACCACGTCAGCATTTCCGGCTTTCGCAACGGGGTGGTGGCGGAAAGCGGAGTCGATCTGCGGATCGACCACAGCCTGATCAGCCGGGCGCGGCTGGGGGTGGCGGTAGACGGGGCGACCGTGGACATCCACGATTCCGGCATCGACGCCGTGGACTGGGGCCTCTACGCCTATGCCGGGCAGGTGACCATTTCGCGCACCCACCTGTTCAGCTTCTCCCGCCTGCCCATCGGGGCGGACCCCGGCGCCGTGATCGACGACCGCGACATCTGGCTCTATGGGGATCACTGCGGCGGGTTTGGGCACGCCCATTGGTCATGTCGCGACCGACGCGCCTTGTCCGCAGACTTCCTGCAGGGGGATTTTCGGCCCCACCATTGGGGTTGGGACGCACCGATCTGAGGCTGCGCCCGGACGCGGTTTGGGCTAAACCGGCGTGTCCTTCCACCGATGAGCGCCACCGATGAGCCAAGCCTTGACCGTCGATCAGATCATGCAGACCGGCGCCGTGATCCCGGTGCTGGTGATTGATCGCGCCGCCGACGCCGCGCCCATGGCCAGTGCTCTAGTCAAGGGCGGCGTCAAGGTGCTGGAGGTGACCCTGCGCACCGAGGCGGCGATCGACGCCATTCGCGAAATGACGACGGTCGAGGGCGCCATCGTCGGCGCCGGCACGGTGCTGAACGCCCGCCAGCTCGATCGGGCGGTCGAGGCGGGGGCCCGGTTCATCGTCTCGCCAGGACTGACCGAGGGGCTCGCTAAGGCGGCCGAGCACGCCGGCGTGCCCCTGCTGGCGGGGGTGGCGACGGCGGCGGACATCATGCGCGGCCTCGATCTCGGGCTGATGCGGTTCAAATTCTTCCCAGCCGAGACCTCAGGCGGCGCGCCGGCCTTGAAGGCCTTCGCTGGGCCGTTCGGGGCGGTGAAGTTCTGCCCCACCGGCGGAATCTCGCTGGCCAATGCCATGAGCTACTTCGCTCTCAGCAATGTGGTCTGCGTCGGCGGCAGCTGGATGACGCCTAAGGATGCAGTCGAGGCGGGAGACTGGGGTCGGATCGAAACCCTGGCGCGCGAGGCGGCGGCGCTGCGAGGATGACCTAGAAGTCCAGATCGTCGTAGTGGGCCGCCGGGGGCAGGCCCGCTTGGCGGTCGGTGAGCAAGGGCCGGAACGACGGGCGGCTCTTCACCTTGGCGTACCAGGTGCGCACGCTTTTGAAACCGTCCCACGGCGCTTCGCCTAGATAGTCGATCACGGAAAGATGGGCGGCGGCGGCGATGTCGCCCAGACCGAAGCCGTCGCCGGCCAGCCAGTCGTGGGCCTGCAGCGCCTCTTCCAAGACCTCGAAGTGGCCGCGCAGCATCTCCCGTCCGCGCCTAAGGGCCGCCAGATCCGGCGCGCCGAGGCCGAGGAGGCGCTTTTCCATCTTTTCATGTAGCAGGAGGCCGTTGACCTCGTAGTCGAACTTGCGGTCGAACCACTGTTGCCAGCGGCGGGCCTCCGCGCGCGGCTGGGGATCGGGGCCCAAGAGGGGCCGCTCGGGATACTGTTCTTCCAGATATTCCAGGACGGCGCGGCTTTCGCAGATCACCACCCTGACGCTTCCTTTGGCCTCCACCAAGACCGGCGGCACGCCCGAAGGGTTTAGCGCCCCAAGCCCCTCCGGCCGCTCCCAATAACGCTCGATCACCTCGGCGAAAGGCAGGCGCTTTTCCCCCAGCGCCAGGCGGACCTGGCGGGAAAAGGGGTCGAGGCTGAAATGGTGCAGGGTGCGGTCGAGGATCATCGCTTAGGGTTAAGCCGGGTCGGGATGGAATGTTCCGACCCTCGCCCGGATGGATTAAGCGGTCGTTAGCACCCCAAAAGAAGCCGTCTCAGGCCGCCGCTTTCAGCCGCTCCAGGATCACCGGCTGAAGCTCGAGGTTGGCGGCGCAGATCGACCCTTCGGAGAGGTTGAAATCGCCGCCGTCGGCAAGGGCCACGGCGCCGCCCGACTCCAGCACCAGGAGCACCCCAGCCGCCATATCCCAGGGGCCGAGATTGCGCTCCCAGAAGCCATCGAAGCGGCCGGCGGCGACCCAGGCGAGATCGAGAGACGCGGCCCCGAAACGGCGCACCCCGGCCACCCGCTGACTGACCTGATGCAGCTCCTTCAGAAAGGCGCCGTGGCCCGGGCGGCCGGCGAAGGGGATGCCGGTGGCCAGGACGCTCTCGTCCAGCTGACGGCGCGCGGCCACCCGCAGGCGCTTTTCGGAGTTGAGGAAGGCGCCCTTGCCCTTTTCCGCCCAATAGGTGTCGTTGGTCACTGGGTTGTGGGTGACGCCGGCGACGATCACGCCTTCGCGCTCTAGTGCGAGGTTTACCGCGAAGTGCGGGATGCCGTGCAGGAAGTTGGTGGTGCCGTCCAAGGGGTCGGCGATCCAGCGGTGGGTCTTGTCGGTGCCCTCGATCATGCCGCGCTCCTCGCCGAGGAAGCCGTAACCGGGGCGGACTTTCGCCAGTTCCTCGAACAGGGTCTGTTCGGCCTTCAGGTCGGCGGCGGAGACGAAATCCGCCGGCCCCTTTTTTGAAACCTGAAGTTCTGAGACTTCGCCGAAGTCGCGCACCAATTTACGACCCGCCTTACGCGTGGCCGCAATCATCACCTGAAGCAGGGCTGAGGGGGTTGTCATGGGCGGCGTTTAAAGGAAGCGGAGCCGGGCGTCGAGGTTTGCCGTGCGTCACGCGTTGGAGAGGGTGTCCCTTGACCACAAACCCCTCGCCCCTTCGGGGAGAGGGGGGGCCCGCGTCGCGAAGCGGCGCGGGAGGGTGAGGGGAACCGAAGCGACGATGTCGTGCACCCGTTCCCCTCATCCGGCCTCCTCTGGAGGCCACCTTCTCCCCGCAGGGGAGAAGGGTTTGAAGCCTAAGCCTCCACCATGTGCCGTTCCACCGCGGCGGTCTTCATCGCCTTTTGCAGCTTTTCGAACGCCCGCACTTCGATCTGGCGCACCCGTTCGCGGCTGACGCCATATTCGCCGGCCAGGTCTTCCAGGGTGGTGGGGTTATCCTTCAGGCGCCGTTCGGTGATGATGTGCTTTTCCCGGTCGGTCAGGCCGGTCATGGCTTCGCCGAGAAGGCCCATGCGCTGGGAATATTCTTCGGTCTCAGCCACGTGGGTTTCGGCGCTGACGGCGTTGTCGTCGGCCAGCCAATCCTGCCATTCGCTCTCGGAATCCGAGCGAAGCGGTGAGTTCAGCGAGGAATCCGGCCCCGACAGGCGCCGGTTCATGGAGATCACTTCGTCGTTGGTGACGCCGAGCTTGGTGGCGATGTAGTCCACCGCCTCGGGGTGCAGATCCCCCTCCTCGAAGGCGGAGATCTCGCTCTTGGCCTTGCGCAGGTTGAAGAACAGCTTCTTCTGCGCCGCCGTGGTGCCCATTTTCACCAGGGACCAGGAGCGCAGAATATATTCCTGGATCGAGGCGCGAATCCACCACATGGCGTAGGTGGCCAGGCGAAAGCCCCGTTCTGGCTCGAACTTCTTCACCGCCTGCATCAGGCCGACATTGCCCTCGGAGATCACTTCGCCGATCGGCAGGCCATAGCCGCGATAGCCCATGGCGATCTTGGCCACCAGCCGCAGGTGGGACGTGACCAGCCGGTGGGCGGCGTCGGAGTCTTCGTGCTCGCGCCAACGCTTGGCGAGCATGTACTCCTCATCCTTGGTCAGCATCGGAAATTTGCGGATCTCGGTGAGATACCGAGAAAGTCCGCCGTCCGGCGAAATCATCGCCAGTGCATTTG
>JAMFTA010000178.1 GCA_026225565.1 Caulobacter sp. | reverse complement strand
GTCAAGGCCGCGCTTTGCGCGCCGCGCAGCGGTGGGTGCTTCGCGCCCAGCCTTGACAGCCTCAAACGCTCGCCGACAATTTCCTCCATGGACTTAAGGGCGGGCCTGGCCGTGAAGGGCGCCTTCACTGGCGCCATGGAGCGGTGCGCGATGATGCATCCGCCCAGCTTACCGGCTATCCTCCCCCCATGTCCCAATCCGACCTTCCCTTGCGCCAACAGATGACCGACGCCATGGTCAGGATCCGCCAGCAGCTGGAGATCCTCAGCGAAGGCCCGACCATCGGCGAGCCCTCCGACGACCGCAGCCTGATCGCGGATCTGGAGGCGGAATACGCGGCGCTGAAGGCGGCGCGGGCTGAGCTTGGCCCGCAGGACCGCTGACCGGGCGCCCGATACCGCTTTAGCGTGACGGTGATTTGGCGACTACTCCCCCGATGACTCATGGCTAATCCCATGACCACAAACGATTAATTCCGCGATATACGGCGACGATCCAACCCCTGAAAAACAGCCGTATCATCGGGGACATGGTACATAAGAACCCTCGAAAATATCGCGGCCCGGAAACCTGGGCGCTCGTGCGCGACGCCTATCTCGCCGGCGAGCCGGCCAAGCTGCTCTGCGCCCGCTTCGATGTCAGCTACGCCAACCTGCGCGCCAAGGCGCTGCGAGAGGGCTGGACGCGCCGCGCCTACGCCGCCGCCGTCGATCTTCCTGGCGTCCGCCGGGCGGCGCCGAAGGGCGCGGCGCCAGCGGACATCCCGCTGACCGAGGCAAGTCAACCGGGCATCTTCGAGCCGCCTCCCAAGCCCTCGCCGACGGCCGGGCCCAGGACGCCAACGCCATCCTGAAGGCTTCGCCCGCCTCAGCGGCCGTGGGGCGAGCGCTCCGCCTGTGGCCGCCCTGCCAGACCCGGGCGCGGAGCCGGACCCCGATCCGCAACCCGCGAAAACCCTCACCCCGGAGCAGGAGGAACAGGCCATCATCGTCCAGTATGAGCTTCTCTGGAAGCTGACGGACCAATTGGCCCAGTCGATGTTGAGCGACGATTGCGCCTACATCCATCCGGCCTGGGCGTCGCGCAACGTCTACGCCTGGCGCGCCGAGTACCTCGGCCCCGAGGTCGCCGCCGCCGACTGGGCCGACGCCCGCCAGCGCGGCGACTGGCACAAGCGCATCTGGGACGAGAACGGCGTCATCGTCCCGCCGACCCCGCCCGGCCAAATCCCGGATCATATGCGAAGCGCGTTCGACCACTACGGACCGCGGAGGAAGCGGCGGTCGCCGGAAGGAGCGGTGGATGAGCTTTAGGGACTTTGGACGGAACGTCCGGTGCCCGGCGGCGCGTTCAGCGCTGCTTTCGACCCTGAACCATCGGCTTGAGGGTCCGCTGTTCGACTATTGCGACATGGGTCAAGCCCCGCCATCTCATCACTTAGTGGTTAAGTGATGCGCGAACTCCACCAATTCTCCGAGGCCGGCGGTTGGATGCATTCTCCATTTCAGACGAGGCGATCAACTTCTCCCAGGTGATCAGTCCCGCCGATGTAATGGTTATGGCGATCAGCCATAGTATAGATGGAGAGATTTAAATGAAGCTGAAGAACAAGGTGGCGTTTATCACCGGCGGAACCTCAGGCATCGGCCTGGAAGCCGCGAAGCTCTTTCAAGCCGAAGGCGCTGACCTGGTCCTAGTCGGCTCCAATGAAGACCGCCTGGCCGCGGCCGGCAAGGAGCTGAACGGCAAGGCCCTGCTGGTGCGGGCCGACATCCGCAGGATCGCCGATATCGAGCGAGCCGTGGAAGAGACCCGCGCGAAGTTCGGCCGCATCGATGTGGTGTTCGCCAACGCCGGTGCCACCACGGTCGCCCCCCTAGAGTCGGCCACGGAGGAATATGTCGCCGACAATATCGCCCTGAACTTCACCGGCGTTTTCTTCACCATTCAGAAGACCGCGCCGCTCATCCCCGAAGGTGGCAGCATCATCGTAACCACGTCGTTCCTGAACACTATCGGCTACCCGGGCCTGTCGATTCTCGCCGCGACCAAGGCGGCGACCCGCTCCCTGGTCCGCACCCTGGGCGCGGAGCTGGCGCCGCGGGGCATCCGGGTGAACGCCGTAAGCCCGGGCGCCATCGCGACCCCGTTTTACGGCAAGATCGGCTTGGCGGACGCCGCCCTTTCGGAGGTCGCCGCTGGCATCACGCAGAAGATCGGGCTTAAGCGGTTCGGCGAGGCGGTCGAACTCGCCAAGACCGCGTTGTTCCTGGCCAGTGACGACTCGTCCTACACGACGGGCGCCGAACTGGTGGTGGATGGCGGCTTGACCCAGTTCTGACTCAGACAGGCGTCGCGCCGCCGGCTGAGGGAAGACCTCGGGTTCACCCTGGCCCGCCGTCTCGATGACACCGAGGCGGCGGGTCGTCCTCACTGCGAGGAGGGGGCGGGACGTTTGGCCCCGGAGAACGGAGCCCGCTAAAGCGACGGGATGCGTCCGAACTCGGCCAGCATCTCTCGAAGCTTGGGCGCCGCGAAATCGATGAAGGCGCGGAGCTTCATCGGCATGATGGTGCGGGAGATGTGGACGAGGTGAACCGGTATCGGCTCGACTTCAAACTGAGGCAGTAGGTGCTGCAGTTTTCCAGCCTGCACAGCCGCGTGAGCGTCGTGTTCCAATACGAGGGTTGCGCCAATCCCGTCGATGGCCGCATCCACGGCGGCGTCCGGCGACGACACAATCAGCCTCGGTTCGTTTGTGACGGTGAAAACCTGCTCCGTATCGGGGTTGCGAAAGCGCCAGGGAAAGAGGTTCGGGCTTTCGAACACGACCCACGGAAACCCAACGAGGTCTTCCGGCTCCATCGGGGCGCCGTGACGGTCCAGGAGGTCCTGGCTGGCGACCACGACTACCCGCAGGCTGCCCAAGCGCGTTGCAACCAGGCTGCTGTCGCGCAGCCGACCAAGGCGGACGGCAACGTCGGCGCGAGCGTCGACGAGGTCGACGTTGCTGTCCGACTGCATCAGCCGGATTTTGATCTCAGGGTATTGGGCGAGGAATTGATTGATGACGGGCAAGACGCGCAGCCGCGCTACTTGCACCGGGGTTGTCACGACGAGTTCGCCCCGTGGCGCCAGAAATTCGCCGGCGGCGCGCCGTTCCTGCTCTTCCACCTGCTCCAAAATCTGCTTTGCCGAGGCGACGTAGTCCATTCCGACGTCCGTCAGCTCAAGCCTTCGCGTGGTCCTCACCAGAAGTTTCGTACCAACCAGGGCTTCGAGGTCATTGACGTTTCGGGTGAGCGTAGCAACGGGAATGCGCAGCTTCCTCGCGCCCGCCGACAGGCTGCCCTCCTCGACCGAGGAGACCAGCATCGCCATTGCTTCTAGTCGGTCCAAACGAGCACCATAAATCGCAGAGACAAGTACGCTAGCACATCGAGCGTAGCAGGAATGAGCGGGCCATATGGGCCCAAGCGCGATGACTGTGCGGAAGCCTTTTCCTGGACGATGGATTGCTAGAGGCCGGCTGACGTCAGCTTTCCACCGAGGCTGTGTGAGAACTTGCTTCTGATCGGTTAGGGTCGCAGGGCTGGGCGGTAAAAGCACGCCCGTTCAGCTCTGTAGCGCTGAGATCAGCGGGCGGGCGCCAAGGATGGCGATGACGC
>JAMFTA010000177.1 GCA_026225565.1 Caulobacter sp. | reverse complement strand
GAAAACGGCGCGCCGCCTTTGGCACAGGCCTATTGGTCGCTGTGATCCTGGCGATTTTCGCGGCATTCGCCGTCACCTTGGCCTTGGCGCCTCACGTGCCGGGGATGAACTTCCGCGATCCCAAGGTGCTTACGGCTCTGCACACTGCGCCGGGCCGTGTCGGAAAAGGGCCCTTGCGATGGACCCGGGTGCCCAAGCCCGCCGCCCTCTTAGGCAAGAGTCAGCGGCCGTTGAATATTGGCTTTTATGTAAGCTGGGATGAGCAGTCGCGCACATCTCTCGCCGATCACATCAATCAACTAGACATCGTCTCTCCCCAGTGGATCGCCCTTTCCGGGTCCGGTGGGCAGGTCACCGTCACCAACGACTTCCGCGCCGACCAGTTGATCGCCAAGAGCACGCGCCATCCATCGGTGATGCCGTTGATCCACAATTCCTCGGACCGACTGTTCGATGGCAAGATGGCCGAAACGTTGCTGGCCAATCCCATGGCGCGCAAGGTGCTGATTGGCAATCTGGTCGATCTGGCCGCCAAGCGTGGCTATTCGGGCTATATTTTCGATTTCGAGAACCTTTCGCCCGCAGGGCTGAAGGCCTACCCGGGCCTCATCGCCGAAGCCAACGCCGCCTTGGACAAGAGCGGCCGGGAGGTCTGGGTCACCGCGCCCTTCGACGATGAAGACTGGCCCCTGAAGGCTCTGGCCAAGGCTTCGGACACCATCGTGCTGATGGCCTATGACGAACACTATTTCACCGGCAAGCCCGGCCCGGTCGCGGGGCAGGACTGGTTCCAAAAGAACCTGTCCGCCGACATGACGGGTCTCGATCCCAACAAGGTGGTGCTGGCGCTCGGCACCTTTGGCTACGATTGGTCCAAGGGCGGGGAAGCGGACGCGGTCACCTTCCACGATGCGACCTTGGCGGCCCACGATTCCGGCGTGGACATCGCCTTTGATCGAGCATCCCTGAATCCCAACTTCTCCTACGCCGAGGAAGACGGCTCCACCCACAACGTCTGGTTCCTGGACGCGGTGACCCTCTATAATCAGGTGCGGGTGGCCGACGCCTGGCGCCCTCGCGGCTATGCGGTGTGGCGGATGGGCTCGGAGGATCCCGGCGTCTGGGATGTGCTCGGCAAGCCCTATCTGAGCGAAAGTCCCGACAGCATCCGCCACCTGGCCCCCGCCACGGATGCGGTGGATTTCAACGGGTCGGGCGAGGTCTTGAACCCCACCGCCACGCCGACCCCCGGCCAGAGATCGCTGAACTTCGACAAGGCCTCGGGACTTATTTCGGCCGAACACTACGACGCAATCCCCACCGCCTATGTGGTGCAGCGCCTGGGCGCCGCCCCCGGCAAGGTGGCCCTGACCTTCGACGATGGTCCCGATCCCCATTGGACGGCCAAGATCCTCGACATCCTGAAGGAGAAGAACGTCCCCGCCACCTTCTTCGTCATCGGCGAAAACATGGAGATGTGGCCGGATCTGGTGAAGCGCGAAGTGGACCAGGGAGAGATCGTCGGCAGCCACACCTACACCCACCCCAACGTCGCCACCATTTCCGCCAACCAGATGGACCTGGAACTGAACGTCACCCAGCGCCTGTTTCAGGTGATCACCAACCGGACCCTGCGCTTCTTCCGTCCGCCCTACCTCGGCGATGCCTCTCCCTCCACCGCCCGCGAGGTGGCGCCGCTTTTGGTGGCCAAGAAATACGGCTATCTCAGCGTCGGTCTGCGCATCGACCCGGACGACTGGATGCGGCCCCAGGCCGATCTGATCGTCCAGCGCACCCTGGACCGTCTGGCTGACAAGGACCCGGACACAGGCGGCCAGGTGGTGCTGTTGCACGACTCCGGCGGCAACCGCAGCCAGACCATCAAGGCGTTGCCGGTGCTGATCGATCAGCTGCGCGCCCATGGCTATCAGTTCGCCACCATCGCCGACCTTGCCGGCCTCACCCCCGCCCAGGCCATGCCGCCAAGCACCGAGGAGAGGGGTCAGATTCTCCTGGATCGGGCGGCCTTCGATCTGGTGCGCGGCTTCAACAAGGGACTCAGCGCCCTCTTCATCACCGCCATCGCCCTCGGAATGGCCCGGCTGATCTTCCTGGCAACCCTGGCCCTAGTGCATCGCTTCCGCAATGAAAAGCAGACCCCGGCGGAGATCTCCGCCCGCGAACATGCGGCCCTGGTCAGCGTCCTGATCCCCTGCTTCAACGAGGAGGCGGTGATCGTCTCCTCCATTCGCCGCATCCTCGCCTCCAACTGGCCAAACCTTGAAATCTTGGTGCTGGACGACGGCTCGAAAGACGCCACGGCGGCGCGGGTCGAGGAAGCCTTCGGAAACAATAGTCGCGTGCGGCTGATGAGCTTTCCCAACGGCGGCAAGGCGCGCGCGCTGAACCGGGGCCTCCTGGAAGCCACCGGCGAGATCGTCGTGGCGCTAGACGCCGACACCCAGTTTCCCCCCGAAACCATCGGCCGCCTGGCCCGCTGGTTTCGCGATCCCAAGATCGGCGCCGTAGCGGGCAA
The DNA here is from genome assembly GCA_026225565.1 of Caulobacter sp. GTDB lineage: Bacteria > Pseudomonadota > Alphaproteobacteria > Caulobacterales > Caulobacteraceae > CAIOYC01. The sequence continues at coordinate 30,702 of JAMFTA010000177.1, read as the reverse complement.
CGCCCTCGTCGGCAACCGGGTCAATCTGATCACCCGCTGGCAGGCGCTGGAATATGTCACCGCTCAAAATCTGGAGCGACGGGCCTTGTCGGCTCTGAACGTGATCACCGTGGTGCCGGGGGCCGTCGGCGCCTGGAGACGCGAGGCGGTGGAGGCGCTGGGCGGCTTCCCGAGCGAAACCCTGGCCGAGGATCAGGATCTGACCCTGGCGGTGCAGCGCGCCGGCTGGCGCGTGGCCTTCGACGCCGACGCCCGCGCCTATACCGAAGCGCCGCACACAGTGAAGGGACTGTTGAAACAGCGCTTCCGCTGGTCGTTCGGCACCCTGCAATGCGTGTGGAAGCACCGGGGCGGCCTGTTCGACGTCAAGCGGCCGGTCTTGGGCTTTGTCGCCCTGCCGCAAGTATGGCTGTTCCAGATCTTCCTGGCCCTGGTCGCCCCTTTGGTGGATCTGGCGGTGGTGTTCGCCGTCGGCTGGGCCTTCCACGACTGGCTGGCCCACCGGGCGGAGTGGAATAACAGTCTGTTGATCCAGACCCTGCTCTATTGGGTCGCCTTCGTGCTGGTGGATCTCTCCGCCGCGGCGCTGGGCATGGCCTTCGAGAAGCAGGCCCCCTGGAGCGACATCGTCTGGCTGCCAGTGCAGCGCTTCGGCTATCGCCAACTGATGTACTATGTGGTGGTCAAGGCTGTGATTACCGCCGTCAACGGTCCGGAAGTGGGCTGGGGCAAGCTGGAACGGCAAGCCACCGTCGCCATGGACGGCCCCATGGGCGATCGCCGCAAGAAGGGGTCAGCCGAACCCGCGCCCAAGCCGGCGACGGTTTAGGCGCGGCAGTCAAGGGTGGGCTGACTTCAGTACGATGGGAAGACCGGCGACGATCAAAACGGCCTCATCGGCCACTTGGGCGATCTTCTGATGCAGGCGGCCCGCGTCGTCGCGAAACCGGCGGGCGAGCGCATTGTCCGGCACGATGCCCCACCCCACCTCGTTGCTGACCAGCCAAAGCCGCGCCTTGCAGACTGAGATGGCCAAAACCAGGGCCTCCATACGGGCCGCGTGGGCGCCCGCATCCGCATCCGCATCAGGCTGCGCCATGGAGTTGGACAGCCATAGGGTCAGGCAATCCACCACGGCTACATCCTCCGCGCCAAGCTCCGCCAGGGCCTCAGCCAAGGCCATAGGCGCCTCCAGGGTGCGCCAGCGACCGCCCCGATCCGCCTGATGTTGGGCAATGCGCGCCGCCATTTCCGCATCCCCGGCCGTGGCGGTGGCGATCAGGATAGGGATCACACCTTTGGACAGGGCGGCAGCCTCGGCCGCGTCCTGGGCGTAGCGGCTCTTGCCCGATCGCCCGCCACCCAGAACCAAGCTTGTCGTCATTCGCGCCACACCTCGAATTTACGATCCGGCGCGGCGTTGACCGCACTGAAGCTTCGCTATACCTGCATCCTCGCGTCAGGTCCCTCGCGAGAGGGTGAATAGGGAACGGGGTTCAATACCCCGGCTGCCCCCGCAACTGTAAGCGGCGAGCCTGTCCGTCACATGCCACTGGGTTCTTCGGGTCCTGGGAAGGCGGCGGATAAGGTGTTGACCCGCGAGCCAGGAGACCTGCCCGGCGCAGCTGTCCTTCGATCGGCCGGGGTGCGCCGCGCGATACGGGTTTATTTCCCGAGAGACGGCACTGTCGCCGCGTGTGCGCGGACGGCTCGCCGTGCGTGGGGAGACCTGCAAAGGCGGATCGTTCGTAGGCGCGCGGCTTGTCGCCAACGAGGAGGTCGCCCATGCGCCCATATCTACTGAAGTCTTATCTTGTCTCCGCTACATCCTTGCTCGCGCTCGCCGCGCCCGGCCTCGCCGCCGCGCAAACGGCCTCCGCACCTGACGAGGCGGGATCGTCCGCCGCCAACGCCGCGCCCTTGCTGATCGTCACCGCCAACCGCGCGCCCACCCCCGCCGACCAAGTCGGCCAATCGGTGACGGTGCTGACCGGCGTCCAAATCCATCTGGACCAGGAGCTGGCGGTCTCCGACATCCTGGCCCGCACCCCCGGCGTCACCTTCGCCCGCAACGGCGGTCCGGGCGAAAGCACCGCGCTCTATATCCGCGGCGCTGAAGCCGGCCAGACGGTGGTGCTGATCGACGGGGTGAAGGTGAACGATCCCACCGACACCGCCGCCGGCTTCGATTTCGCCAACCTGTCGGCCGGCGACATCGCCCGCATCGAAGTGTTGCGCGGACCCCAGTCCACCCTCTATGGCAGCGAAGCCATCGGCGGGGTGGTCAATGTGATCACCGCCACGGCTGCCAAGCCGCTGGAAGGCTTCATCCAAGCCGAAGGCGGCTCCTATGGCACGGCGTCTGTGAACGGCGTCCTGGGCGGCAAGGAGGATCACTACGACTGGCGCGTCGGCGCCTATTACAACACCACGGACGGCGTTTCCGCCTTCGACCGCAAGTACGGCGGGCGGGAGAATGACGGCTACACCAGCGCCGGCGTCTCCGCCCGGCTGCGCTACGACCTGACCTCGACCCTGCAGCTCGATCAGCGGGCCTATTTCACCGCCAGCCGCAACCAGTTCGACGGTTACGACACCGCCACAGGCAGCCCTGGCGACGACGCGGAATTTGGCCGCACCCAGCAGGTGGTGGATTACACCGGCCTGAACCTCTCCCTGTTCGACGGCCGGCTGAAGAACCGCGTCGCCTATGAATATAGCGGCCTGGATCGCCGCAACGAGGACCCAAACCAGCCGGACACCAAGTTTACCTTCCTGGCCCAGGGGCGCACCAACACCTTCGAATATGAGGGGACCTACGCCATCGCCCCCGGCTATCAGGCGGTGTTCGGGGCCCAGAACGAGCGCTCCACCATCAACGCCAACTCGCCCTACTATGAGCTGAACTACGGGGACCTGCCCACCCGGTCCCACGCCGACATCACCAGCGGCTATGGTCAGATCAGCGGCGAAGTGATCTCTGGCCTGACCCTGACCGGCGGCGTGCGCTACGACAGCCACTCCACCTTCGGCGATCACGTCACCACCCAGGCCTCGGCCGCCTGGAAGCTGAACCAGGGCGACACCATCCTGCGGGCCAGTTTCGGTCAAGGCTTCAAGGCGCCGTCGCTCTACCAACTCTACAGCGAGTATGGCAATGCAGCCCTGAAGCCCGAAACCTCCAACGGCTGGGACGCGGGGATTGAGCAGCACTTCCTGGACGGCAAGGTCGTGGTGCAGGCTACCTACTTCAATCGCACCACCCATAACCTGATCGATTTCGTCAGTTGCTACGGCGTCACCGCCGGCGGCTGCGCCACGCACCAGGTCTTCGGCGGTTTCTACGACAACGTCGCCCGCAGCGAGGCCCAGGGCATCGAACTGCAAGCCGATTGGAAGGCGACTGACGCCCTGACGCTTACCGCCAACTACACCTTCGACGACAGCGAGGACCGCTCCCCTGGGTCGGCCACCGAGGGCGACCAACTGTCCCGCCGGCCAAAGAACAGCGGCAACCTTTCCGCCACCTACGTTTGGCCGATCAAGCTCACTACCACGGCCGCAGTGCGCTATGCAGGCCAGAGCTTCAACAGCAACGGAAGCGCCATCGTGTTGAAAGGCTATACCCTGATCGATCTGCGCGCCTCATACCCCTTGCGCGACAACCTCGAACTCTATGGCAGGATCGAGAACCTGACCGATGAGCGCTACGAGACCACCTACCAGTACGGAACCCTGGGGCGCGCCGGCTATGCCGGCGTCCGTCTCAGCTTCTGATCCATCCATGGACGCCTTCGCCACCCACGGCGGACGGCTAAGCCAGGCGCGGGCGCAGTTTCCGTCCGCGCCTGCGCCATGGATCGACCTATCGACCGGCATCAATCCCCTGCCCTATCCGGCGGCCTTCGCCACGGCGGCGGAACGTGCCCGCCTGCCCAACCCGGAGGAGACGGCGGCGCTGGAGGCGACCGCCGCTTGCGCGTTCGGGATCGCGGCGGCCTCAGTGCTCGCCACGCCCGGCGGCGAGGCGGCGATCCGGCTTCTGGCCGAGACCCTGCCCGCTCGCACGGCCGGTGTCATCGAGCCCGCCTACAGCAGCCACCGCCGCGCCTGGCGCGACGCCGGCAAGCGGGTGACGCCGATCACCGAGACGCTATCGGACGCCGTCGCCCAGAGCGTCGACGCCCTGATCCTGGTCAACCCCAACAATCCAGACGGCAGGAGCACGCCGCCCGCTGAACTGGTGGACATTGCCTGCCGAGTGATCGCCCGCCGCGAGGGCTGGCTGATCGTCGATGAGGCCTTCGTGGAGTGCGCGCCGCAGCGCAGCGTGGCCACACTGTTCAGCGAGCACTGGAGCGCTGAGCGGCTGGTCGCCATCCGCTCGTTAGGCAAGTTCTATGGCCTGCCCGGCGTGCGGCTGGGCTTTATCACCGCCCACCCCCGCCTGATCGCTCAGCTGCGCCGCCGCCAGGGCGCCTGGCCGGTCAGCGCCGACGCCATCGCTGCGGGGATAGAGGCCTACGCCGACCGGGCCTGGGCTGACGCCGTCCGCTTTCGCCTGGAGGCTGACGCTGCCCGACTGGACGCCCTGCTGCGCCCGGCCGGGTTCCAGATCATCGGCGGGACCAGCCTGTTTCGCCTGACGGCGGCGGAGAACGCCGTTCGCCGCTTCACCTGCCTCGCGCAGACGGGGATCCTCACCCGCCCGTTCGACTACGCCCCGACCTGGCTGCGCTTCGGCCTGCCTGCCCCCGACCAGTGGCGACGCGTAGAGGCCGCCCTGATGGAGACCGCCCAATGAGCGACAGCGACGACCAAAACGCCCGCCACGCAGAGGCCATGCACGCCCTGAAGGCCGAGCGCGACGCGATGATGGCGGAAAAGCGCGAGGGCCAGGGCCTCCTTTTGGTCCACACCGGCGCTGGCAAGGGCAAGTCCACCTCGGCCTTCGGCATGGTCGCCCGCTCGCTCGGCTGGGGCTACAAGGTGGGCGTGGTGCAATACATCAAGGGCAAGTGGATCACCGGCGAGCGGCAATTCTTCAAGAAGTTCCCCGATCAGGTGCGTTACGCCGTAATGGGCGAGGGCTTCACCTGGGACGTGGCCGACCGCGAGCGCGACATCGCCGCCGCCCGCGCCGCCTGGGCCGTGAGCCTTGAGATGATCGCCGATCCGACGCTGCACCTCGTGGTGTTGGACGAGCTGAACATCGCCCTTCGCTACGATTATCTCGACGTAGATGAGGTGGTGGAGGGCCTGAAGGCCCGCCCCATCGACAAGCACGTCTGCGTCACCGGCCGCGACGCCAAGCCGGAGCTTTTGGCTATCGCCGACCTGATCACCGAGTTCGCCGAGGTGCGCCATCCCTTCAAGCAGGGCTTCAAGGCCCAGCGCGGCATAGACTTTTGATGATGCGTCACGCGGCCCTGATCGGCCTGATCCTCTGCGCGGTTGGAGGCGCCGCCCGCGGCGCGCCGGCGGCGGTTCGTGCGCCCGCGCGGATCGTCTCCCTGAACCCGTGCCTGGACGCCATCCTGCTGCAGGTGGCCGATCCCAGCCAGATCGTCGCCCTTAGCCACTATTCGCGCGACCCCAGCGCGTCGGCGGTGGCGGCCGAAGCGCGCCGCTACCCTTTCACCTATGGCTCAGGCGAGGAAATCGCGGCCCTGAAACCAGACCTGGTGCTCACCAGCGGCATGGGAGCTATGGCGCTAGAAGGGGTGCTGCCACGACTGCACATTCAGCCCGCCAGCTTCGACGTCCCCTACAGCGTCAAGCAAAGCATCGCCCAGGTTCGCAGGGTGGCGACGTTGGCCGGCCACCCGGAGCGCGGCGAGGCCCTGGTCGCCCGCATCGACGCCGCCTTCGTCGCCGCCGCCCCGCCGCCGGGCGCGCCCCGCTTGGGGGCGCTGATCTACGAATATCGAGGCATTGCTTCAGGACCAGGAACCTTGATGGACGAACTGATGCGCCGCGCCGGCTTTGACAACTTCGCCCGCCGCTATGGCCTGAAGCGCACCTTCAATGTGCCGATGGAACGCCTGTTGGCGGATCCGCCGCCGGTGCTGCTGGCGGGCAGCCTCGGCCCCGACAAACCCACCTGGGCCGACCGGGTGCTGTCTCATCCGGCGCTGAAGACGCTCCCAGGCCATGTGCTGAAGGAACGCTTCCCTGAAACCCTGATGTTCTGCGGCGGACCGCAGATGATCCCGGCCATGGCCGCCCTGGCCCGCGCCCGCACCGACGCCCTGCGCGGAGTATCCCGATGAGCGAAGCCAACGAAGGCAAGACGCTGTGGCTCGACCTCGGCCTGCTGGTCCTGCTGGCGGTGCTGGCGGGCCTGTCACTGCTGGCCGGTCGGGTGTGGATTCCGCTGAACCACCTGGGCGACGCCAACGATCCCCGCTGGCTGATCGTCACCGAATTGCGCATTCCCCGCACCCTGCTGGGCATTCTGGTCGGTGGCGCGCTCGGCCTCTGCGGCGCGACCCTGCAGGGTTATACGCGCAACCCCCTGGCCGATCCCGGCGTGCTGGGCGTCTCCTCCATGGCGGCCTTCGGGGCGGTCTTGACCCTCTATCTGCCGCTGACGGCGGCCACCTGGCTGATGCCGGTGTTCGGCATGGCCGGCGCAGGGGTCGGGGTGGCGATCCTTTTGCTGCTCGGCGCGCCGAGCGGCGAGGCGGTGACCTTCCTCCTCGCCGGCGTCATTCTCAACACCATCGCCAGCGCCGGGGTAGCCTTGGCCCTCAGCCTCGCCCCCAACCCCTGGGCGGCATCGGAGATCATGACCTGGCTGATGGGCTCGCTCACCGACCGCAGCATTCTGGACGTGCGGGCGATTACGCCCTTCGTCCTGATCGGCGGCGCCATCCTGCTGACCACTGGCCGGTCTCTGGACGCCCTCACATTAGGTGAAACCGGCGCGCGGGCCTTGGGAATTTCGCTGCGACGGACGCAGATCCTGGTTGCCGTCGGCGTGGGTCTGGCGTGCGGGGCGGCCACATCAGTCACCGGTATGATCGGCTTCGTCGGACTGATCACCCCGCACCTGCTGCGGCCCTTCATCGGCGCTCGGCCCAGCCGCCTGCTGATCCCCAGCGCCCTTGCCGGCGCCAGCCTCCTCCTCGCCGCCGACATCCTCGTTCGAGTAACGCCCGGCGCCAACGAGGTGCGCCTGGGGGTGGCCATGGCGGCGCTCGGCGGTCCCTTCTTCCTGTTCCTGCTCATCTCCAACCGCCGGAGGCTGGCATGAACGGCCTTTGTGCTACGGGTGTCAGCCTCGCGCTCGGCAACCAACCCATCCTCTGCAGCGTCGATCTGGCGCTGAGGCGCGGCGAGGTGACGGCCATCGTCGGGCCGAACGGCGCCGGCAAGTCGACCCTCATGACCTGCCTCGCGGGCCTGCGCCGCCCCGACCGAGGCGGCGTGAGCCTTGACGGCCTGGCACTGTCCACTCTGAAACACCGCGAGCGCGCGCGCCGCATCGGCTACCTGCCGCAAGCGCCCGAGATCGCTTGGCGGCTCGATGTGGAGACCTTCGTCCGCCTCGGCCGCACCGCCCATCGCGGCGTCTTCGGCGAGAGCCCGGACGATGCAGCGGCAGTGGCGCGGGCGCTTGACGCCACCGGCATGACCGCCTTCACCGACCGCGATGTCACCACCCTGTCGGGCGGCGAGCGGGCGCGGGTGCTGATCGCCCGAGTGCTCGCGGGCGAGCCGGACTGGCTGCTCGCCGACGAGCCCCTCACCGGCCTGGACCCCCGCCACCAGCTCGACGCCGCGCAAACCCTGCGCGCCTTCGCTGAGGCCGGCGGCGGCGTGGCCGTCACCCTGCACGACCTCAGCTTCGCCGCCCAGGCCGCCGACCGGGTGGTGGTGATGGCGGACGGCGCGGTGATCGCCGACGGCGCCCCCGCGCAGGCCCTGAGCCCCGAGACTTTGGCCCGCGCCTATGGAATCGACGCCCGCTGGGTTCCCGGCGCGCGCGGCCCCTTGCTGGATATTCTCGGCCGCCATGATTGAAGCCGTCCTGGCCCTGGGGCTGGAGGCGGCGCTCGGCTATCCAGATCCACTCTATCGCCGCATCGGTCATCCGGTGAGCTGGATCGCCCCGTTGATCACCGGGATGGAGGCGCGCTTCAACCAAGCCGAGGCGCCGGAATGGCGGCGGCGAGGAAACGGTGTCGCAGCGGCGGCGGCGATCGCGGCCATCGGCGCGGGATTTGGCTTGACGTTGCAGCGTCTATGCGGCCGCTCCCTGGCCGGGCGCGCGGCGTTGATCCTGCTCGCCACGCCGGGCCTCGCCCAGCGCAGTCTTTACCAGCATGTGGACGCGGTGCGTCGGCCGCTGGCGCGGGGGGACCTGACGGCTGCGCGCACGGCGGTCGGTCGGGTGGTCGGCCGCGACGTCGCAGGCCTAGACAAGACCGGCGTAGCGACGGCGGCGCTGGAGAGCTTGGCCGAAAGCTTCAACGACGGAGTGGTCGCGCCGGCCTTCTGGCTGGCGATCGGCGGCCTGCCTGGCCTTTACGCCTATAAGGCGCTGAACACCGCGGACAGCCTGATCGGCCACATGGAGCCCCGCTGGCGGGCGTTCGGCTGGGCTTCGGCGCGAGCAGACGATCTCTTGAACTTGATCCCGGCGCGCATCGCCGGCGCCCTGATCGCGGTCTCGGGCCGCGGCGGGTGGCGGACCATGCTGCAGGACGCCCCCAAGCACGCCTCTCCCAATGCCGGCTGGCCCGAAGCCGCCATGGCCGGCGCTCTGGATGTGCGTCTGGGCGGCCCAGCAGTCTATGACGGCGAGATGGTGCATCGCCCCACCTTCAACCCCGACGCCCCGACGCCAACCGCCGCCGACCTTGATCGGGGCCTGAAGATCTATCGTAACGCCTGCATCCTGCTCGCCATGGGGTTTGGGATCTGCGCCCTCGCGCGGCAGCGTCGGCGATGAGCGGGGCGCTGATGATCCAGGGCTGCGGCTCGGACGTGGGCAAGTCCACCCTGGTGGCCGGCCTTTGCCGCCTCTACGCCAACCGGGGGCTGACAGTGCGCCCGTTCAAGCCCCAGAACATGAGCAACAACGCCGCCGTCACCGCCGATGGCGGCGAAATCGGCCGCGCCCAGGCGCTGCAGGCCGTCGCCTGCCGCACACCTCCGACGGTGCATATGAATCCCGTCTTGCTGAAGCCCCAGAGCGATATCGGCGCCCAGCTGATCGTGCGCGGCCAGATGCAGGGCAATTGCACCGCGCGCGCCTTTCAGGAGCGCAAAGCCGACCTGCTGGAGGTGGCGGTGGAGAGTTTTCGCCGGCTGCAGGCCGAAGCCGATCTCGTGATCGTCGAGGGCGCCGGGAGCCCGGCCGAGATCAACCTGCGAGTGGGCGACATCGCCAACATGGGCTTCGCCCGCGCCAGCGAGACGCCGGTGGTGCTGGTGGGCGACATCGACCGGGGGCATGTGATCGCCGCCCTGGTCGGCGCCCAAGCGGTGCTCGACCCGGAGGACCGGGCGATGATCAAGGGCTTTCTGATCAACAAGTTTCGCGGCGATCCCAGCCTGTTCGACGAGGGCCGGTGGGAGATCACCCGGCGCACCGGCTGGGCGGACCTCGGCATGGCGCCCTGGCTTGCCGCCGCCCGTCGCCTGCCGGCCGAGGACGCGGTGGTGCTGGAACGGGCGCGGCCGGGCGACGGCGGACGGCGCGCGCGCATCGTCGCCCCCCTGCTGCGCGGCATTTCCAACTTCGACGATCTCGATCCCTTGAAGGACGAGCCGGAGGTGGATTTCAGCTTCATCACCCCCGGAACCCCGTTGCCCGGCGATGCCGATCTGGTGGTGCTAGCCGGCTCCAAGGCGACCCTGTCGGACCTAGCCATGCTGCGGCGCGAGGGCTGGGACATCGACATCCTGGCCCACGTGCGCCGGGGCGGGCGGGTGCTGGGGCTTTGCGGCGGCTATCAGATGCTGGGGCGGCGCGTCGCCGATCCCGGCGGCATGGAAGGACCGGCGGGCGAGGCGGCCGGCCTAGGCCTGCTGGAAGTGGAAACCACGCTCACCGCCGCCAAAGTGCTCAAACCCGCAGCCGGACGCTTGATGGCAGGCGAGGCGCGGGTGACCGGCTATGAGATGCACATTGGCGAGACCACCGGCGACGGCGCGGCGCGGCCCTTCATGATCCACGACGATGGCCGGCGCGACGGGGCACTGTCTCCTGACGGCCGCATCGCGGGGACCTATCTGCACGGCCTGTTCGCGTCCGGATCCGGCCGCGCCGCTTTTTTGGCGCAGCTGGGCGCCGGCTCTTCGGGTGTGGATCAAACCCGTGTCGTGGATCAAGCGCTTGACGAGATCGCTGTCGTGCTGGCCCAGCACTTCGACATCGACAGCCTCTCAAGGATCGCCGGACTGTGACAGAGCCCCTCGCCTTCTCCCTCCCCGTCATTCCCTCGACCGATCCAGCGCTGGCGATCGCCTTGCGGCAAAAGCTCGACGGCCTGGCCAAGCCTCTAGGCGCGCTCGGTCGGCTTGAGGATTTGGCGGTGCAGATCGGCACGATCCAGGGTCGGCTCGATCCTCAGGTGAACCGCATCCGCGCCTATGTCTTCGCCGGCGACCACGGCATGAACGCCGAGGGGGTCTCCGCCTATCCGTCAGCCGTGACCCTGGCCATGGTGGCGACCTTTTTGGCCGGCAAGGCCAGCGTCAACGCCCTGGCCGGCGCCTGCGATGTGGAGGTGATGGTGGTGGACGCCGGGGTCGATGGCGCCCTGCCCGCCCATCCTCAGCTGATCGACGCAAAGATTCGCCGCGGAACCCGCAACGCCGCCGTCGAGCCCGCCCTGACGTCGGCGGAGGTCGCCGAGGCCCTCGCGCGCGGTATGGCCATCGCAAACGCGGCGGCCGACGAGGGCGTGGATGCTCTGATCCCCGGCGAGATGGGCATTGGCAATACCGCCAGCGCCGCCCTGATCCTGCACCGCCTCGCGCCCGCGCCGCTGGAGGCCTGCATCGGCGTCGGCACGGGCCACGACGCAGCGGGGCTGGCCCGCAAGGCCGCCGTGCTGGCCCGCGCCGCCGCCCGCAGCAACGCCGCCCGTCCGCTTGAAGTGCTGGCGGAGTTCGGTGGGCTGGAGATCGCCATGATGGCGGGCCTGATCCTCGGCGGCGCCGCGCGGCGGCGGGTGATGATCATCGACGGCTTCATCTCCTCGGCGGCGGCGCTGGCAGCGATCCGCCTTCTGCCCGAGGCCGCCGCCTACTGCGTCTTCGCCCACGCCTCCGCCGAGCGCGGCCACGCCGTCCTGTTGCAGGCGCTGGACGCAGACCCGCTGCTGCGGCTGGACCTGCGGCTCGGCGAGGGCACGGGCGGGGTGCTAGCTGCGCCCCTGGTGCGGGCCGCCGCCCGGCTCATGACCGACGTGGCCAGCCTCGATGACGTGATGTCGGGCCGGCTTTGATGCTGCGCCGACAGATCCAATTGCTGATTTGCGCGGTGCAGTTCCTGACGCGCCTACCCAGCCCGCGTCTGAAGGATTTCCAACCGGACTGGATCACCCGCTCAACCCGCTACTTCCCTGTGGCGGGGCAGTTGGTGGGTCTGATATCCGCCGCCACTTGGCTCCTCGCTAGCCGGGTCTGGCCAGGCCTCCCCGCCGCCGTGCTGGCTGTCGGCGCGGGCGTGCTCGCGACCGGCGGCTTTCATGAGGACGGCCTGGCGGATGCCGCCGACGGCCTGGGCGGCGGCCAGAGCAAGGCGCGGCGGCTAGAGATCATGAAGGACAGCCGCATCGGCAGCTATGGCGCCCTGGCGCTCGGCTTGCTGCTGACGCTCAAGGTGGGCCTGCTCGCCGGATTGTCGCCCTGGCGCGGCGCCTTGGCGCTGATCATCGCCCATGGGGGCGCCCGGGCGGCGGCGGTATTGGTGATGGCCGCCAGCCCCTACGCCGGCGATCCCGGCGCCGCCAAAATCAAGCTAGCCCCACAGAGGGTGCGCTGGCCAGAGGCTGCGACGGCGTTCCTCCTCGCCGCCTGGCCGTTGTTTTTTCTGGATGTCCGCCACGCCGCCTTAGGACTGGTTCTGGCGGCCGCCTCATCCATCGCCATGACCCTGTTGGCGCGCAGGCTGATCGACGGCGTCACCGGCGACGTGCTTGGCGCGGTGGAACAGCTGGCGGAAGCGGCCTTTCTGATGGGGACGGCCGCCACTTTTACTGGCGGCTGACGCGTAATCGGCCACATCCGCAACCCGGTGGGCGCCCAAGACACATGCAATTGTCTCGACGGGCGCCCGCAAATAAGGCGAACTCCCTGCTCTGCGGCGAACCATGCCGCTTTTGGCCGGTTGGGCTAAGGCGGGAAGGGAAGCTCGGTCGAAATAGGGTTCTATGGCCGCTTATGACGAAATGTTCGGCGCGGATGGCGCCTTTGCAGACGGGGCCTCGCGCGCTGTCTATGGCGAGCTGAAGCTGTGGATGGACGCAGCGTCGCCGGAATTCTTCGACGCCCGCCGGCGCCAGGCTGAGCTGTTCTTCCGCCGTATCGGCATCACTTTCGCGGTGGGCGGCGAGGCTGAGGCGAGCGAGCGGCTAATCCCCTTCGACATCGTTCCGCGCATCCTTTCGGGCGGCGAATGGCGAAAGCTCGAACGGGGCCTGATCCAGCGGGCGAAGGCGCTGAACGCCTTCCTATGCGACATCTACGGTCCCGGGGAATGCATCAAGGCCGGCGTCATTCCGGCCGAGCTGGTCTACCAAAACAGTCAATATCGGGTGGAGATGACCCGCATCCCGCCGCCCCACGGGGTCTTCGTCCACATCTCCGGCACCGATCTGGTGCGAACGGGGGAGGATGACTTCTACGTCCTCGAAGATAATGCCCGCACCCCGTCCGGCGTTTCCTACATGCTGGAGAACCGGGAGGTGATGATGCGTCTCTTCCCCGAGCTCTTCGCCCGCCACAGGATCGCGCCTGTCGAGACCTACACGGACGGATTGCTGTCTACCCTGAAATCGGTGGCGCCGGTGTTCGCCGAGGGCGACCCTACGGCGGTGGTCCTGACGCCCGGCCCGTTCAACTCGGCGTTTTATGAGCACTCCTTCCTGGCGGACAAGATGGGGGTGGAGTTGGTGGAGGGGTCCGATCTCTTCGTCCAGGATTGCCGGGTGCACATGCGCACCACGGAAGGGCCAAGGCAGGTGGACGTCATCTACCGGCGCATCGACGACGATTTCCTGGATCCCCTGGTGTTCCGCCCCGATTCCGCCATCGGGGTTCCTGGGCTGATGAGCGTCTATGAGGCCGGGCGGGTCACCATCGTCAATGCGCCGGGGGCCGGGGTCGCCGACGACAAGGCCGTCTATAGCTACATGCCCGAGATCATCCGCTTCTTCACCGGGGAGGAGCCGATCCTGAAGACCGTGCCCACCTGGCGCTGCCGGGAGCCTGACTCCCTCGCCTATGTGCTGGAACATTTGCCGGAGCTGGTGGTCAAGGAGGTCAATGGCTCGGGCGGCTATGGGATGTTGGTCGGCCCCACCGCCTCCAAGGCCGAGATCGAGGCGTTCGCCGCCAAACTGAAGGGCGATCCCACCGGCTTCATCGCCCAGCCCACCCTGGCCCTCTCTACCTGCCCGACGTTCGTGGAAAAGGGTTTGGCTCCCCGCCACGTGGACCTGCGTCCCTTCGTGCTGACCGGCGCCGACGGCGTGCGGGTGACCCCCGGCGGCCTCACCCGCGTGGCCCTGACCGAAGGATCGTTGGTGGTCAACTCCAGCCAGGGCGGCGGCACCAAGGATACATGGGTGCTGGATGACTAGCTGGACCTTCCCCTGATGCTCTCTCGCACCGCCGACAGCCTCTATTGGATGGGCCGCTACATGGAGCGGGCGGACTTCAACGCCCGGATCTTGGAAGCCGCCATGCGCCTAGCTTCCTTGCCCGCCGACGATGTGACGCCCGGCGGCGAGTGGGACAGCGCCATCGCTATTTCCGACGTGGGGGAGGCGTTCAACGCCCTTCACGGAGCGGCGACGGAAGCCAATGTGCGCGACTATCTGGCCTTCGACGCCAATAATCCCTCATCCATTCGCGCCTGCCTGCGCCAGGCGCGCTCCAATGCCCGCGCCGTAAGAACCGCCCTCACTCCCGAAGTTTGGGAAGCCATCAACGACGCCTGGAACGAGATGGGCCGTATGGTCCCCGCCGCCATGGACATGGAGGCCTTCGCCCGCTTCCTGGAATGGCTAAAGGGGGTGGCGCGGGCCTATGACGGCGCGGTGCATCGCACGCAACTGCGCAACGACGGCTACGCCTTCCTGCGCCTCGGAGCGGCGGTGGAGCGCGCCGACAACACCGCCCGCATCCTGGATGTGAAATATCATCTGCTTCTCCCCGACAACGAACCCGTCGGCGGGGGGCTGGACTACTTTCAATGGTCGACCATCCTGCGCGAGGTTTCGGCCCTGACCGCTTATCGCTGGGTCTATCGCGAGAGCATCAAGCCTTGGCTGGTGGCCGATCTTTTGATCCTGAACCGCCAGATGCCGCGCAGCCTTTTGAACTGCTGCGAGGATATCGCCCTGCACCTCGATCGGCTGGCGAGCACCTATTCTCGGCGGGGCCCAGCCCAGAAGATGGCCACCGCGGCGGTCGGGCGGCTATCTGGCCTTCGCATCGAGCAAATCTTTCAATCGGGCCTACACGAGTTCATCACCCGCTTCATCGCCGAAAACGCTCGCATATCCACCGTGATCGCTGAGCAATATTTGCTCTAACCTGGGACGTCTATGCGCATCCGCATCGTCTACGACACTCGCTACGCCTATGAGACGCCGGCGCGCGCCGTGGCGCAGGTGCTAAGACTGACCCCTCGCAGCAACGACGGCCAGTACGTCGCCCATTGGTGCGTAGAGCTCGATATCGACGAGGCGGCGCCTTGCGGCGAGGACGCCTTCGGCAACGTCACCCACACCTTTTTCACCACCAAACCCTTGTCGCACCTGACCATCACCGTCTCGGGAGTGGTGGAGACCGCCGACACCCACGGGCTTTTGTCCGGCGTGATCGAACCGCTCGCCCCCGACGTCTTCCTTCGCGAGACTGCCCTTACCACCATGGATGACGACATGCGGGCCTTTGCCGATGGGATAGCCGGCGCAGCCAGCCGCGATCGGTTGACGTTGTTGCACGATCTCCTGGCCGCCACCCACGCAGATGTGACCTTCGACACCGCCTCGACCAACGTAGCGACCTCGGCGGTGGAGGCCTTCGCCTTGCGGCGGGGGGTTTGCCAAGACCTTACTCACATCTATATCGCCTGCGCGCGTCACCTGGGGATTCCGGCGCGCTACGTCTCCGGTCATCTGGTCAAGCTGGATGGGGATGTGGAGCAGCAGGCCGGCCACGCCTGGGCGGAGGCCTTGGTTCCAGGGCTCGGCTGGATCGGATTCGACGTGGCTAACGGCGTCTGCCCGTCCGAGACCCACGTGCGCGTGGCGACCGGCTTCGACTACCTGTCAGCCGCGCCCGTGCGCGGAAGTCGCATCGGCGGCGGGACCGAGCACCTGTCGGTCAAGTTGGCGGTCGCCGATCTGGCTCAGCGGCAGATGCAGACCTCCGACTGAGCCTCGCACCCCCATCGGCCGGCGTCCCTCAGCCCGCCATACGGTTCGGCTGGCCCCGGCCGACCAGAGCGTCGAACTTCTGGTTCACCACGGAGTAGCATTCGCAAACCGTTTCCTCGAGGCCGGCACGATTGACGATCTCGATCGATCCACGCGCGTAGCGGATAAGGCCGGCGGCCTGCAGGGTCCGCGCGGCTTGGGTGACGGTGGTCCGTTGAACGCCCAGCATGATGGCGAGGTATTCCTGGGTCAGGGTCACGAGCTTGCTGTCGCCCCGGTCGGCGGACATCAAAATCCAGCGGCTGAGACGTTCTTCGACATTGTGCAAGGCGTTGCAGGCGACCGATTGCTCGGTCTGGGCCGTATTGCCCTGAACGTGGCGAATGAGGTCGTCGGACAAGGAGGGACTTTTTGCTGCGGCTTCCTTCAGCCGGGCCGTGGGCAGGGTGAAACAAAGACCGCGAATTTGACAGATGACGCGGTTATAGGCGCGCTGCGATCCGAAGGCCGAGAGCACGCCTTCGACGCTTTCGCGTCCAATAGTTGAGCTTTCCACACCCCGGCCGTCCTCCATCAAAGTGATGACAGACAGAACGGCTCCACAGGGAAAATATACGGTGTCGACCCTATCGCCGGGACTGCAGATGACGGCGTCTCGGTCTAGCGCTTTTTCAACTAAATAAGGCTCCAACAACGCGTAGTCAGAATCCGGCAAGTGATCCAGAAAGCAATTTCCAGAAAATGATCTTACAGTCTTCATTTTACTATCCGCTAGGGCGCAAGAATTAACGCCCAAAAGACTTGAGTGCGCTAAAGCATTGAAACAGCTTCCTGGTTGACATGACTCAGGCCTTTGGTCTGTCGTCTAAACGACAGACTGAAAAAGCTTTGGTTATGGAACGGTTTATTGATCGCGCAGGCGCGCACAGCGGCCAGGTCGTTCGGATGCGCCCGAACTCGATCCAATGACGCGATATAGCGCCTTCCTGGAACCGATAAGCAAGCCAAGCCAAACCTTTGTTCGGCGGTAAGCGCCTTTAAACGACGCCGACAGTCTTCAGCTTGGCCTTGGGGTGGATTTCGTTCTGACTCATCACCACGGTCTGACCGCGGAAGCGTTCGATGATCGAGCGGACGTAGGGGCGGATGGCTGGGCTGGTGAGCAGGACGCCGGTTTCGCCGGCCTGGGCGACGCGATCGAAGGCGTCTCGAACACCGCCGATGAAGGCCTGCAGCTTGGAGGGGGCGAGAGAAAGTTGCTTCTCGTCGCCCGGACCGATCAGGGCATCGGCGAAGGCCATCTCCCATTCGGGCGATAGGGTGACGATGGGCAGGGCGCCGTCGTCGCCCCGATTGGCCCAGCAGAGTTGGCGCGCCAAGCGACCGCGCACATGCTCCACCAAGGCCATGACTCCGGGAGAATGGGGCGCGGATTCGGCGATGCCTTCCAAGATGGCGGGAAGATCGCGCACCGACACCCGCTCGCGGAGCAGGGCCTGCAGCACCCGCTGTACGGTGGCGGCGGAGGTGACGGCGGGAACGGTGTCGTCCCACAGCTTCTTTTGCTCGGCCGGCAATTCTTTCACCAGCTTTTGCAGCTCCACATAGGTGAGGAGCTCAGCCATATTGTCCTTCAGGATTTCCGTCAGGTGGGTGGTCAGGACGGTGGCGGGATCGACGATGGTATAGCCGCGGAAGGTCGCCTCCTCGCGCAATCCTTCGTCGATCCAGGTGGCGGGAAGTCCGAACGCCGGCTCCTTCATATGTTCGCCCGGCAGATCGACTTGGCCGCCGCGGGGGTCCATGGCCATCAGACTGCCGATGCGGACCTCGCCCATCCCCGATTCCATTTCCCGGATCACGATGCGATAGCCCTGGTTGGGCAGACGCATGTTGTCGAGGATGCGGACGCTGGGCATCACAAAGCCGAATTCGGCGGCCAGGGTGCGGCGCAAGGCGCGGATCTGGTCAGTGAGACGGCGACCGTCGAGGTCGTTGATCAGGCCGAGAAGGCCGTAACCCAGCTCGATCTTCACATCGTCGATGGCCAGGGCCGAGGCGATCGGCTCGTCGCCCTGCTCCGCCGTCTTTATGTCTGTGACCGGCTCCGACGCCGGGGCCTTGTGGCCGTTGCGCCAGGCGAGCACGCCAGCGCCCAGGGCGATGGCCGCGAACGGCAGGATCGGCATCCCCGGCACGATGCCCACCACCCCCGCCGCCGCCGACACCATGCCGAGCGACACAGGGTTGGTTGCGAGCTGGGTGACCAGGGCCTTGTCCGCCGCCCCTTCCACCCCCGCCTTGGACACCAGAAAGCCGGCGGCGATGGAGATGACCAGGGCGGGCACCTGGCTGACCAGGCCCTCGCCGATGGTCAGCACCGTATAGGTCGACGCTGCTGTGCCGAGCGAGACGTGATGTTGCAGAACCCCGATCAGGATGCCGCCGACGATGTTGATGCCGGTGATGATCAGGCCGGCCACGGCGTCGCCGCGCACGAACTTGGAGGCGCCGTCCATGGCCCCGAAGAAGGTGGATTCCTGCTCCAGTTCCTTGCGGCGGAGCTTGGCGCCCTTGTCGTCGATCAGACCGGCGGACAGATCCGCGTCGATGGCCATCTGCTTGCCGGGCATGGAGTCCAGGGTGAAGCGCGCCGCCACTTCGGCGATGCGGCTGGAGCCCTTGGTGATGACCACGAAATTGACGATGACGAGGATGATGAAGACGATCACCCCGATCAGATAGTTGCCGCCCATCATCATCTTGCCGAAGGCCTGGATGATCTGGCCGGCGGGATCGCCGCCCTCGTGCCCGTGCCCGAGGATCAGCCGCGTGGAGGCCACGTCCAGGCCCAGCCGGAACAGGGTGGTGACCAAAAGCACCGTCGGAAAAGAGGTAAAGTCCAGCGGCCGCTTCATCAGGATGGCGGTCATCAGGATCAACACGGAGGCGGTCAGGGACAACGCCAGCAAAAGGTCGATCAGAAATGGCGGGATCGGCGTGACGAGCAAAAGGATGACCAGCACGACCCCGAGGGCCAGGGCCACGTCGCCGCGCGCCACCCACGACCAAGCCTCCTTGAAGCTCGGCACTTGCGACGGTTTGGGGAGGGCCAGCTCAGCCATGATCGGCCCCGACGACGATCAGCCCGCGTCGGTTGAACTGGGCGGCGTCAGGCCGCATAGGCGCCCTGTCCTTGGGGAGCGGTCACCGAGACACCGGCCTCGGAATACTCTTTCAGCTTGTTGCGGAGGGTCCGGATCGAGATGCCGAGGATGTTGGCCGCATGGGTGCGGTTGCCGAAACAATGGCTGAGGGTGTCGAGAATCAAGGACTGCTCCACCTGCGCCACCGTCTGTCCCACAAAGCTCGCCCCCGCCATAGAGGCGACTTGCGCCGCGCGTCCGGCGATGGCGGCGCCAGCGTCGGAGAGGGCCATGGGCTGACCGTCGGGCAGGCGAATGGCCTCTTCCTCGATCTCGGCGCCCGAGGCGAGCAGCACCGCCCGGTGCATGGCGTTTTCAAGCTCCCGCACATTGCCGGGCCACCGGTGGCCGACCAGGCGGCGGCGGGCTTCGGCCGAAAGCACGCGCTCGGGGGCGCTGTTGGCCGCCGCATATTTTTTCACGAAGTGCTCGGCGAGAGCGAGGATGTCGCCCGGCCGTTCGCGCAGAGCCGGCAGGCGCAGATTCACCACATTGAGGCGATAGAGCAGATCCTCGCGGAAGGCCCCCTCGCGCACCGCCTGCACCAGGTCGCGGTTGGAGGTGGCGATGATGCGGATGTTGACCTTCACGGGCTTTGAGCCGCCGACTCGGTCGATCTCGCGCTCTTGCAGCGCGCGCAGCAGTTTGGCCTGGAGCCGCACGTCCATCTCGGAGATTTCGTCGAGCAGCAGCGTGCCGCCATCCGCCTCTTCGAACTTGCCGATGCGGCGGGCCAGGGCACCGGTGAAAGCGCCCTTCTCATGGCCGAACAGCTCGGATTCCAACAGGTTTTCCGGAATGGCAGCGCAGTTGACGGAGATGAAGGGCTTTTCCGCCCGCCTGGATTTGCGGTGCAGGTAGCGCGCCATCACTTCCTTACCGACCCCGCTTTCCCCGGTGATGAGGATCGAGGCTTCCGATCCGGCGACCTGATCCGCCAGCGCCGTCACCGCCTGCATGGCCGGATCGCGGGCCACCAGGGTGCGGTCGTCGTCAGAGACGGCGGCCAGCACGGCGGCGATCAGCTCGGCCTCGGCGGGCAAGGGAATGAACTCCTTGGCCCCCGCGCGAATGGCGTCCGCCGCGCGCTTGGGGTCGGCGCCGATGCCGCAAGCCACCACCGGCACCCGAATGCGCTCGGCCTCGTTCGCGGCGATCAGGGCGCGAATATCGAGCTCGAAGTCGACCATCAAGAGGTCGGCTCCCTGCCCGGCGCGCAGTGCCTGGGTCCCTTGCGCGATGGTTTCCACGTGGCTGACCTTGGCGCCGGCCGACATGGCCATCTTCACCGCTGTCGCCAATTGGCCTGAAAGCCGCCCGATTACTAAAAGTCTCATATCGTTCTCCTTCTCTTCAAATGACGGCGCCGCTAACCCCTAGGGGTCAGCCGTTGGCGTCGCCGTCCTTGATGATTTCCGTCATGGTCACGCCCAGCCGCTCTTCGACGACGACCACCTCGCCCCGCGCCACCAGACGATTGTTCACGTAGATGTCGATGGCCTCGCCGACCTTGCGGTCGAGTTCCAGCACCGAGCCAGGACCGAGCTTCAGAAGCTGAGCGACCGATAGATGCGCCTTGCCGAGAACCGCCGAGATGTTCACCGGAACGTCAAACACCGGCGCCAGATCGACGGCGGTCTTGCCATCCTCATCGCCCTGGGTGGAGGACGGTGAGCCTGGCTCCAACTCTTCGAGCGCTAGGGGGGTGTCGCTCATCTAAGCCTCCTCAGTTGGGGTCGACGGAAACAGGGGTTCAGCGTGCAGCCCCTCGGCGGTGAGGGCGGCTTTCAGCGCCGCCTCGACCCGCTCGGATGCCGCCTCGGGATCGAAGGCCGCGCGGCCGTCGCCCCAGTCGAAGATAAAGGCGGCGCGCGGCAGACTGGGATCGGATTTCAGCACGATCTGGCCGGTGAATCCCGCCCTCTCCGCCGCCTGGGCCAGCGACGCTTCGAGCCTGGCCCCATCGTCGATGGCCATATGCACGGTGAGACGGGGTGTGGCCTCGAGCTCCCGCGCCAAGGCCGAAAGCGCGGCCAGGGCGGGCGCTTCGGGAAAGGCGTCCAAGGAAGCGTCCGCGATCTTGCGCGCCGCACTTAGCGCCAGCTCGGCGGCGGCTGTGCGGTGATCGTGGGCGAGACGGGTCAGAGCTTCGAGCGCCTGTTTGGCGGCCGAAGCGATTTTAGACAAGGCGTCTGCGGCCTGAGCGTCCGCCCGCGCGACCGCAGATTTTTCGCCGGCGGCGAATCCTTCGGCCCGTGCAGCCTCGACCTCTTCGGGGGTGAAGGCGCGCTTGGGGCGGGGCGGGGTCACGACCTTGTCGCCGTCGAACACCGTGTCGAAGACGAAGCGTTTGTATTCGGTGGGGGGCGGGGAAAGGGTCATGTCAGTAGATCAACTCGTCGTCGCCGCCGGTGCCGGCGAGCATGATTTCGCCCTTTGCGGCCAGATCCTTGGCCACCTGAACCATGGTCATCTGGGCCTGATCCACATCCTTCAGACGCACGGGACCCATGGACTCCATGTCTTCGCGCATGATCTTGGCGGCCCGCTCGCTCATGTTGGAGAAGAACATTTCGCGCAGGCCGTCGGAGGCGCCCTTCAAGGCGAGACCGAGCTGGGATTTCTCGACCCCGCGCAGCAGGGTCTGCACGCCGCCGGGATCCAGCTTGTTGAGGTCTTCGAAGACGAACATCAGCGCGCGGATACGCTCCGCCGCCTCCCGGTTGCGCTCCTCCAGGGCGGCGATGAAACGCGCCTCGGTCTGGCGATCGAAGTTATTGAAGATGTCGGCCATCATCTCGTGGCTGTCACGCTTTGAGGTGCGGGCGAGATTGGACATGAATTCGGTGCGCAGGGTTTGCTCGATCTTGTCGAGGATTTCGCGCTGCACCGGCTCCATGCGCAACATCCGCTGCACGCACTCCAGGGCGAAGTCTTCCGGCAAGGCGGCGAGCACGCGGGAGGCGTGGTCGCCCTTGATCTTGGAGAGCACCACCGCGACGGTCTGGGGGTATTCGTTCTTCAGATAGTTGGCGAGCACGGCCTCGTTCACGTTGCCGAGCTTGTCCCACATGGTGCGACCCGCTGGACCGCGGATCTCCTCCATCAGCTGGTCGACCTTGTCGGCCGGCATGATGGTGGCGAGCAGCCGCTGAGTGCCCTCGAACGATCCCATGATCGCGCCGGTGGACGAAAGGCCGGAGACGAACTCCACCAGCAAGGTCTCGACGACATTGGCGCCGACGGTGCCCAAGCCCGCCATGGCTTGAGAAATCTCCTTGATCTCCTCGTCGTCGAGCTGACGCCAGAGGTCGTGATGATCTTCGCCGAGGGCGAGAAGAATCACGGCAGCCTTCTCCGGACCCGAAAGCTTGTTCGCGTCGTCGACCGAAGGTCGCTTTTTGAGGCCCGCCGCCATCAGGCTTCGTGCAGCCAGTTACGCAGGATCGCGATGGATTCCTCGGGGTGCTTCTCGACGAACTCGGCGACCTTACGCACCGAAGAGCCATTCACCTGCCCTTCGATGCGGGCGATATCGATTTTCTGGTCGAACTCGGTGGGGGGCGGCAGGGCGAGCGCCATGCCGGTCTGGGGGTCATAGGTGACCGGTCCGCCGTGGCCGCCGCCGCTCATGCCCAGCGCGGGAAGGTTAGCGCCCCCGCCGGCGCCCTTCATCATCGGGCGAGCGACGAAGAAAATCAAAAGCGCCGCCACCACCAGCAGCACGCCCAATTCGGTGATGCGCATGATGTCGTTCTTGTCGAAACCGAAGGGCGATGCAGCGCTCACACCCTCGCCGGCGTCCGCCCCACGATCGAAGCGGACGTTGACGACGCTGACTTGGTCGCCCCGGTCCTTATCGTAGCCCATGGCCGAACGGACGAGATCCTGGATATGCCCCATCTCCTCCGCCGTGCGTGGGGCGTACACCCCAGGCTTGCCCTTCGGGTCCACCGGGGTGACGCCATCCACGGCCACAGCGACCGACAGCTTCTTGATCCGACCCGGCTCGTCGATAGTGGTCTTGGTGGTGTGGGAAATCTCGTAATTGGTCAGCTCGTCCGTACCATTGGTGGTGGAAGCGGCGTCGCCACCGGGGGTGGATGTCTGTCCGCCAGGGATATTTTGGGCGGCGGAGACCGTGCCGGTGTTGCCGGGCTTGTTTTCCTTGGCGGCGTTGGAGGTGGTGCGGGTGGAGCGAACCACCTGCCCGTCCGGATCGTACTTTTCTTCCTGGGTGGTGACGCGGGATTGATCCAGGTCGGCCGAGACGGTGACGCGCGCCTTGCCAGGGCCCACCACGCCTTCGACCAGATCCTTGATGGTCTTGCGCAAGCGCTCTTCGGTGTCGTTACGCTCCGCCGTGTCGCCGCCGCTGCCGGCCGAGTCGCCCATGCCGGCGAGCAAGTCCCCAGTTTGGTCGGCGATGGCCACGCGCTCGGGTTTAAGGTCGGGCACGCCAGCGGCCACCAGGTTGCGGATCGCCCGCACCTGATCCTGGCCGAGGCGCCGGCCACCTGTAACCAGCATGATGGAGGCGGATGGGGATTGAACGTCGTCTTCGAACAGCTGCTTCTTGGGCATGTTCAGCATGACCCGGGCGGATTGCACGCCCTGGATCGAGCGGATGGTGCGGGCCAGCTCGCCTTCGGTGGCGCGCTTGGCGTTGAGGTTCTGCACGAAGTCGGTCTGGCCGAGCGCTGGGGCCGTATCGAAAATCTCGTACCCGACCGAGCCCGAGGTGGGCAGGCCCTTGCCTGACAGCATCAGACGGGCCGTCGCCACCTTGTCTCGATCGACGAACAGGGTGGAGCCGTCGCCCTTGACCTCATACTTGATCCCCGACGCGTCGAGGGACGAGGTGATCTGTCCCGCCTCTTTCAGGTCGAGGTTGGAATAGAGCAGGCTCATCGGCGGACCGCCCACACGCATCATGATGGCGACGAGGATCGCAGCCACACCGGCGGCGCCGCCGACGATGGCGGCCAGCCGACCGATGCCGAAACCTTGCAGGGTCTTTAGAAGTGACTCCACGCCTGCCCCCGAACTCGCGCCATCTGCGCTGACTAGGCAGGAATTACCGGGTGTATGGTAAACGGGAGGTTTAAGAAGATGCAGCCAACGGCCCCGGCAGCGCCTCCTGCAGCACTTCGGCTTTTTTGACGCACGCTCGCGACCCTAAACGCAAAACGGCCGCCCATTCGGACAGCCGCTTCGTCGCCGGGATCGGAGCGCTTAACGATATTGTTGGATCCGCGTGGTGCGCAGACCCGCCAGCCCGTGGGCGTCGATCGATTTCTGCCAGCCGCCGAACTCCTCGTTCGTCAGCCGATAGCGCTCGCACGCTTCGTCGAAGGACAACAAGCCGCCCTGCACCGCCGCGACCACTTCCGCCTTGCGACGGATCACCCATCGCTGCGTGTTCGCCGGCGGCAAGTCGGCGAGGGTCAATGGAACGCCCGTTGGACCTATCACGTATTGCTCGCCTTTGTTGTTCAGACGCTGCTGTTGCAACATGGCTTTACCTGCTTTTCATCACCGTTGACGTGAAGAATAGCGGCATCGCCATAACACCCGCTTAATCTCGATAGTAAATAAATCATGACTACAGCGTCTCTATTTGAAACAAATGTGCATAGATATTGGTAACAAAACCTAATGCACATTAATACCCAAGCTTACTGCTTAACGCTGATCAGTTCTTGCAACATCTGATCTGCCGTTGTGATGATCTTGCTCGCTGCCGAATAGGCGCGCTGAGTGACGATCAGCCCGGTAAACTCGCTGGAAAGATCGACAGTGGAGGATTCCAGCTGGGACGCCTCGATGGAGCCCGCCGAACCCTCTCCGGGACTTTTCAAAGTGTAATTGCCGCTGGCCCCGCTGGTCTTGTAGGCGTTTCCGGAGACGGCCGACAGACCATTGGAATTAACGAAGGTGGCGATGGCCACCTGGGCAATGTTGCGCGAGGTGCCGTTGGAAAAGGACGCCTGCACATAGCCGTCGCCGGTCACCTTGATGCCAGTGACGGTCGCTGAAGGCCCGCCGTTCACCGTGTCGGAGTTGGTGGTGCTGGCGCTGGCGTACTGGGTCAGGCCGCCGGCGGCGCTGTTCAGGTTTAGGACTATCGGTTGGGCGGTCACGCCCAGGGTGGAGTCCCAGGGGATGGTCAAGGACAGGCTGCCGGCGCCGGGGGTGCTGACCCCTGGCAAGGTGGGCGTGGCCACCGCCGCGGAAGCCACCATGCTCGTGCTGTTGAACGTGCCATCGGTGTTGAAGGTGATCGTGCCCGCCATCAACTGTCCGTTGCCGGCCGCGCCGGTCGAGAGCGCGGGTTTCGCCGCGGCGGCGTCGATGTCGGACGCCGGAATGGCGTTCATTTCGACGTACCAGGTGTTGGGCGGGGTGTCCTTCTTCAGGAAGTCCATCTGGACGGTGTGGGCGCCGCCCTCGGTGTCATAGACGGTGAGCTGGGTGGAATAGTCCGGCTTGACTCCCGTGGTGGGATCCTGGTCGTAGGCCGCCATCGAGTTCCCAGCGGAGGCGGGATCATACTGGCTCAGCAGAACGGCGGACGACGCCGAAGCCGTCGGGTCCGTCGGATAAAGCGCCGAATTCAGGTTCGCGCTCAGGGTCGCCGTCGTGGTGGGGTCGGGAGAATTGGAGATGGAGTTGATATTGATGGTCGACAGTTTGCTGAGGTCGGACGGATCTGTGGAGATAATCCCAGAGCTGTTGGCCACCCAACCCTGAAGGTAGAGCCCGCCCGAATTGACCAGATAACCGGCCTTGTCGGGAGTGAACTCTCCGGCGCGGGTGAAGCTCGGGCCGTCGGTGGCGGTGATCCCAGCCGACGTGTCGGCGACCACGAACATGCCGTTGCCGTTGATGCCCATGTCCGTGCTGTTGGTGGTCTGCTGGAACTGGCCTTGGCCGCTGACCAGCTGGGTCACCTGGGCCTGCACGCCGCCGGAGTTGTAGTTGCCCGCCGACGCCTTGGCGGTGACCAGATCTTCGAACTGGGTGCTGTTTTCCTTGTAGCCGACGGTGTTGACGTTGGCGATGTTGTCGGAGATGGCGCCGAGGGCCGCCGAATTGGCGATCAGGCCCGAGACGCCCGAAAGCATGGCGCTGTTGATGCTCATGGGTTGATATCCTTAAAGGAAGGGTTGTTGGGAAGAGCGCCTGCTGCGCGTTGAGATAGGCGCGCGCCTTCATGGCGCGCGTTGGAATGGGCGGCGGTCATGATACCGCCGATACCGAGACGACGTCGGTGATCGGAACCTTGGTGGAGCCGACGGTGACGGAGGTGACGCCATCGATGGTTTGCACGGACTTGGCGACGCCGGAGATCGAGATGGTCGGCGTATCCGCCTGGCCGGTTGAGCCGGAGGCGGAAATCGCCAGCGAATAGTTGCCGCCGTCGGCGAGTTGGGTGCCGCTGGCGTTCTTGCCATTCCAGCTGAAGGTGTTGTCGCCGCTCTTGAGCCCTGAGACCGGGCCAGTCCAGACCACCGCGCCGGTGGAGTCGGAGATGGTCGCCGTGCCCGAGGCTGCGTCCGAGGGAAGGTTGTAGTTCCAGTTCGCGGCCCCGCCCGACAGAGTTGAGACGTTCGTTGAGGCGGTGACGCTCTTGCCGATGAGATTGGTCGCGCTCTGAGATGAGCTGTTGGTCACCATCTCCTGCAACAGGTTATTGCTGAGCAGTTGCTGCTGCACCCCGGTCATCGCCACCAGCTGTTGGGTAAAGGCGTTGGTATCCAGAGGCGAGGTCGGATCCTGGTTCTTCAGCTGGGTGGTCAAAAGGGTCAGGAAGGTCGAATAGCTGGTGTTCAGGCTTGACTGCCCAGAGGCCAGATCGGTCGCATTCGCGCTGCTGGCGGCGCTGCTGGCGCTTGAGACGTCGGACATGGCTAGATCCTTATGTCGAGGCCGCGGGCACTCAGGGTGCGCGAGGCGGTGATGATCTGATCGGCTTGATCGGCGGCGAGGCTGGCTGCGCCAAAGGCGCGGCCGGCGTTTCGGGCGTGGCCGCCCTGGGATTGCTGTCCGCCGCTGGCGCCGCCGTCGAGCAGGGCGTTTTGGCCGGCGCCGGTCTGGCTGGAACCGGTCCGGGCGCTCTGGTCAGTGGTGGAGATGCTGAAGGCAGTGGATGAAAGATCGAACCCGGCCTGGGCGAGAGAGTGCTGCAGCTCCGCCGAATGGGCGCGGATGAAGCTGGCGGAATCCGACTTTTCAAACGACATGGCGGCGCTCATGACGCCCTTGGCGTTGATCTCCACCGACACATTCACCCGGCCCAAGCCGTAGGGGTCGAGCTGCACATTGAAACGTGTGGTCTGGCCGTCCGCTTTCTGAACGATCTGGGCGGCCAGGTTGGTCACCGTCTCCGGCGTTCCGCCGCCGGGACCGCTGCTCGTCGTTGGCTCAGTCTGCACGGCGTCGGGGGCGGGAGCCGCCGGATTGGCCCCGCCTGCGGCGACCGTCAACAGCGCGGCGTCCTGACTGGAAGACGCACCGCTTTGATCACCCGTTTGCGGATCGGTCGGCGGGGCCGCCTCGATCGTGGCGGTCGCCACCTGCGATGCGTCCGATGAGCTGATTTTGCTAGAGCTCGATATGGACGCCGATGTTGAAGCCGTTTTCGAGCCAGCCCCCTTAGCGCCGCCAGTGAATTGAGCCACATCCGATAGGGGAGCCCCCGCCCGCCCCGATGCCGCCGATTGCGCTATCGCCTGAGGAGGGACAGGGGTTTGAGCCCCCGGGGCCACCGCGGGCGCCAGGGGTTGGGCTACGGTCTGAGCAGTGATGCTGGCCGGCGCTTGAACTGAAGTGGCTTGCGCGATGGCTGACGCGCCTTGCGCGGGCGGGGCCGACTGAGGCGTCGATGGCGCGGGAATGGTGGGCGCAGTTGGGGACGCCGATGCGACAGAGGCGGGCGTGGGGACGACTGTGGGGATCGTGGCTGTCGGAATGGTTGAAGTAGAAGACGCCTCCGCCGCTATTGGGTAGGCGACCTGAGGTGTCTGGCTGGACGAGGCGGAGAGCGCCGGCGCCGGAACCTGAGCTGGAGCTGGAGCCGGGGCCGGAGCCGGAGCCGGAGCCGGAGCCGGAGCCGGAGCCGGAGCCGGAGCCTGGGCTGGAGGCTGAACAGGCGAAGCGGCGGCGATCTCAGCTGTCGTCGGAGACGCCTTCGGGGCCTGCGGCCCTGGCAAAGCCGATGTGTGGACGGGACTTTCGGTTTCAGGAACCGCGACCGGATTGGCCCCGATGGGCTGCACCGCGCTGAATTGCGGCGCGATGGTCTGCGTTGAGGCGGCCCCAGCCGACGGCGACGCATCACCGGCCGCCATCGCTGCAGCAGGCGGCTGGGCGACTGGCGCATCGGCCAAGATCGCCGGCGCCGGCAGCGGCGATGGATTGGCCGCCACCGCGGCGGCGCCAGAGGTCGCCGATGAGCTGGCGGGTAGGGTGGCGGCAAGGGCGGCGCCTTGCCCAGACGCCTCTGGCGCGGAAGCGGGCGGAGCCGGCATCGCAAGCGGCATCGCAGGTGCAGGCGAGGCGGTCGAGACAGGCGACGACGCTGAATCGAGAGCGCTCGTATCCGCCGATTTCGTCGCCTTGCTTTTGGCGGACGGAGCAGCGGCGGCGGCCGTTGAGCTGGTTCCCTTGATGACCGGAACAGGTTGCAGACCGGGTTGAACGGCGGCTGCTACCACGATGTCGGTTGAAGCGTCCGCCGACGGGGCTTTTTCGACGCCTGCACTCTTGATGCTTTGCAAGAGATTGACCAAGGCCAGCGATACAGCGGGTGCGGTTTGAGCATTGCCGACCGGAGACTTAACGGTCTCGGCGGGGGTCGGCATCACTGCGGGCGCGCTAGAGCCAGCCGGTGGCGCGGCAGCCGCCGGCGTTGCAGCCACGTCCGCCGGGACAATGACGGCCTGGTCGACGGCGTCCAAGATAGAGGCGTTTGCGCTGGGCGAGACGAGCGACGCCTGCGCCACATCAATGGCGCCGGCAACCGCCTGGCCTGTCGCAACCCCTCCGGCAAGCGATTGCGCGTCCGCGAGAAGGGTTGGGCCTGGGACGATCGCCGCCGGTACTGGAGGCGATGTGGCTACGCTCCCACCCAGGGATGGGGCCACGCCCAAAATCGGCGCGGTCGACACGGCGGCGGGTTGGGACAGTCCGTCCAGCATGGAGGAAAACGGTGTCGCGCCCTGCTCCGCAGCCCCGGCGCCCAGGCCAGCGCCCACGACGCCAGGGAGGGCGGCTGTCAGCGCAGTAAGGGCGGCGGACTGGGTTTGCATGTTTATCGCGTGTGAGAGGCGCAAGGTGCGCAAAGAACACTGCGATCAAAGCAACAGCCGCGCCACTCGGCGGACATTCAATATACATTTGTTTTATAACGATTTTTTATAGATCAGCCCCTTCGGCCTGTAGCCGCCCACGGCGCTTATTGCCGATCAGGGGAGCGCATTGCGCGACAAAACCTGCCCAGTACGGCTCTGGCGCCGCTTTTGCGTTACTGATCGGGAACGCCCAGGCATGTCAAACACAAACCCATGAAAAACAATCGCTTAGCCATATGGGATGCCATGCCGCCTCGGCAAAACGCGCCGAGCGAGCGTCAGCCTTTGCCGAGGACTAGGGAGGGGATCGCGCCATGTCGTCGCTAAATGGTATTCTCAGCACCGCCGCTTCGGGTCTGCGGACGTCGCAGACTGCTCTGGGCGTGGTGTCGGACAACGTCTCCAACGTCAACACCACGGGTTACGTTCGTAAAACAGTCGATCAGACATCGCTGGCGAACGGAACCCAGGGCGCCGGCGTCACCATTGCGGATATTAAGCGCGTTACGGATCAATATCTGGAAACCGCCAGCTTTGCCGCCAATGGGGATGCGAGCGCCGCTTCGACCGTTTCCGGCACGATGGATCAGGCGCAGAGCTTGTTTGGCGATCCGAGCGCCGATGGCTCCTTGTTCTCCAACCTCGACAGCGTGTTTTCGGCCTTCTCCAGCCTTGCCGCCAACCCGTCGAGCACGGGCGACGCCCAAGCCGTTTCCCAAACCAATCAATTCTTCAATCAAGCGACTTCAATCGCCACCAGCCTGGCGGGCCTGAGCACCCAGTCGGACCAGAAAATCGGCACCGACATCACGACGGTCAATCAACTCCTGACGCAGATCAGTCAGCTGAACACGACCATATCGCGGGGCTCGGCGGCGAGCGCTGACATCACCGGACCTCAGAACCAGCAAAGTGAATTGGTCACGCAGCTGTCCTCTCTGATGAACGTCAAGGTGACGACCACCGGCCAAGGAGGCGTGTCGGTGGCGACGTCCGACGGCACCTCGCTTGTGGGAACGGGGGGCGCGGCGACTATCGCCTACAATGGCAACGGCCCAACGGGCGTCCTGACCGTAACCAACACCACCGGAATCACCCAGGCGTTTGACGGAAAGCTCACCTCCGGCGAAATTGGCGGCTTGCTGCAACTGCGCAATGTCGATCTGCCCGCCCTGTCCGGCCAACTGTCCTCCCTGACCAACGGCGCAGCAAACCAGCTTAACGCCATCCACAACGCCTACTCCGCCGTGCCGCCGCCCACCAGCCTGACGGGGCAAAACACGGGCACGGACATATCGACGGCCATCGGCGGCTTTACCGGCAAGACCACGATCGCATTGGTCAACACGTCGACCGGGGCGGCGGATCACCAAATCGCAATCGATTTCGACGCCCAAACCATTACAGTGGATGGGGGAGCGCCGACCAGCTTCACGTCTGGAAGCTTCCTATCGACC
The DNA here is from genome assembly GCA_026225565.1 of Caulobacter sp. Lineage (GTDB taxonomy): Bacteria > Pseudomonadota > Alphaproteobacteria > Caulobacterales > Caulobacteraceae > CAIOYC01. The sequence continues at coordinate 55 of JAMFTA010000177.1, read as the reverse complement.
TTGAACAGCGCCCTGTCCCCCGGCTCGGCGACCTATACGAACGGCGCCCTCAGCT
>JAMFTA010000176.1 GCA_026225565.1 Caulobacter sp. | reverse complement strand
CCCGAACGCCAACCCCACGCCCAACCCCTGCAAAGTCTCCCAATACCCCGGCCAGGTCTTGCCCACGCAGTCGGGGTCGAGGATCACGATTCCGCCGATCTTCAGGCCGGCAAGCGCAAAGCTCATGGCGATGCGGTGGTCTGAGTAGGTCTCGATGCGGGCGGGCAAGGTCTGGCCGACCAGGGCCGGATCGCCAGCGACGATCAGGTCGTCTCTGTCCTCCATCGCCAAGCCCGGCCGGATGCGCGACAGCTCGGTGGAGAGGGCGCGGATGCGGTCGCACTCCTTGACCCGCAAATTGGCGATGCCGGTGAACCGCACGGAGGTTTCGTTGAAGGCGGCGAGCACCGCCAGTGTCGGCACAGCGTCCTGCATCTGGGAGCCGTCGATCACGGCGGGCATGTGGGGAAAGCTCTCGATGATCGCATAGGCCATGGCGTCGGGCTGGGTGAAGGCGTTCGCGGCGACGCCCAGATCGATGGCCCCCCCGGTGAGCCCCTCGGCGGCCCACAGGTAGGTGGCGGCCGAGGCGTCGGGCTCGATCTTGAGGTCGGCGGCGCGATAGCCGGTGGGGGCGACCCGCCAGGCGCCGTCGCCTATGGCCTCCACTTCAGCGCCGAACGTCCTCATGGTGGCGAGCGTCAGGTCCACATAGCCCCGCGCGCCGATAAGGCCCGCGCCCTTCAGCGCCACCTCGATCGGCCCGCGCCCGCAGGCGGCGAGCATCAGGAGGGCGGAGACGTATTGGCTGGAAAGGCCGGCGTCGATCTCCACCCGCCCGCCGTCCACTCCGCCGTCGCCCTGCACGGTCACCGGCGGACAGCCGTTGGGGGCTTCGATGCGGACGCCGAGGGCGCGCAACGCTTCGACCAGGGGAGCGACGGGACGTTTCCTCATGTGCGCGTCGCCATCGACCACCACCGTACCCTCGGCCAGGGCGACGGCGGCGGCGAGGAAGCGGGTGGCGGTGCCGGCATTGCCCAGGAACAGGGGCGTCTCGGGCGCCTTCAACCGCCCGTCGCTGGAGACCATGAAGGTGGTGGCGTCCGGCTCCTCGATATCCACGCCCATGGCGATCAGGGCCTCCGCCATCCGCGCGGTGTCGTCGCTTTTCAGGGCGCCGGTCAGCCGGCTTTGGCCCCGGGCCAGGGCGGCCAGCAAGAGAGCCCGATTGGTGATCGATTTGGAGCCCGGCGGCGATGCGCGTCCGTGCAGAGGCGCGGCGACAGGGGTGATCCGGACCGACTTCACAGGGTCACGGCCAGGCGGCGAACAGCGCCCGCAGGGTCGAGACCAGGGCCAGGGGCTGGTCGAGCAGCACATGGTGCTCGCTCTCGGGAATCTCTACGAAAGGCGTTCCGAAGGCGGCGTGGCTGCGGGAATAGGCGACGACCTCCGGGATCATGATCTTGGATCGGTCGCCCCAGACGAAGGCCAGCCGGCATTGGGCGCGGGCGATGTCGTCGCCGGACTCCCACATCTGGGTCAGGTCCATCTTCGAGCGGATGAAGGGGTCGAACCGCCAGGTCCAGCCCTGCTCGCCGACCTCGCCGCCGCCCTTCGCATCCGGGGCGACGATGGGGGCGGGATGCAGGGCCTCGCGGGCGATATAATCGATGATGAAGGGGTTGGGGCAGGGTTGCAGGGGGATCAGGCGAAAGCGGGCCAGAGCCTCGGGCAGATCGCCATAGACCCGGTTGGGCTCGGTGCGCCCGATGGGGCCGCTCCACTGCTTCTCCGGCGGACGAGCACCGGAATCCAGGATCACCGCCGCGCGCAACCGCTCGCCGAACTTAGCGGCCAGGCTGACGGCGATCGAGCCGCCGAAGGAATGGGCGATGACGATGGGTTTGTGCTTACTCTCCAAGAGGCCCCCCACCTCAGCGCAGGTCAGCGCCTCGTCAATGAAGATGTCGACCGTATAGGCGTCCCGCCATGCCGAGCGGCCCATGCCCGACCAGGAGATGGCGGCGACCCGGTAGTCCTTGGCGAAGAAGGGGGCGATGAAGCTCCACCAGTCGGCGTGGGCGCCGTTGCCGTGCAGGAACAAGAGGCCGGGCTTCCCTCGCTCGCCCCAGGTCAGCAGCTCGATGGCCGCGCCCTGCACATCCACAAAGCTGCGCTCGGGGCGCTGTTCGATGGCGTGCTGGAACCAGTCGGGGGCAGGGGGCTGGCGGCCGTGGAAGGCGGCCAGCGGCGCAGTCGCCGCCGGATCGGCGATTGTGCCCTGGTCGGGCGCGGACGGGCGGGGGGCGTCTTCGGCCATGCTCAAGCTCCTATCACGTCATCGGACACGGCATCCCCCTTGGGCTCGTGACTAAAGCGGTTTTGGGGGGAGGGGAAGGGCGGGTGCGGGGGGCAGCTCAGCCCCGCCGCCGCCAGGGCTTCGGCCTGCCGCGCGGCCAGGGCCCCTTCACTGAAACCTTCCAACGAGGCTTCGAACAATTTGCGCCAATTGTGCTCGGCGCCCAGGTGCAGGAAGGCGGCGCCGAGGCCGACGGCGGCGCGGTCCATGAAGACGAACTCGCGCGGGATCACAACTGGGCCGTTATCCTTCAGGGCCTGGCGCACGCGGAAGGCTTCGCGGCGGCCATATTCGCCGGGAGCGACGCCATCGGCCACGGTGCGCACCCGGTCGTCCAGGAGGGGGCCGTAGATGAAGCGGGCCCAGACGTTCAGGGCGTCCACCAGCCCGTCGCTCAGCCTGTCGAAGCCCCAGGTGCGATAGGCCGCGATCTGTTCCGCCCGGTCGTCGTTGGCCAGGGCCCGATAGAGGCGCACCACCCCGGCGACGAACTTGGGCGGAAAGATGCGGATGCAGCCGAAATCCAGCAAATTCAGCCGCTCCCCGTCCTCGGTCAGGGTGTAGTTGCCCAGATGCGGGTCGCCATGGATCACCCCGATGTGGGTCATCGGCGACCACCAGGCCTCGAACAACAGGGCGGCGATGCGGTTGCGGACGCCGATCGGCGCGGCTCTGAACGATAGAAGCCCCCGGCCGTCCAGCCAGGTCATGGTCAAAAGCCGCGTGGTTGAGAGGGCCTCCACCGGCTCAGGGGTGACGATGTGCGGATCGCCCGCGAAGAAGTCGGCGTAGAGGCGCATGGCCCGGGCCTCGCGGCGGTAGTCCAGTTCTTCGCGCAGGCGGTCGCTGATTTCGACGATGGCCTCTGACGGATCGATCGACTGATCCATGCGCTTGAACAGACCGATGAGCGTGCGCAGTTGCCCGAGGTCGCTCTCCACCGCGCTCTGCATTTCCGGATACTGCAGCTTCACCGCCAGGGCGCGGCCGTCCAACCCGGCGGCGCGGTGCACCTGACCCAGCGATGCGGCGTGGGCGGCGTCGAGGTCGAAGGCTTGGAATTTGCTCGCCCAGTCGGGGCCGAGCTCGGCGGCCATGCGGCGGCGGACGAAGGGGCGTCCCATGGCCGGAGCGTTGCTCTGCAGCTCGGCCAGTTCGGCGGCGAATTCGGGGGGCAGGAGGTCCGGCACCGTGGCGAACATCTGCGCCGCCTTCATCAAGGGGCCCTTCAGCCCGCCCAGCGCCGCGCGTAGCGCCTTGGCGTTGCGGCCAGTCTGCTCGTCGCCGCCCAGGAGGCGGTTGGCGCCGAAGGCGGCTCCGGCGCCGGCCATATTGGCCCCAACGCGAGCGGCGCGGCCGATGCGGCGGCTGAAGCGATTGCGTTCGGGATCCAGGTCGTCGGCCATGGCCCTATGTGGGCCGGCGGGGGCGGCGGGGCTAGGGGAGAAGGGCGCGTGACCTCCTCCCCTGGCCGCTTTTCAGATCAGGGCTTCGAACTGGTCCACCAGCCGTTCCAGGCGCGAGACGCCGGCGGCCCAGAAGCTCTTTTCCCGGGGGTCCAGGTCGAACGGCGCCAGGGCCTCCACATAGGTCTTGGTCCCGCCGGCGGCCAGAAGGGCTTCATAGAGCGGGGCGAAGGCCGCGGGGTCCTCCCGGCGCTTCTCCATCAGGGCGGAAACCAGCAGATCGCCGAAGGCATAGGCGTAGACGTAGAAGGGCGAATGGACGAAGTGGCTGACATAGGCCCAATAGTGTTCATAGCCGTCGTTCAGCCGCACCGCGGGGCCGAGGCTCTCGCCCTGCACCTCCAGCCACAGGGCGCCGATGGCGTCCGGCGATAGCTCGCCATTGGCGCGTTCGGCGTGGAAGCGGCTTTCGAAGCGGTGGAAGGCGATCTGGCGCACCACCGTGTTTAGCCCGTCCTCGATCTTGCCGGCCAGCAACCCCCGCAGTTCGTCGCCCTTGGCCTCGGCCATCAGCCGCTCGAACACCAGCCCCTCGCCGAAAATGGAGGCGGTCTCGGCCAGGGTCAGGGGGGTGTCGGAAAGGAGGGTGCCCAGGGGCGCGGCCAGGGTCTGATGCACCGCGTGACCGAGTTCGTGGGCCAGGGTCAAGACGTCCCGCCGCTCGTCCATGTAGTTCATGAAGACGTAGGGGTGCTTGTCCGAGCTGACCGGATGGGCGTAGGCGCCCGACGACTTGCCGGCGCGGGGCCGCGCGTCGATCCACGGATTGTCGAAGAAGGTCCGGGCCATGGTCGCGAAGGCCGGGGCCAGCTTGGAGAAGCTTTCCAGCACGATAGCCCTGGCTTCGTCCCACGGATATTGCCGCGGCTGCACCTGGGTGAGGGGGGCGTTGCGATCCCAGTAATCCAGCGCGGGCAGGCCCATCAGCTTGGCTTTCAGGGCATAATAGCGGTGGGCGAGGCGAGGGTAGGCCTCCACCACAGCCGCTTCCAGGGCGTCCACCGCCTCGGGGTCGACCTCGTTGGCAATGTGGCGGGACTGGGCGGGGTCGGCGAACTTGCGCCAGCGGTCCTCCACCTGCTTTTCCATAGCCACAGTGTTCATCACCAGCCCCATCACCGGGGTGATCTCTGAGAGGCTGTGCGACAGAGCTTCGGCGGCGGCTTTGCGACGCTCGGGCAGGGGATCGGACAGGCGGTTGAGGGCTTCGGACAGGGTCAGGCCCTCGCCGTCCAGCTCCACCACCATGCGCGCCAGGGTCTCGTCATAGAGCCGCGACCAGTTGGCCACCGCCGGGGCGCGGTCGAGCAGGAGCCGCTCTAGATCGGGTGTCAACTCATGCTCGCGGGTCAGGCGCACCCGGCGCAGCCAGGGGCGCCAGCGGGCCGCCTCAGGGTGGGCGCGCAGGGCGCCTTCCACTTCCCAGTCCTCGATCTGGTTCAGTTCGAGCGTCAGGAACAGGCTCTCGGCGCCGATGGCGGCGTGACGGGCGCGTAGGTCGCTCTCGAACTTGGCCCAGGCCGGATCGTCCCGCGCGACAGAGGCGGCCAGGCCCGCATAGGCGCCGGTGGCCAGGATGTCGTTGGTGGCCCGCTCATAGATGGCGATGCCCTGGTCGAGCAGCAAACCTAACCGTTCTGGATTGCCGCGCGCGCCGAGGAAGGCGCCCTTCAGCTTCACCAGCTCGGCGATGGCCGCTTCCCCGGCTGCGAGATCGGCTTCGATCTTGGGATCGTCCCGCCCCTTATAGAGGTCGGTCAGGTCCCACGCCGGCAGGGCGGCGTCGGTTTCGATCTTACTGAAGGCGGTCATGTTTGGGATATGGCCGGCCGGTCCGCCGGGGTCAACGCGAATACGCGCCGCACCGCCGCCCGTTAACCCCTCGCGAACGTCTCCTAAACCGAACCTTCACCGCCTTGCGTCATAACGGCACAACGGATTTGGGCTCGAATGGCCCGGCGCGAAGAACGGACGTTTTTATGGCCAAGACGGTGCTGATCGTCGATGACGACCCCACCCAACGCCGCCTGATGCAGGCGGTTTTGGAACGCGAGGGTTTCGCCGTGGCGCAAGCCGACGGCGGCGACGCGGCTCTGGATCGGATCGCCGCGGGCCTCCTGCCCGACGTGGTGATCCTGGACCTGGTCATGCCCAGAATGTCTGGCGTCGAGGTGCTAAAGACCCTGCGCGCCCAGGGTTTTTCCGCCCCCGTGGTGGTGCTCACCGCCACGGGCGGGGTGGATACTGTGGTGCAGGCCATGCAAGCGGGCGCCAACGACTTCTTCATCAAGCCGGCCAGCCCCGAGCGGATCATCGTTTCGATTAGAAACGCCCTGCAAATGGGCCAGCTGACCCAGGAGGTCGACCGGCTGAAGAAGCGCGCCACCGGCAGCGTCACCTTCGCCGACCTCGTGGGGACCTCCCCGGCCATGCGGATGGTCAAGGCGCTCGGCGAGCGGGCGGCGGGCTCTTCCATTCCTGTCTTGATCCTCGGCGAGAGCGGGGTCGGGAAGGAAGTGATCTCGCGGGCTATCCACGGCGCTTCGGACCGCGCCGGCAAGCCCTTTGTGGCGGTCAACTGCGGCGCCCTGCCGGAAAACCTCGTGGAATCCATCCTGTTCGGCCATGAGAAGGGCAGCTTCACCGGCGCCCACGACAAGCACCTGGGCAAGTTCCAGGAAGCCTCGGGCGGGGTCCTCTTCCTGGACGAAGTAGGCGAACTGCCGCTCGACATGCAGGTGAAACTGCTGCGCGCGCTGCAGGAAAAGGAGGTCGATCCGGTCGGCTCCAAGCGTCCGGTGAAGGTGGATGTGCGCATCATCGCCGCCACTAACCGCGATCTCGCCGACCAGGTGAAGGCAGGCCACTTCCGCGAAGACCTCTATTACCGCCTGAACGTCTTCCCCATCGAGGCGCCGTCGCTCCGCGCCCGCCGCGAGGATGTGCCGGCATTGCTGGACGCCTTCATCCGCCGCTTCAATGTGGAGGAGGGCAAGCGCGTGGTCGCCGCCACCGGCGAGACGGTGGCCCTGCTGCAAGCCTACGATTGGCCCGGCAATGTGCGCCAGCTGGAGAACGCGGTCTATCGCGCCATCGTGCTGGCTGACGCCCCCTATCTGCAACCCCACGATTTTCCGGCCATCTCCGGCGTCTCCGCCCCAGCGCCTATGGCGGCGGACCAGGCTGTGGAGGCCGCGCCCGCCGAGCAGTCCGATCAGGCGGTGATGATCTCCACGCCCGCCGCCCCGACCACGGCCGGCGACGGCCCGGTGCGGATTCTCGACCACCGGGGACACCTCAGAACCCTGGAAGAGATCGAACGCGACCTGATCCAGCTGGCCATCGAAATCTACGCCGGCCACATGACCGAGGTCGCCCGGCGCCTCGGCATCGGCCGCTCCACGCTTTACCGCAAAGTGCGCGAACAGGGGCTGGAGGAGCTGGTGAAAGAGGCGGGATAATTACCCCGCCGGCGCCACAGGCGTGATCGTCGGATTGCTCGGCGCCGCCATCCCCGCCGTGGCCTTCAGCCGCTGGATTAGGGCGTAGCTCAAATAGCCGTCCGCGGGGAGATTCTGGCTGATCTGCCATTGTCGCGCGGCCTTGCGACTGCCAGAGCCCAAAAGCCCGTCCATCCCGCCAGAATAATAGCCCAGCGCCGTCAAGGCCTGCTGGGCGGCGATGCGGTCGGCCAGCGAGATCGGCTGATCCACAGGCCACGCCTGCACCAAGGGCCCGCCGCCGGCGATGCGGTCGGCCAGCAAACCCACGGCGAGCGCGTAGGAGGTGGAGTTGTTATAGGCGCGAATCGCCATGTGGTTGGGAAAGGCGAAGAAGCCCGGCCCCTGCCAGCCCATGGGCATGATCAAGCTACAGGCCACGTCCCGATCACCCTCGGGGAGCGGTCGCGGATCCGCTGGCCGCACCCCCAGCGCCGCCCATTCGGACGGTAGCTTGCTCGGCCCCTCCACCAGCGCATAGTCGAAACCGGCCGCGTGCACCGCAACTTCCATCTGGGCGCTCTGCTCGGGCTGCCAGTGCGCCTTCTTGGTGAGGAAGTTGGCGGTGGAGGCCAGGGCGTCGGCGGAGCTGCCCCAGATGTCGCGCTTGCCGTCTCCGTCACCGTCCACGGCGTAGGCCAGGTAATCCAAGGGTGTGAACTGGGTCTGGCCCATGGCCCCGGCCCAGGAGCCGGTCAGCTGCGCCCGTGTGGCCTCGCCGGAAAACAGGATGCGCAGGGCGCCGATCAGCTCGTCCTCGGCGAAGGCCTGCCGGCGACCCTCGGCGGCTAATGTCGCCATGGACCGGATCACGTCGTCGCTGCCCTGGGTCTGCCCGAAGGCGGATTCCACCGCCCAGATGGAGACGAGGATCTCGCCGGGGACCTGATAGCGGTCGATGATGGGATCCAGCCACGGGCGGGCGGCGGCCAGGTGGCTCTGCCCGTCTCGCACGCGGCTGGAAGAGACGGTGGCGTCCAGATAGGCGCTGATCGGTTTGGAGAATTCCGGCTGGCGCTGATCTTGGGCGATCACATGGGTGTCAGGGATCACGCCCGCCAGCGCCGCCGTCACCTGATCGCGCGCCAGGTCGTGGGCGGCGGCCTTGTCGATGAAGGCCGCCTTCCAGGCGCCGAACACCGTATCCTCAGGCGGCGCATAGGCCGGCCCTGGGCCGAGCTGGGCGGCCGTCTGCACCATGTTGGGCGTCGGCGCGACCGCCAGCCAGGCGGTGGAGAAGAGAAAGGCGCGGCGATCCATGATTCGATCTTAGCCGATCTGGCGCGCGGACGGAATCACAACGCCGTCAAGGCGGGGCAGGGGGTCAGGCTAGGGCGGGGGATCGCGCAAATTCGCGAAACGAGATCAACCGCTGCGCCCCTTCGTCCCAGAGGCAAAGGCCGACGCAGCTGAGGCTCTGGCGAAGGCTAAGGCGGCCTAGGCTCTTCAGCTCCGGGTGATCCGTCATCACCGCCGGCAGGCGATAGAAGGGGACCTTGGTGCTGGCGTGGTGCACGTGGTGGACGCCGATATTGGCGCTGACCCAGCTAAGCACCCGGGGCAGGTCGTAGTAGGAGCTGCCGTGCATGGCCGCGTCGGTGAAATCCCAATGGCTATGGCGCCGCCAATAGGCGCCGTCGAACTGGTGCTGCACGTAGAAGAGCCAGACCCCGGCCGAAGCGGCTAAGAGCACCGTGGGTAGGAGCACCAGCACGATGCCCTGCCATCCGGCCAGCCAGGCGATGACGGTTAGCAAGAGGCCCGTGGCGGCGTTGGCGCCCATCACGTCCGCCCAAGGCCGCCAGCCGTCGCGCATGAAGCCCTGAGGCACGCGCTGCTGCACCAGATAGACGTAGGCGGGGCCAAGGCCGAACAGCACCAGGGGATGGCGATAGAGGCGATAGCCGAGCCGCGTCCAAAACCCCATGGCGCGGTACTCGTCCACGGTGACGGTGACGATGGCGCCCAGGCTCCGCCGATCCAGATCGCCGGTGGTGGCGTGGTGGATGGCGTGGCTCTTGCGCCAGCAGCCGTAGGGGGTGAGGGTCAGGACGCCGATCAGACGGCCCACCGCATTGTTGGTCGCCGCATGTTTGAAGAAGGCGTGATGGCCGCAGTCGTGCTGCACCATGAACAGGCGCACCAGAAAGCCCGCGGCCGGCACGCTCAGCAACAGCGCCAGCCACCAGAGCCCGAACGCCGACGCCGTCCAGGCCAGGCCCCAGAGAGCTGCCAAGGGCCCGGCGCTCAAGGCCAGTTCCAGGATCGAGCGCGGGAGGGTCGGGGTTTGATAGGCGGCGAAGATCTTGCGCCAGGGGGTGCATTGGGCGGCGGCGGCCGGCTCCGGGGCAAGCGTCAGGACATCGGAACTAGGCATCTGAACCGCCGCTGCGGCGGCCGGACGGCGCGCTACTGGATCGATCACAAGGTCGGTGATCGCGAGTCCCGCAGCGATCGGGCGATCACGCGGGGACGGGCTCTCGTAAGGGGTGACCGGCTCGGACGCCAGATCAAATTCCATGGTGCGGCGAGCCGAGGCGAGGACAGCCATGCTGACCCTTCTGTTGAGATGAATGGCTGACGGCCCCAGTCCGTGCGGGCCCAGTCCTTACGGACGAAGGATTAACCACCCGCTAGCAAGCTAGGATGCGCGGCACTGTAGCACGGCGCAGGGCCGCCGGGGCCGGCAATCGGCCGCTGCGGCGATGTGGCGGGTCATGGTTGACTTGCTATGGCGCCGCTTATATACCCCCGCCTCCATTCGGTCCCGCCACTCAGCGGGGCTTTTTCGTTTTTGTTAGCCGAGACGTCCCCATGAAGGTCAGAAGCTCTCTGAAGTCCCTGAAGGGCCGCCATCGCGATTGCAAGGTCGTGCGCCGCAAGGGCATCGTCTACGTCATCAACAAGACCGATCCGCGCTTCAAAGCCAAGCAAGGCTAATCACTCGGCGCTTGCCGGATGAGGTCTGAGGATACGATCGAAGGGCGGCCGAAGGCCGTCCTTTTTGATGTGGGAAATGTGGTGGTCCGCTGGGATCCGCGCACCCTCTATTCCAAGATATTCCGGGATGCGGCCGAGCGGGACCGATTCTTAGCCGAGGTCTGCACCATGGCTTGGCACGGGGAGACTGATCGCGGCCTGAGCTTCGGCGACAATATCGCCAGGCTCACCGCCCAGCACCCTCAGCACGCCGAAGCTATCGCCGCCTGGTGGGCACGCTGGCCGGAGATGTTCTCCGGCCCCATCCCCGAGACCGAGGCCGCTATCGAGGCCCTCCACGCCCGGGGCGTGCCGATGTACGGCCTCACCAACATGTCCACCGAGGCGTGGCCGGGCGTCCAGGCCATGAGCCCCGTGTTCGCTCGTTTTACCGATACGGTGGTTTCCGCCGCCGAGGGGGCGATCAAGCCGGAGACGCGCATCTATGAGATCGTCCTTGAGCGCAGCGGCTTGAAACCGCAGGATTTTCTATTCGTCGACGACAACCGGCCCAATATCGATGCGGCGGACGCCTTGGGGTTCCACACCCTGCATTTCACCGATCCGGCGGCGCTTCACCCCACCCTGGAGCGCCACGGCCTGTTGTGACCTGAGCCCTCAGACGCTAGGGTCGCGCCCGTTCCCAATTTGCTCAAGGTTGCCCAATGGCTGACGACGCCTCCGTCTCCAACGACGTTCTGAACACCTCCGCCCAAGGCAAGCTGAAGAGCCTGATCGAGCGCATCGAGCGTCTGGAAGAAGACAAGGCCGTGGTCTCAAACGACCTGAAGGAGGTCTACCTGGAGACCAAGGGCGAGGGCTTCGACGTCAAGATCGTGCGCAAGATCGTGCGTCTGCGCAAACAGGACAAGGCGAAACGGCAAGAGGAAGAGGCACTGATCGACCTTTATCTGTCGGCGATCGGGGGTCTTTGAGGAACCCGCCGCCTTGCCGCGCCGGCAAACGAAAAAGAGCCCGGCCTAAGCTACGCGCTCCATGGATTCAGACCCGCCGAGCGCTCTTCGTCGGCTTACGAACCGACGTTGATCGAGAGGGTGGAGCGACGGAACTCACGCGCTTCAGCGACCGGAGGTGGCGGCGTGGGGCGCAGGCATCGACATCGGGAGCGCGCTAAGCGAGCCCCCGATGTCCCGGACGCTAGCGCCCGCTGTTGAGGATGATGGAGGCGATCGCACCGGTCGTTACGGCGGCCAGGATGTACTGGCCGTTGGACTCGCGCCACTCATAGCCGCGGGGCGGATGGCGCAGGTGGTGCTGGCGATAGTCGACCGGCTGGGCCGATTGCCAGTCGTTGTAACCCAAGCGCTCGCCGCGCCGCCACTTGTGGCCGCCGCCTTGATCCTGACCCCAGCCGGGATGGCCGCCGCCGTCATGGCCGCCATCCGGGCTGCGCATGGGGCCGTGGTCGCGGCCAT
>JAMFTA010000175.1 GCA_026225565.1 Caulobacter sp. | reverse complement strand
TGAGGCGGAAGTTGATCCCGCCCTCGGCCAGGCGGGCGGTGCGCCGCTCCACCACCTCCTTCTCCAGTTTGAAGCCGGGGATGCCGTAGATAAGTAGGCCCCCGGCCCGATCGTGCCGGTCGTAGACGGTGACCAGATAGCCCTTTTCGCGCAGGGCTTCGGCGGCGGAGAGGCCGGCGGGGCCGGCGCCGACGACGCCCACCGACTGTGCGCGCTCACGGCGGGGCGTCAGAGGCTTCACCCAGCCTTCGACCCAGGCCTTGTCGGACAGATATTTCTCCACCGAGCCGATGGTGACGGTGCCATGGCCCGACTGCTCGATGACGCAGGAGCCTTCGCACAGACGGTCCTGAGGGCAGATGCGGCCGCAGATCTCCGGCATGGTGGAGGTGGCGGCGGAGAGCTCATAGGCCTCCTGCAGCCGGCCCTCGGCGGTCATTCTCAGCCAGTCGGGGATGTTGTTGTGCAACGGGCAGTGGGTTTGGCAGAAGGGGATGCCGCATTGGGAGCAGCGCGAGGCCTGCTCGCTCGCCTTGGCGTCGATGAAGTCGGCATAGACCTCATGAAAATCGCCGGTGCGCGCATCGGCCGCCCGCTTTTGAGGCTGTTGCCGCTCAACGACGACAAATTTCAGCGTTCGCTCGGTCATGCGGCGAGTCCTGCCCGGGAAATTAGGAACAGAGCCGCTATAGGGGTAGGATATACCCTCGCAAAGAGTGTGGTCTATATTTGAGACTATATATTGGCCCCGATAGGGTTAATCGTCGGCGATTTCACCAAGACGTGAGAATTTGGTCTCTAAATCAGACGATGACGGCGAGCGGCTGTGGATCGGCGAATTGTCCGCCCCGGCGGTACTTCCAAAGGTAGGTCGGCAGCACCGCTTCCAGCACCGTCGGCGTGACGCCGAGCGCGGCCAACCCTGGACCCGTCGCTATATTGTCGGTTTTCATCAGCTCCACCTGATCGCGGGTGATCGGCGGGGCGAAGGGGGTGCGGGCGAGGAGCTGGCCGATGCTGCCCATCAACTGGGCAGCTGGGAAAGGCACGTTCACCAAGAGGCGGCGATGGTGGGTTTCTTTCAGCACCAGGATCATCAGCTCGCGGAAGCTGTAGACCGCCGGCCCACCCAGCTCGTAGGCGCCGCCGGGCGCGCCCTCTAGGGTCAGGGCCTTCGCGATCGCGGCCCCCACGTCCCCGGCGTAGACCGGCTGGAAGCGGGTCTTGCCGCCACCGATCAGGGGCAGGGCGGGGGCCTTGGCCGCCATGGCGGCGAAACGGTTGAAGAAGTCATCCTCTTCGCCGAACAGCACCGAGGGGCGCAGAATGGTGGCGGCGGGGAAGGCGGCGCGCACCGCCGCCTCGCCTTGCGCCTTTGTGCGGGCATAGGCGGCGGCCGAGCCTGCGTCGGCGCCGATAGCTGAGACCTGCACCAGCCGGGTCGCGCCGGCCGCCGTCGCCGCCTCGGCGATGGTCTTGGCCGCATCGAGGTGCAGGGCGGCGAAATTCTGCCGGCCGCTCTCATAGAGAAGGCCCACCAGGTTCACCGCCGCTTCGGCGCCGTCGACCGCTACGGCGATGGAGTCCGGATGGCGCACATTGGCCTGCACCAGCTCGATCTGCCCGACATCGCCCATCACCCGAAGCTCAGGCGCCAGATGCGGGCGGCGCATGGCCACCCGGATGCGCCAGCCGTCCTTGGCCAGGGCGCGAACGGTATAGCGACCGAGAAAACCCGAGCCGCCGAATACGGTCACCAGTCCTTGCATCTTGCTCGCCCATTCATCGGAAGTTTTGGCGCCGAAAACGCTCAGCGCCCCGGATAGAACAAGGGGCGCAGCGGCGCAATCGAAGCCGTGCTAGCCTGTCGCTGAAGGCGATTGGGGAACGGCTGATGATCGGATCGAAGCGGGCCGCTGCGGCGGGGTTTTTGGCGCTCGCCGCATGGAGCGGGGCCCATGCCGCGCCCCGTCGGGACGATAGGGTGTTTACGGCGGTGCAAAGTCACCGCGCCGCCGTCCTCGACCTCCTGAAAGAGATCGTCGACATCGATTCCGGCACCGGCGACGTGGCGGGCGGGACCGCTGTGGAGGCGGTGCTGGCGGCGCGGCTGAAGGCCATCGACGCCGATGTCCGCATCGAGCCGGCCGAAGCCCCGGGCCTGCCCGATAACCTGGTTGCGGTCCTGCATGGAACCGGCAAGGGCAAGATCCTTATCGTCGCCCATATCGATACGGTGTTTCCGCCGAGAACCGCAGCGGGGCGGCCGTTCAGCATGGCCGACGGCCGCGCCCACGGCCCCGGCGTCGGCGACGAGAAGGCGGGGGTGGTCAGCGCCGTCACCGCCCTGACCATATTGCACGACCTTGGCTTCAAGAATTTCGCCACGATCACCCTTCTGATCGACGATAGCGAGGAGCGGGGCTCCCCTGGCTCCACCAAGCTGATCGAGGCCCTGGCGGTCCAGCACGACGTGGAGTTCAACATGGAGCCGGGCGATCCGCCCGACGCCCTGACCGTCTGGCGCAAGGGCTCGGCCGCCGTCCGCATCGTGGTCAAGGGCCGCGCCGCCCACGCCGGCATGGCGCCTCAGGACGGGCGTAACGCTGCAGCCGAACTGGTGCATCAGCTCTCGGCGCTTGAAGGCGCCTTCCCCCATTTCGGTCCTGGTACGACGGTGAATCTCACCCTGATGAAGGCCGGCGAGCGCAGCAACATCATCCCAGAGGCCGCCGAAGCGACCCTGAACGTCCGCTACCGCAAGACGGAAGATTTCGACGCCGTGCTGGCCAAGGTCGAGGCAAGCGCCAAGACCACCCTCGTCCCCGACACCACGGTGACCGTCGCCCACGATCCCGCCTTTCCACCCTTGACCGAGAACGCCCAGATCGACGCCCTGGCCGTTCGCGCCCAGGCCATTTATGGGGAGCTTGGCAAGACCGTGGGCCTGTCGGGCAACGGCGGCGCGTCGGAGTCGGCCCTGGCCATGTCGGTGGGCACGCCGGCCCTGGACGGGCTTGGCTTCGTCGGCGGCGACTTCCACACCGATCACGAATGGATCGATCTGGAGAGCGTCACCCCCCGACTTTATCTGTTCACGCGCCTCTTGATGGACATCGGCGCCGCGCCGCCGGCGAAATCGGCTGGCCGCTGACGGCTCAGCCCTTCACGCTTATTGACCCGTGGGGGCGTCTCCCGTAAGTGTCCCGCCCTCGCAGACTCCGGAGACGGACTTGCGAACCCTCACCATGCCCAGGTGGCGGAATGGTAGACGCGCTGGCTTCAGGTGCCAGTGACTTAACGGTCGTGGAGGTTCGAATCCTCTCCTGGGCACCAAATCTTCCGAGGGCTCCAAATCTTTCAAGGGTTTGGGACCTTCGACGACTTCGCCTTTAGCGATCGGCGTCCGATGACCAACTTTCTGCACGACGGCGATCTTCCAAGCGACGTGAGCTTTGGCGCGTCTGTGGCGGTGGATTCCGAGGCCATGGGCCTGCGCATCGGCCGCGATCCGCTCTGTGTGGTGCAGCTCTCGGCCGGGGACGGGCACGCCCACGTGGTGCAGTTGCGACGCCCCGATTACGACGCGCCCAACCTCAAGCGATTGCTGACCGATCCGGCCGTCTTGAAGATCTTCCACTTCGGCCGCTTCGACATCGCCATGTTCCAGCACTACCTCGGCATCACCACCACCCCGGTCTATTGCACCAAGATCGCCTCCAAACTGGCGCGCACCTATACCGACCGCCACGGCCTGAAAGACGTGACCCGCGAGCTTCTCGGCATCGACATCTCCAAGGCGCAGCAGAGCTCGGACTGGGGTCAGGCCAAGCTCAGCACCGAACAGCAGGCCTACGCGGCTTCCGACGTCTTGAACCTGCACGCCCTGAAGGCCAAGCTCGACGCCATGCTGGTGCGCGAGGGCCGCGCCCAGCTGGCCCAGGCCTGTTTCGACTTCCTACCCACCCGCGCCAAGCTCGACATCGCCGGATGGGAAGACGTCGACATCTTCGCCCACACCTAGATGGCCGCCGCTCGCGATCATCATGGCCTGCCGGTTGGCGAAGGGCTGCACCCTCAGAGGTTGGAGCTGGCCATGGCGCGCTGGCGCCGCCGCTCGCGGATGATCCATTTCTGGCGGCGCGCCCTGCCGGCGCTGATCGTCTTGATCTGCGCCGGGGTGCTCGGCCAAATCGCCGCGCGAACCCTCTTTGGAGTCGGGCGACTGTCCGTCCAGGATCAGGACATCCGCATGTTGAACCCCAAGTTCTTCGGGCGCGACAAGAGCGGGCGGCCCTTCACCGTCATCGCCAAGGACGCGATCCGCGACTCGGTGCATTCCGAGCGTGTGACCCTCAACGAGCCGCACATGATCCTGCAATCCCTCAACGGCTCGCCGCCCACCAAGGTAGATTCCGCCACTGGCCTCTATAATGAGACCAGCCATCTCCTGGCCCTGGACGGCGAGGTGCGGTTGGACGACGGCAAGGGGGATGTCTTCCTCAGCGAGCACGCCCTGGTCAACACCGACGCGGGCACGGTGGACGGCCGCTCGCCCGTGACCGGCACAGGGCCCCTTGGCCAAATCACCGCGTCGTCTTATGCCGTCTTCGATAAGGGCGCGCACGTCGCTTTCAATGGGAACGTAAAGTCCCATTTGGTCAACAAATAGCCGCTCTCGCCTTGCAGGTGTGATCGGCAGCAAAGAGAGGGTGTTCATGCAACGCGCGAAAGCTTGGAAATGGGCGGCGTTGTCGGCGCTGTACCTGATTTCGAGCGCGCCTGCCGGCGCCTATGGCGCCCCTGCGCCCGCCAAGCCCGCTCAAGGCGGCCTGGGCGCCTCGAACGCTCCGGTGGATATCAGTTCGGATCAATCCGACATCTACACCGTCGATGGGGTCAAGCACCAAGTCTACAAGGGCAATGTCGATGTGATTCAGGGCGACGCCCGCCTGCGGACGCCGCTCTTGACCGTCTACTTCGCCAAGCAAGCAGCGGCGGCCACGCCGGCCAAAGCGCCAGCGCCCGGCACAGCCGGCGCCCAGTTCGGAAAGATCGAGCGCATGGAGGCGGAAGGGCCGGTCTACTACATCACCCCGACCCAGAACGCCAAAGGCGATCACGGAACTTACACGGCCGCCGACGACACCATAGTCATGACCGGCCATGTGGTCTTGCTGCAGGATAAGAATGTCGGCTCGGGCGATAAGCTGGTGATCGAGCAGAAGACGGGCCATTCCACCCTCTTTTCCGGAAGCACCGGCCCGCGCGTGCGCGGCGTCTTCTACCAACAGCCCGCCCCCTCGGCGCCCGGGGCGCCCAGCCCGGCGGCGGTCCACCCTTGAGCCGCATCGAGCAATTCGGCTTCTCGACCAACCCCATCGGCGACGGGCTGTTTGTCGACAATATCGGCAAGTCGTTTCGCGGCCGGGCGGTGGTGAAGGGCGTCAGCCTGACGGTGCATCGCGGTGAAGTGGTCGGTCTGCTCGGCCCTAATGGGGCGGGCAAGACCACCTGCTTCTACATGATCACCGGCCTGGTCACCGCCGACTATGGCTCCATCTACCTGGATCGGCAGGACATCACCGCCCAGCCCATGTACCAGCGCGCCCGGCTCGGCGTCGGCTATCTGCCCCAGGAGACGTCGATCTTTCGGGGCATGAGTGTCGAGCAGAATGTCATGGCCGTGGTGGAGATGCGCCAGAAGGACCGGATCAAGGCCCGCGAGATGGTCGATCGGCTGCTGGATGAGCTGCGCATCTCGCATCTGCGCAAGGCGCCCGCCACCTCGCTCTCCGGCGGCGAGCGGCGGCGCTGCGAAATCGCCCGCGCCCTGGCCTCCGAGCCTGCCTTCATGCTGCTGGACGAACCCTTCGCCGGCATCGATCCCCTGGCCATGGCCGATATTCGCGAAGTGATCGGCTATCTGAAGGATCAGGGCATCGGCGTCCTGATCACCGACCACAATGTGCGCGCCACCCTGGATATGGTGGAGCGCGCCTCCATCATCCACGCGGGCGAGGTTCTGTTCGAGGGCGGCCCCGACGCCATCCTCGCCGACCCTGAGGTGCGCCGCGTCTATCTGGGCGACCGCTTCTAGGCTTAAGGATTGCAATCATGACCGAAGCCGCCCGCTCCATCCTCCTGATTGGGACCTCGCGCGGTTTGGGCAAGGGACTGGCCGAGGTCTATGTGAAGGCTGGCTGGTCGGTCTTGGCCACGGTTCGCGACGCCAAGGGGGCCGACCTCGCCGGGGCCGAGGTGGCGGCGGTGGACATCGACAAGCCCGAGACGGTGGACGCCCTGCACGCTGCGACCGAGGGCCGCAGCTTTGAGGTGATCTTCATCGTCGCCGGCGCCGGGGTCAGCTATGCGCCGATTACGCAGACCCCTGTGGAGGACTCCCTTAGCCTCTATCGCACCAATGCCATCAGCCCGGTGCTGTTCGCCGAGCGGTTCATGGATCGTCTGGCGCCCGAGGGGCAGATCGTCTTCATGACCTCGAAGATGGGGAGCATTGAGGGCAACCGCATAGGCGGCGCAGACGCTTATCGCGCCAGCAAGGCGGCCCTGAACATGCTGGTCAAGAGTTTTTCCGTCCGCCACGCTGGCGTGACAACCACCCTGATGCACCCGGGCTGGGTGCGCACCGACATGGGCGGCCCGAACGCCGCCATCGACGTGGACACCAGTGTCGCCGGCATGATCAAGGTGCTGGGCGAGCGCGCCGGCAAGGGCGACCTCGCCTATGTGGACTATACCGGCGCCGTCCTTCCCTGGTGAGGCGGCAGGACGGGCGCCCTGGGCGTTTCGGGCCGTTAACCAAACGGTGGTGACTCCGATCTAATCTGGGCACGCAAGAAACAGGCCAGGAGGGCCCGGTGGCGCTCAGCGCTCGCCTAGATATGCGTCAAGGCCAGTCTCTGGTCATAACGCCCCAGCTGCAGCAGGCGATTAAACTGCTGCAGCTGTCGAATCTCGAACTGGAAGCCTACGTCGAGGCTCAGATCGAGAGCAATCCCCTATTGGCGCGCGACGAGCAGGGCGGCGAAGCCGAACGCGACGCCCCGGTCAGCGACGCCCCCCTCAGCGACGTTGACGCCAATGAAATTCCCGGCGGCCGCGCTGAAGCCGACATGGACGCCCGTCACGACGATCTCGACGCCGACGCCTCTCCGGGCGACCGGGCCACCGGCGACGCCGGCGAAGCGGCCCAGGCGGCCACGGCGGGCGACGCCGGCGGGGCGGTGGACTGGTCCCAGGCCAATCGCGGCGGGTCGTTCGACACCGACGGCGAGGGCATCGACGGGCGCCTGGCTCAGGAAAGGACCCTGGCCGAATATCTGAACGAGCAGGCCGGCATGGCCGGTTTCACTCCGGCCGAACGGCTGATCGCCGACGCCCTGATCGGCGGCGTGGATGAGGGCGGCTACCTGCGCGCCTCGATCGCCGAAGTGGCCGACCGCCTCGGCTGCGACGACATTTTCGTCGAGAGGGTGCTGACGCGCCTCCAGGGCTTTGAGCCCACCGGCGTCTTCGCCCGCGACGTGCGCGAATGCCTGATGCTGCAGTTGAAGGAGCGCGATCGTTGCGATCCGGCGATGCAGGCGCTGCTCGATAATCTGGAGCTGCTGGCCCGCCGCGACATGGCTGGGCTGAAGCGCGTCTGCGGCGTCGATGACGAAGACCTGCGCGAGATGATCTTCGAGCTGCGCGCCCTGACCCCCCGCCCCGGCGCGGCCTTCGGTTTCGAGCCGGCCTCGCCGGTGGTGCCCGACGTGTTCGTGCGCGAGGATGCGCTCGTTGGCTGGCGGGTGGAGCTGAACACCGACACTCTGCCGCGGCTGCTGGTCGATCAGCGCTATCACGCCACCGTCTCCAAGGGCGCGCGCACCGATCAGGAGAAGACCTTTGTCGCCGATTGCATGGCCTCGGCCAGCTGGTTGGTCAAAAGCCTGGATCAGCGGGCCAAGACGATTCTGAAGGTCTCCAGCGAGATCGTGCGCCAGCAGGACGGCTTCCTCGCCTTCGGGGTCGAGCACCTGCGGCCGCTGAACCTGAAGACCGTCGCCGACGCCATCGGCATGCACGAGAGCACGGTCAGCCGGGTGACCTCGAACAAATATCTCGCGACGCCCC
>JAMFTA010000174.1 GCA_026225565.1 Caulobacter sp. | reverse complement strand
GGGCGCAAGCCATGGGTGGCGCCAATTCCCGCCTTTTTGGCCAAGAGGGCGATGCCGAAGGAGTTCTTGGACATGTTCACCTGGATTCGGGAAAAGGGTTTCAAAGCGGACATTGCCCAGGTGCGGCAGGAATATCCGCAGCTCCTAACATTCGCCGGTTGGGTGAAGAAATACACTGACGAGCACTGACCGACGATCGTGTTTTAGGCCTGCCGCGCGGCAGCGCATGACCATCGCGGCCGCTGGTCCTTCGTGGATCACGTCCCGCAGCGGACCAAGAGCCGACGCCCAACACGACGACGCGGCGAGGCGGTGAATGCACGGCAGGTCTCCTCCAGGACTGAATCTTCACCAACGGAGCATTCGCGATCCAATAGCGCCGCCAATTGCCACAACGAGGGCCAATCCGAACGTGTACCAGAGGGCGAGGAACAACATCCCGTTCTCGGTGCAATGGAGCGAGTAGAGCGCGCCGCCCATGCCGCCGGCCGCCAAGCCAATCGCGGCACCAGCGACCGTACCCCGGGTCGGCGCACAACCCCGCGCCGCCCAGATCAGCCCTGCCAGAGGACCGAGCGAACACAAGACCACCAGCCAAGGGCAGGTCGGCGCCGTGGAGCCGTACATTAGCCGATCGAGATTCGAGGAGCCGTTGACCGAGATCTGCAGGGCCGCGGCGGCGCTAACGGCGCACAACGGAACAATGATGCTGGTCGTGCGCCAGAAGGCCGCGCCACCGGGCCGCACGACCCGCCCTGTGACCCACAAGCCGACGACGCTCATCACCAGAGTATAGATGAGCTTGCCCCAGAACTCGGGCGTATTTGACGCCTCGGCGATGTCCGGTCGGACGCCCAGGGCGCCTACGACGAGCACGACCGACGCCGCAGCGCCTAGCCCAAGCCCAAGGAACAACCGGCGCGGGATCGAAAGCCGGGGAACGGGGCCAAAGTCGTCGACCAGGCGACCGATCAGTTCATCCGTCATCATAGATGCCACCAGAACACGGGCTGAAAATCAGGGCGGACGCCGTCGGCCCGGCGGCGTCCGCCTTGCCGCTTATTGCTTCGGCGCCGAGGTCATGGCGCCCGAGGACATATGATCGTCCGTGTGGGTGCTCATCGCGCCGGACGACATATGGTCGACCTTCTTCTTGCCCTTCGTCATTTTGTGCTTCGAGGTCATGGCGCCCGAGGACATATGGTCCGTCGAGTTCGTCATGGCTCCCGACGACATATGGTCTGAGCTCGTCATGGCGCCCGACGTCATCGCGCCAGAGCTGCTCGGGGCGCTGGATTGAGCGAAAGCGCCGCCGGCGACCGCGCTGGCCAGCAAGGCCAGGGCGACGATCTGAGAGGTTTTGGTCATGGAAGTATCCTTAGGTGAATGGGCGAGGCGCCCGTTGTTCCCGATTTTGGGCGGGATGGTTGACCGGCCGAGGCCGAGAGGGGGATGCATCAGAGCTTGCGCGCCGCGAGGATCGCGCCGCCTACGCCAGCCTGGACAAGGATCGCGCTTTCAAGGCCTGGCCGACCCGCGGCAGGCAGGGCGAAGGCCTGTGCCGCGCCGGTCCACACACCGAGCGTCACGAGCTCCTTGACAATGTTCTTGTGTGGCAAGGTCTTGCCGCTGTTTTCGCCGCGCTGGATCGGGACCTGCACGACATTAGGATCGTAGCGGACGAGGAATACCCGCGCGCTCGGGCGGCTCGAACCGGCGCCGACCAGGACCTGTCCGCCGTGAAGCTCGATCGCCGGACCGCTCGCACCGCGATCAACGTGGCGGATCAGATCCTCGAGTTCCCCCCGATTCACCCCAACCACGTCCGCGCGGCCGTTGACGACGACTTGCGGCGTCCAAACCTCACTATGGTGCAGGCTGTGGGCGTAGTCCCATTGCCGCGCCGTGAATTGAGGCGATGCGAACGTGTCCTTCCAACCGAGCTGATCCCAGTAGGTGACCCCGAAACTCAGGACCAGCAGATCGGGCCGATCGCTGAGCGCCATCGCATTGGCGTTAGCCGGTGGGCAAGACGAGCACCCTTGGCTCTGAAACAGCTCGACCACGGTGGGATGACTCCCATCAGCGGCGGCGGCCCAACTCGGCGCCAAAAGCGCCAGGGCGGCCGCCGCGCCGGTCACCGTCCTGATCTTCGCGCTTTTGAACAACATGACCGCATCTCCGAATTGTCCGGCGAAGCGCCGGTGTCATTGGGAGATACGCAATGCGATGGCTGAGTGTTACGCGGCGATCGAGAATTATTTTTGACTGTCTGAGATCAAAATAATGTTGGTGTGTTGTGTAACACTTCCCAAAGGCCAACGAACATGCTTGCCGCATGGCAATAAACTGAGGATGATACCAGAATTCAGGATGTCTCCCGACGGCTATGATTGTGGCTGTGACTTCCGCTACCTTTTCCGCAGCGGCTGGTTCGCCATCATCGCGACAGCATTCAGCGGGATGGCGATAGCCCGAGACCAGGCCGGCAGACCGGTTCGATCAGATCCCCGCATACCATTCGTAGCCGCGATCTTCCCAGTAGCCGCCCTTCCCGCCGGAGATGCGGTGGAAATCGCTGACCAGTTCGATTCGCTGCACATACTTGGCCTGTTTGTAACCGAGTTGCCGCTCGACCCTCAGGCGCAGCGGCGCCCCGTGGGCCACGTCCAAGGCCTTGCCGTTCATGTCGTAGGCCAGCATCGTCTGCGGATGGCGGCAATCCACCAGCGCCAGGCTCTCGTAATACTGGCCGGGGCTCTGCTGACCGCCTTTTGACGGCTCGCCGTCGAGGTTGTCAGCACAATGAAACACAGCATAGCGCGCCTGCGGCAACACCGCCGCGGCGCGCAACAGCAACGCCAAGGGCACGCCCGTCCACTGGCCGATGGCGCTCCAGCCCTCCACGCAATCGTGCCTCGTGATCTGGGTGCGCGAGGGCAGCCGGCGCAACTCGGCGACGCTTAGGGACATCGGCTTGGCGACCAGCCCGTCGATGGTGAGCCGCCAATTGACGAACCCTTCGTCTACATGGCGGTCGTACTCGTCGCCGCCGGGGTTCAGGGTGCCGTTGGCTTTGAAATTCTTGGAGATATCGGAGACCTTGAATTCCTGGGCCATGGCTCCGCCGCCGAGCAGGAAACGCTGGGTCGACAGGGTCCAACCCTCAGCGGCCGCCAGAACCCGCTGGAAGCCCGCGCTATCATTCAACTGATCGCCGCCGGTGATTTTGCTGCATCCCGCCAGGAGCAAACCGCCGCCAGTAAGGCTAAGAAGGGCTTTGCGGCGCGTCAGGAGGGCCATGTCAGTGCTCCTTGGGCAGGGTGTATCGCCCCGTGATCATCGATCGGATTTCATTGAATGGACCCGCCAGGACCACCTCAACGAGGTGAACGACGATGAACATGACGATCGCGCCGGCGCAGAAGAAGTGGATGGCGCGAGCGCTCTGGCGGCCACCGAACACCTGCACCAGCCAAGGCGCGAAAGCGCCAAAGCCGGGCGACATGCTCAGCCCAGTGAGAACCATGCCGCAGACCATCAGCAGGAGCCCCAGATAGGCGAGGCGCTGCAAGACGTTGTAGCGTAACGCAGCCTCGCCTGAGGGATGCTTAAGGCGCAGATGGTCGAGGATCGACCTGGGAATCGCCTTCAGGTCGGCGAGCGTCGGCCAGATGTCGCGCTGGATGTGGCGAATGCCCAGGCTCCAGACGAGATAGGCCACGCCGTTCGCCACCAGAATCCAGGCGAAGAAGAAATGCCAATGGCGCGCATCGGCCAGATCGGTCGGACCGGGAATGGTCAGCCAATCGGGCCACGCCCTCGCCGTCAGCTCCCCGCCCTGCTTCGAGGCGCCCAGAAAACCCGTCGTGTTGAGGTGAAGCGGGCCGACAATCGTCTGGCCGCCTACGCTAGCGTCGGCCTTGTCGATCGACTGCAGGGCGAGGAACGGCGTGTCGAACTCGTCGCCCTTCTGGCCCCAATAAAGCTGGGGGTGGGCGTTGAAGATGTTCAGGCCGCTACCCACCAGGACGAAAATACAAACGGCATTGATCCAATGGGTCAGTCGCACGATGAACGTATGGCGGTAGACGACAACACGGCGCACCGGCGCCGGCATTGGCATTGCGTCTTCAGCTTCGACGGCCATCGGATTCCCCTCGCACTCAACGGGGAGTTCGATAGCCAGGCCTGATCGTTACACGACCACGGACTTTTTTTGCGGCGTGTCTACCAGCGCAAAAGCAAGCGTCCGGTCACGGCGCCCAGGGCGGTCGCACCCAGGATTCCCAGGCTGTACCAGGTCGCTACGAAGGCCGCCCCCTGCTCGGGGCAATGCAGCCCATAGATCGTGGCGGCCAAGGCGCCGGCTAGGAAACCTGCCGCGGCGCCCGCCTGGGTCAGCCGGGTCGGCGCAAGCGTGCGCAGGGCGAGAACCAGGGCCGCGTAGATGGGAACGGACAGCAGAAGGATCAGCGGCGAGCAGACCCGCCAGGTCGCCCCAAGCCAAACGGCCAAGCGGTGCTCGGCCGGCGTTTGAAACAACTGCCGGGCCGCAATCGCCGCCATGATCGCCAGGATGGCTAGGATGGCGAGGGGCGCGAACGAGGACCGCCCGCCCGGGCGGGCGAGGCGCATAGACAAGCCGGCGGCGGGCACGACCAGCAGCCCGGTGTAGGTCGTCTTCATCCAGAACCACGGCTGACGCAAGGCCGCCTCCAGGGGTTGGCAGCCGAGCCACAGGGCGACGACCAAGAAGGTCACCACTCCGCCGCCTAGCATGGCAAGGAGGATAGGGCGCTCCACCCAGCCTCGCGGCGCGGGAGGGGCGTCCTTGGCCAAAACGCCGATGAGCTCGTCAGTCCTCATCGCGCACCTGCTCGCCGAGCCACTTCAGGCTCCTGTGCAGCATGACCCGTAACGAGACGGCCGTGACGCCCCGTTGCGCGGCGGCCTCTTCAATCGTGAAACCGGTTATCTTCACGTCTTCAATCAAACGCCGCTGGTGATCCGGCAGGCGGCTCAGGAGGGTGTTCAAGTCGCGGCGGACGGCCCCCTCCTCTGCACTTTCCTCCGCGAACAGATCGCCCGCATCATCCAGCGGGATGTGGGTCCGGCGCCCGCTTCGCCGCAAATAGTCGATCATCTTATAGCGGGCCACGGCATAAACCCAAGGTGTGAACGGCTGGGCGCGGTCGTAGGTGAATCGTTTGAGGTGGATGGCGAGCACCGCTTCTTGCACAAGGTCTTCACAGTCGCTCTGGCCCCGGCCCAACCGGCGTCCAAAGTAGGCGCGAAGGAAGCGGCTGACCTCGGACAGCAGCTCTGCATGGGCCCGGGCGTCGCCATCAAGGCCGCGAAGCATTAGCGGCTTGAGCCGGGTTTCCGGGGATTGCGTCTTAGCGTCCACGCCCATCATCCGGCCTGGCGGTCCGCCGCCGGGCCAGGGCGCAGCACCCCGACAACGGTATGGGAGATCCCCCGCAAAAGGGCCGGATCGGGATTGGTTCTAGCCAGGACGCGAATTCCGAGCATGGCTCCGAGCAGCAGGCGCGCGAAGTCCTCACTGGACTGGGCCTTGGAGATCACGCCCAGGACCTGTCCATTCGCGACAGCGAGCCGAAAGAGGCCCTCCAGCCGGTCAAACACCGCCGTCACGAGGCTCCGGAACTCGGGGTCATGCGGGGCTGTCTCCAAGCCGGTGTTGACCACCAGGCACCCGCGCCGCTGGTCGTCGTCGATTCCCTGCGCCGCCAGGGCGTCGAAGACCGCTTCGATAGCCTTGAGCGGATCGTCTCCCTCGAGCGACGCCGCACACCTAGCAAGCGCCTGGGCAGCGTAGCGATCCAACACCTGCCGATAGAGCGCGCGTTTGTCGCCGTAGGCATTGTAGAGACTGGCCCCCGTGATGCCCATCTGCTCAGCGAGGTCACGGGTCGACGCAGCCTCATAACCGCGCGTCCAGAAGCAGTTGGTCGCCGCGTCCAGCGCCGCCTCTTCGTCGAACTCCCGCGGTCGCGCCATAGCGCTATCGGCCCCACTTCCAAAGGTCGCCTGCGCGTGCCTCTATGCGTTTTAGATCGTTCGATCTAAAACTCCAAACCCTCCGACCTAGGCAGCTTCACCCATAGGAAAAGGGCGTACCCATGATCCACTTTTATTTTCACCCCGCGCCCAATCCCGCCAAGGTGGCCCTGTTTCTCGAAGAGGCGGGCCTTCCGTTCGAGGCGATCCCGGTCGACACCAGCAAAGGCGAGCAGCATCTTCCGGCCTTTCGCGCGATAAATCCCAACGGCAAGGTGCCAGCCATCGTCGACACAGACGGACCGGGCGGCAAGGAAGCGCGTGTCTTCGACTCCACGGCGATCCTGATCTACCTCGCCGAGAAGGGCGGCAAGTTCCTTGGCTCTCCGAAAGATCGGCCCGAGTTGCTTTCCTGGCTGCTGTTCCTCGCCTCCGGTCTCGGGCCGTTCTCCGGCCAGGCCGTGCATTTCCAATTCGCCGCTCCGGAAGGGCTAGACTACGCCGTCAATCGGTATCGGCGTGAGGCCGAGCGACATTATCAAGTGCTAAACGACCATCTCGAAGGCCGCGGCTATATCGTCGGCGACACCTATACGATCGCCGACATCTCGGCCTGGGGATGGCTCGACCGGGCGTCGCGCGTGCGAAAGGGAGCCGAGGATCCGCTCGGCCCATATCCTAACCTCAAACGGCTGTTCGAGACCGTGGACGCACGGCCCGCCGTCGCCCGCGCCCGGGCGGTCGGCAAGGACCACGATTTCAAGAAGGTCAATGACGAGGAGACCAAGCGCGCGCTCTTCCCGTCCAACTACGCCGTCGAGCTCTGACCCTCCCACCGGGCCCGGATCTCAATTTCGCGCGGCGGCTGTAACAAACCTCAGCCAACGGTCGAACTCCTCTCACGAAGACCTGCCGATCATGCATTGGAGTGGATCGTGAAAGATCGACTGGACGTTCGCCGCCGGGCCTTGCTCGCTGGCGGAACGGCTGCGGCCTTGGGAGCGCTGGGTTTGGCTCGCCACGGCAAAGCCAGCGCAGCCGACCGGTTCGAGGTCAGCTACACCGACGCGGAGTGGCGCCGAAAGCTGAGCCCCGCCGCCTTCAACGTGTTGCGCCGCCAGGGGACCGAAGGCCCCGGCTCGGGCCCCTTGGATGAACTGTTCAAGCCCGGAATCTACGACTGTGCAGGTTGCGATCTCGCGGTGTTTTCCTCCACCACCAAGTTCGATTCCGGCACCGGATGGCCGAGCTTCTACGCGCCGATCAAAGGAGCTGTCCTCACCTCCTCTGACCGGAGCTTCATCGAAGAGCGCACGGAGGTGCATTGCCGCCGGTGCGGCGGTCACTTGGGCCACGTGTTCAATGACGGGCCAAAGCCCACCGGGCTTCGCTACTGCATGAACGGCGTCGCCCTCGCCTTCCGCCAAGCCTGAAAACATTGGAGTACCGGCGATGAACCTCAAATCACGCAAGCCTGCCCTGCTGGCCAGCTTCGGGGCCGTCGCCCTTACGGCGGCCCTGGCCTTCTCAGGCGCGAGCCTGCTCCACGCTCAGCCCGGCCATGCCGCGCTGCGCCTGCCTCCGCCCGAAGCCACGGTCACGCTGCCGACGTCGGTCTCGGCCAACGCCGAAACGGCGGTGTTGGCCGGTGGGTGCTTCTGGGGCGTCCAGGGCGTCTTCGCCCACGTAAGAGGGGTGCAATCGGTCGTGTCCGGCTACTCGGGCGGCTCGGCTGCGAGCGCCGACTACGAGACGGTCAGCACAGGGACCACAGGCCACGCGGAGTCAGTGAAGATCGTCTTCGATCCCCGCCAGGTGTCCTACGGCGAAATCTTGCGCATCTTCTTCTCAGTCGCGACCGACCCCACGCAGCTGAACCACCAGTTCCCTGATGAAGGGCCCCAGTACCGATCGGAGGTGTTCTATACATCGCCCCAGCAAGCGGCGGTCGCAAAGGCCTATGTCGCGCAGCTGGTGAGGGCCAAGGCGTTCGCTCGACCGATCGTTACCCGGATCGATCCCTTCAAGGCGTTCTTTCCGGCCGAAGCCTATCATCAGGACTACCTGACCCTGCACCCGGACGCGCCCTACATCGCGACATTTGACCTGCCCAAGGTCGCTGCGTTGAAGTCTCTCTTTCCGGAGGATTATCGCGCGGAGCCGGCGCTCGTCAGGGCGCACGGTTGATTCCAGCGCTGGCTGGCGAGGCCTGCGTAGCTCAATTCGTCGAGCACAAACTGGTCTCCGCAGCACCAGCGCCCCATCGGTCACGACGATGACATGGCCGCCCGCCCTCACGGTCACAGGCCCTTTGGCGATTGAGGCGACCTTCACGCCATCCAGCATCAACGTTCTGGCGCCGCATTTCCACGCCGCGGCAGGAGCACCAAGTCAGCCGCTTCCTCAGCGTCTTTGAGGAGCGTCTCGCGCGGCGTGCCCATCTGCGCACGCATGATCAGACCTGGGTCCGTGTGAGTTGCGGCTACCCACGAGACCGCAGGTAGTTCGCAAGGCCGTCCTCGAACCAGACAAATGCTTTCCGAATTGGCCCGATGAGGTAGTCGACGTCAGTCATTCAGCGGGCGGCTCCGTCCGTTTGACCGAGACTGTTGAAGGGGATGGTCAAAAGGCCGCGAGGAGCGGCTTGCGCGCCAACTCATGATCTCGCGGCCCTGATCGTGCGTCCCGAGCCGGCGCTAGGACGCCAACCGCTCCGGGATCGCCCGGTGAATGAGGTAAAGCAGCCAAAGGGACAGCAGCGCCGTGGCCATGACGATGTAGCCCATCCAGTCGAAGTGCTGCAGCTGACCCGCGCTGTTTTGGAAGAGGATCAGGCCTGCGAACACCGAGGCGACCCCGCCCCCGATCTGCAGCAACGAGGCCATGATGGCTTGGAACGCGCCGCGCCGGGTGGGCTCGGGAACGGAGGTGAAGAGCGCCTGCGCCGGGATCATCCGCGAGAAGATGCCGACAAAGAGCAGGGCGTTGACGAGGTT
>JAMFTA010000173.1 GCA_026225565.1 Caulobacter sp. | reverse complement strand
TTCACAGGCCCGCATCCAAGCCGCCAGCGACTGGACCAACACCTATAACCTTCACGCCCTCACGCCGGCATCGGAGGCCGCACACCTTGGCGAAGGGTGAACAACCTTCTTGGAAATGACACCTAGCCGCCTCTATCGCGATGGTGCCTGTGGCGGTCACCTCGTCGAAAAACTCCTGGGTCGCCTTGGCCACCTTGGCGCGCTCGCGATCGACGGTGACCAGATGGTAGCTGTCGTGCAGGTAGAGCTTGCGCACCGGGCCCTTCACCGCCGACGCCAGGTATTCGGAATTGCGGATGTTGGTGATGTCGTCCTCGGTGGCGTGGACGATCAGCATGGGGGCGACCACCTTGGAAAGGTCGCGCTTGACGTTGCGGATCAGGCTGAGGTTCTGGGCCAGGCTCCGGCCCGGCATGAAGGGCAGACCGGCGTCGGCCAGGGCGCCGCCGAGCAGCATCTCCTCCATCTTGGCGCGCAGGCGCTCGTCCTTGATGCCATAGGGCGGACGTTCCTTGAAGCGGTAGCGGTTGACGATGGGCACGTAGGCGCCCACGGGAATCATCCAGGCGTTCTTGGGGATGATCCAGCCGTCGTAGCGCAGCGTCGGGGCGAAGCAGACCACGCCCTTCACTCGCTGGGGATGTCGCTCGGCCAAGGCCAGGGCCAGGACGGCCCCCATCGAGAGGCCGCCGACGAAGGCCTGCCCGCCATTGGGGGTCAGGCGGATCAGATCGCGCTCGGACGCCGCCAGCCAGTCCTTCCAGCCGGTTTTCAGAAGGCCCTTCTCGTCCACCCCGTGGCCCGGCAGCATCGGGGTGTCCACGTGATAGCCGGACCGGCGCAGGTGCTTGGTGATCACCTGCACGTCGCCGGGCGCGCCGGTCAGCCCATGCAGCAACAGCACCGGCGGCTTGGGGGCCGCCGGCTCCAGGTTCACCGGACCGCTCATGGCTAGTCCTTGGTCGCCTTGGTGAAGAGCTGATCCAGAAGCTCGATGGCCAGATCGATCTCGGCTTCGCTGATTTCCAGCGAGGGGGCCAGGGTGATGACGTTCTTATAGTAGCCGCCGATGTTGGGGATCAGGCCGATCTTCTTGCCGTTGTGCTCAAGGCCGCCCGAGAGGGCGATGTCCGACATCTTGTCGAGGAGCGCCTTGTTCGGCGTGAAGCTGTCGTGGGCTTCGCAGACCTCGATCCGCAAAGCTAGGCCCAGGCCGTCGACTTCGCCGATCTCCTTGTGGCGGCCCTTCAGCCACTTCAGCCCATCCAGGAACTTCTTGCCCTTGGCGGTGACCATGGCGCCGTAGTCCTGCTCGGCCGTCATCTTGAAGATCTCAAGGGCGACGTCGGTGCCGATGGGGTTGGAGTTGAACGAGGAGTGGGTGGAGCCGGCGGGGAAGCGCACGGGGTTGATGATCTCTTCGCGGGCCCAAAGGCCGGCCAAGGGGTTCAGACCATTGGTGATGGCCTTGCCGAAGGTCAGGACGTCCGGCTTTACGCCATAGTGCTCGATCGCCCACATCTTGCCGGTGCGGTACATGCCCATGTGGATTTCGTCGCAGACGAACAGCACAGTGTGGTCGTCCAGCACCTGCTTCAATTCCTTGAAGAAGTTCAGCGGCGGGATCACATAGCCGCCGGTGCCCTGAACCGGCTCGGCATAGAAGGCGGCGTATTCGCACTCGCGGGTCTTGGGGTCCCAAAGGCCATTGTATTCGGTCTCGAAGAGCCTGGCGAAGCGCTTGACGATGGCCGAGGCGTACTCCTCCTTCTCCATCCCGCGCCCGTTCCTGAAGTGGTAGGGGAATTCCACGAACAGGGCCTTCTCGCCAAAGTGGCCGTAACGGCGGCGATAGCGGTAGGAGGAGGTGATGGCCGAAGCGCCGAGCGTCCGCCCATGATAGCCGCCCTCAAAGGCGAACATCAGGCTTTTGCCGCCACAGGCGTTGCGCACCACCTTCAGGCTGTCTTCGATCGCCTGGGCGCCGCCGACGTTGAAGTGGACGCGACCGGGATTGCCGAACTTCTTTTCGATATCCTCGGCGATGGCGGCGGCCAGCTCGATCTTGCCCTTGTGCAGGTATTGCGAGGCGATCTGGGGCATGGTGTCCAGCGTGCGCTTGACCACGTCGTTCAGGCGCGGATTGCGATAGCCGAAGTTGGCCACCGAGTACCACATCTGCAGATCGAGATAGGGCGTGCCCTCGCGATCGTACATGTAGGAGCCTTCGCAGCCGGTGAAGATCGGCGGATGGTCGACGTAGTGAACGGTGTCGCCGTAAGAGCAGACCTTGGCCTCTAGGGCGCGAAGGCGATCTTCTTCGGCGCGGGACTCAATCATAGCAATCCTTGTTTCAATGGCTGGGCCGCTTTGAGATCGCGCAAAGGGCAACGATATCAAGGGGCTCGCGACTGTCCGCATATCCATGCGACTGTTGGGAGCGGGCGTTCATAGCGGGCAATCAAGGCCAAGTGTAGCCCCTAATGTTCGACCATAAGTCACAGAGGGCGCGGCCTATTTTGGCCGTAAAGCCGAGGGCGGGGCGGCTTACTTTCTGTTGAAGTTCCGGCAAACTTCTGGAAGAGCTTGGGCGGGGGTGCTCTGGCCTTCTATGCCCGCTATCCCTGCCGGTCTTGGGCTTGATGCCAAACCCTTAAAACCTCAACCGCGCCAGAGGTGATCCGGTAGACGATCACGTAAGGAGGGACCGAGACGTTCTCACGTGTGCCCGCCACAAGACCTTGTCGGCCCCGCTGCGGGAAATCGGCGAGGCTGGAAAAGGCCTTGCGCAGCTGTGGACCCAAGTTGCGGGCGGCGGCTGGGCTTTCTTCTTGCAGGTAGAGCCTGATCTTTGAGAGGTCCGCCTTGGCCGGATCGGTGATCCGAACCCTCATTCAGGCGGTGGAAGTTCGTCTTTGGAGCCCCAGGACGCTAGCCAATCCCCGACCGGCTCGAAGTCCGAAAGCTTGCCGGAGTCAGCCGCCTCAATACCTTCCAGAACGGCGGCGCGGAACGCGGCTGCATCGTGCGTCGGCAGTGTCTGAGGGAGGACGGGCTTGTTCATCAGCACACTCTACCACGCCAAAAATGACTTCGCGAGAGTCGGTGTTCCAGTGCTAAGGCTCAACCATACGCTGTTCTGAATTCGGTCGGTGCTGCGGGCATTTTTGAAGGAAGTCGAGGATGGTCGCTCTCGGCCTTCAGGATGGTCAGGGGATCGGCAGCCAGCGGCAGGTTCAACCGGCGCTTGCCGGCGATCTCGGCCGCATAGGCCCGGCCCTCGCCCGACAGCACCACGGCTGATGGCGCTCCTGCCGTCGGCCGGACCCGCCCTTAAGTTCATGGAGGAAATTGTCGGCGAGCGTCTGAGGCTCCAAACCTATCCTACGCGATGACGCCTCCCCCGCCTTGCCCTACGATGCCCGGCAATCTTCGGAGCACCCCATGCAGACGCGCCGCACCCTGTTCGCTCTCGCCGCCATTTCCGTCTTTTCCGGGACCGCCGTCGCCCAGCCCGCGCCGGGCGCCGTGCGGGTCGATCTCAACACCAGCCAGGGCAAGATCGTCTTGGAGCTCTATCCCGACAAGGCGCCCATCACCGTCGCCAACTTCCTGAAATATGCCAAGACCAAGCGGCTGGACGGGACCAGCTTCTACCGCGCCATGCGTACCAAGGGCGCTGAGACCACCGGCCTGATCCAGGGCGGACTGCAGAACGATCCGGCCCGCCTCCTGCCGCCCATCGCCCATGAAAGCACCGCCGCAACCGGGCTGAAGCATCTGGACGGGACCATCTCCATGAGCCGCAATGGACCCGGCACGGCGACGGCCGACTTCTTCATCTGCGTCGGCGATTCGCCCTATCTGGACGCCAATCCAGGCGGCCCAGCGGGCGCCGACAATCTCGGCTACGCCGCCTTTGGCCGGGTGGTGGAGGGGATGGAGGTGGTGCGCGCCATCCTCGCCCTGCCCACCACCGGCAAGGCGCGAAATCCAGTGATGCAGGGCCAGATCATCGATCCGCCCGTGCCCATCGTCACCGCCCGGGTGGAGGGCTGACGATTGCGCGATTGAGCTTCTACGCCCGCCCTGGCATGAGGGGGCGGCGGAGGGCGAATGGCGGGCGATAGCGATCCTATCTTGCAGATGGTGCATCTGACCAAGCGGTTCGGAGGGCAGACCGCTGTCCAGGATGTGAACCTCTCTATCGCCGCAGGGGAGGTCTATGGCTTCCTCGGGCCCAATGGCGCGGGCAAGAGCACCACCATCCGTATGCTGCTGAGCCTGATCCGCCCCTCATCCGGCGAGGCGCGCCTGTGGGGGCGAGACGTGCGCGCCCACCCCGAGCAGCTGGCCCGCGTCGGCTCCCTGGTGGATGGCGGGACCCTCTATCCCTTCCTCACCGGCCGCGAGAATCTGGCGGTCTTGGGGACGTTGCTGGGACGGCGAGACCCGCGCCGGGCCGATGCCCTCTTGGAGCAGGTGGGCCTGGCCACCGCCGCCGACAAGCGGGTCAAGAGCTACTCCACCGGCATGAAGCAGCGCCTGGGGGTGGCGGCGGCCCTTCTGAACGATCCTGAACTGGTGATCCTTGACGAGCCCTCCAATGGCCTCGACGTCAGCGGCATCGGCGAGATGCGGGCGCTGATCCGCCGGCTGGCCAGGGAGGAGGGTCGCACCGTCTTTCTCTGCAGCCATATGCTGCACGAGGTCGAGCAGGTCTGCGACCGGGTGGCCATTGTCAGCAAAGGGCGGGTGATCCGCGAAGCCGCCATGGTCGATCTTCTGGAGCGCCAGGGCGGGGTGCGGATCGAGGCTTCGCCGATCGAGGCGGCGCAAGCGGCGCTCAGTCCCCGCTGGCCGACAACGGCGGAGGGCGGCGCCCTCGTGGCCCAGGCGCAACGGGAGGATATCCCAGCCATGGTCGCCGCCCTGGTGGCGGCCGGCGTTGAGGTGTTTCACGTCTCCGTCGCTCGCCGCAGCTTGGAGGACGCCTTCGTCTCCATCACCAACGAGGCCCGGGCATGATGGGCGCCGTCGCCGCCGAGGCCATGAAGCTGGTTCGCCATCGGGCGACCTGGGGCCTGGTGTGGATCTTCCCTTTGGGGGTCGTGATCGTCGCCCTGCTCAGCCTGGCCCTGCCCCACGGGCATTCCAGGCTCGGCCATCTCGGATCGCCGACGCTGCCGCCGCAGATATGGATCGCCGGCACGACGACGATCTGGAAGGTCGCCGCCAGCGGACCCGGCCGCTTCCTGGTCGGGGCCTTCACTGCTCTGGCCTTTGGCGGCGAATATGGGTGGAACACCTGGAAGCTGATCGTGCCCCACGGCCGGCGGCCGGTGCTGATCGCCGCAAAATACGGGGTGGTGCTGGGCCTCTTCATCGCCTCATGGGCGCTGGCCGCCGCCCTTAGCGTGATCCTTGGCCTCCTCGTGGCCAGCATCGGGGACGGCGCGCCGAGCGGCATTACCCTGGCGGCGCTGGCGACAGCCCACGCCCACGCCGCGCTCCCCGCTCTTGGCTCGACCCTTTTGACCATGGGATACGCCTCGGTCGGGGCGGTCGTTCTGCGCTCCACCCCTGGCGGCGCCATCGTCGCGGTGGCGGCGGTGGTGGTGGAGGGACTGGCCGGCTTGATCGCGCCGCTGATCAATCCGATGCTGTTTCTCAGCCTGCCGACCTATCACCTGCGTAACCTGCAAAGCTTTATCGAGACGGGCGGCCCGGCCAGCCAGCTCTTGTCATCGGGGGTGACCCAGGGCCCCTGGTGCGTGTCGCTCGCCGTCCTGGGGGCGTGGATCGTCGGCCTTTACGCCATCGCGGCGGTGGTGTTCGAGCGGCAGGATTTGAACTAGCGCCAAAACCCAGCAGGCGAGAAGGGGCTTATCGCAAGCCGTAGTTCCAATAGCCCCTAAGACCCATGGCGGAACGATACGGCGATGGCGTTTGCGGGTGTCAAGGACGCGTAGCGCCGCTCTGCGGCAGCCCCTTCGGGGCTGTCCTTGACACCCGCAAACGCTCGCCGACAATTTCCTCCATGGACTTAAGGGCGGGTCCGGCCGAAGGGGCAGGCCCAGTGGAGCCCGAGCGCAACGCCCGAATTTATCGCGGCTCGTCGGGATAGGGCGCGCTGGTCGGCGGCGGTTGTCGGCGTGGTGGGGCGAGAAGATCGCTTACCGGATCGGCGCCGGGCGCGGCGGCGCGGGGCGGCGGGTTGGGAATCGGCGTCGCGGAGACCAGAGGCGCGACGATCACGCCCGGCGCCTCGTCCGGCATGGGCTCGGCCGCCACCAGAGGCGCCGGAATAGGCGGTGCGAAGGTCGCCGGTGGTCCGCCTGGAATGGCGCCGGCGTGCACGTGGGGCAGGGCGGTGGCCATATAGGTGCGCCAGAGGGTGGTGGGGGCCGCGCCGCCGGTCACCCCCGCCATTGGGCTGTTGTCGTCCTTGCCCACCCAGACCACGGTGGTGAAGCCGCCGGAAAAGCCGCAGAACCAGGCGTCCTTATAGTCGGACGTGGTGCCGGTCTTGCCGGCCAGGTCATAGCCGCGGATGGCGGCGTGGGTTGCTGTGCCCTCGACGATCACGTCGCGCAGCATGGTGTTCATCTCGCTGAGCGGCGGGTTGCCGATCACCTGGGCGGGCGGATCGGTGCGATGCTGATAGACCACCCGGCCGCCGACCACGCGGATACGCTCGATGCCGTATGCCGCGGCCCGCACCCCGCCGTTGGAGAAGGGCGTGTAGGCCTGGGCCATCTCCAGGGGCGTCACCAAGGTCGTTCCCAGGGCCATGGCCGGATCGGTGTTGATGGTGGAGACGATGCCCAGGCGATGCGCCGTGCGGGCCACATTATCGCGCCCCACCTCGTCGGCCATGCGGGCGGCGACGGTGTTGATGGAGTGGGCGACGGCGGTTTGAATGGTGATCGGCCCGAGAAATTCGGGCTCGAAATTGCGGGGCGACCAGCCGTCGATGGTCACCGGCTCGTCCACCACTGGGGTCTGCGGCGTGCGCTCCGCCTCCATGGCGGTCAGATAGACGAAGGGCTTCCAGGCGGAGCCGGCCTGGCGATGCGCCTCCACCGCCCGGTCGAACTGGCTGTTGGCGTAGCTGACCCCGCCCACCAATGCCCGCACCCGGCCGTCCCCGTCGAGCGACACCAGCGCCGCCTGCTGCACCCCGCGCCGCGCCTCCTTGGCCACCACGGTGGTGACGGCGTTGGCGGCGATCCCCTCCAGGGGCAGGTCCAGGGTGGTCTCGACGGTGAGGTCGGACTGGGGGGAGGGGATCAGGGCGCGGGTCTGGCGATCCACCCAGTCGATGAAATACTGGGCCGTGGCGGTGGCCGAGCTTTTGTGCGCCACGGCGGGGTGAGCCAGGGCCTTTCGGTGCTGGGCGGCGGTGATCACGCCGGTCTCACTCATGGCGTCGAGCACCAGGTGCGCCCGCTCGGCCGAGCGTTCGGGCTGGTCGATGGGGCTATAGTTGGTGGGGGATTTCAGGCAGCCGGCCAGGACCGCCGCCTCGGCCACCGTCAGCTGCGAGGCGGGCTTGTCGAAGAACCGGCGGGAGGCCGCCTCCAAGCCGTAAGCCCCGCCGCCGAAATAGACGCGGGAGAGGTACATGCCGAGGATCTGCTTTTTGGAATAGCGCTGCTCCAGCTGCACGGCCAGCATCACCTCTTGGGCCTTGCGCTCAAGCGTCTGGTCGGGGCTGAGGAAGAGGTTTCGCGCCAGCTGCTGGGTGATGGTCGAGGCGCCCTCGACAATCCGCCCATGGGCGAGGTCGGTGGCCAGGGCCCGGGCGATGCCGATGGCGTCGAACCCCGCGTGCTCATAGAAGCGCCGGTCCTCGATGGCCACAAAGGCGCCCGGAACATAGGGGGGCAGCCGATCCACATCCACCGGCGCGGCATACTGGCCGCCCCGCACGCCGAGGATGGCGCCGGTGCGGTCCAGATAGGTGATCTGCGGCTGGTGGCGCACCTCATCCAGGTGCGAGATATCCGGCAGGCCCGACATCGCCGCCGCCGCCAAGAGGCTGATCACCAACAAATCTCCGTCATCGCCGCAGCTTAGCCGCGGATCGCCCCAGGCCGGCTTTTACGGCAGGCGGGGTGGGATGGGGAGATAATTCGCGGTAATGTTTGGTGTTATGTAGCAAGCACCAAGCTTCAGAACGGGTTAGAGCCACATGAATAGCATGTGGATTTCTGGCTTAATGGCGCTATTTGGTTTGGTTCCACTTGCTGCCCCCCGCCGCCTTCCAAGCGCTCCCCGAAAAGTCATACCTGAAATAACTGCGCCTAATTTTTCGGTAGACGTCAAAATATCTAATAAAGCCAAAAAAATGGAGGCTACTAGGGTCTATGGAAACCCTAGCGATACAATCATGCCTTCCGCCAGAACAAATAATGTCGGGTTCTATCGAGTCCGTAACGGTTTCTATCACTCTATCTCGTGCTGGTAATTTGGTAGAAACTTTATATCTTACCTCAACGATGTGGGCGTGCGTTCGGCCCACATTTACAATGTGAAGAGAGCCCTCGCTGTTAGCGACAGGAAAATCTATGTACGGGACTACATATGCTCGCTCCGCAATTTTAACGGCATCAAGTTGCCTTTTAGCCGTTTGAGCGGCGCTTCCGGTTTCTTCGGCAGCTTTCTTCGCATAGAGCGCGGCCATCCCTGCCGCGAACAGAGTCAAGACGCCGACCGTGGCTTGTACGACGAATATGACGGACTGATTGTAAGAAAGCCGAACCGCCTCTTTGGACACATCCAAAGATCGGGACGCATAGAGCGCTTCCTCGCGTTGGGCACGGGCCTCTTCTTTATTCTTCTCACAACGGTAGGATTCTTTGAATTCCTTGAGACCAGCAGCAAGCGCAGCGTTGCGCTCGGTCTGGCACTTGTAACCACCGGCGCGATAATTGATCCCCTGTGGTTCTACCCCTTCGCGCACAGGATAATTTGGCTTCCGTGGAATTAGGTATGAGCCAAGCCCGCACGCAATAGCCAAGGCGACCACAAGCGCCAAAAGCACACCCCATACGGGCACTACATGGTCACGCTGATCCATTGCGGAAACACCCCCGATTCTCGCCATAATTGAGCACACGAGTCGTAAGTGACCAACCGTCGGGCTGGCGAGCTCACGTAGTGGATTTAATCGTTCTTATGGCGCACGCCAAAAGACCGTAGTTTCCCCCCCGCCGCCCGCATCTCCGCCTCGGTGTTGAGGTTGGCGAAGGCGAGCTCGTCGGGGAAGTCGGCCCAGGCGCCGCCGAGGCGGTCGATCAGGGCGTGCAGCGGCGGCTGACGCTCGGCGGCGGCCAGGGGCAGGAGGGCCGCCGCCGCGTCCGTGCGCCAGAGGGCGCAGAGGGGATGGGGCCGCTCCGCCCGCGCCGCGACCACCGGCGCCGCCAGACGCTCCGCCGCCTCCATCAGCCGCGAGCCCAGGTTCTCAGGCAAAAACGGCGTGTCGCAGGGGACGGTGAGGAGGTGGCTGCAGCCCTCCTCGCGCGCCCAGGCCAGGGCGCCCAGCACTCCGGCGAGCGGGCCGGGCGGGAGGCCCTCGGCGTCCGCCACCGCCGGTAAGTCCACCAGCTGGGCCAGGGCCTCTGGGCCGTTGACGGCGAGGGTAGGGGTGCTGCGCGCCAGGGTCGCAAGGCTCCAGGCGATCAGGGGGCGGCCGTGCAGGAGGGCCGAGGCCTTGTCGCGGCCAAAACGGTGAGAGCGCCCGCCGGCGAGCACCACGCCAGCGATCATACCCTTCTCCCTGCCGGGGAGAAGGTGGCCCCCGATTGGGGGACGGATGAGGGGATCGGCAGGGCCATCCCGCTTGCCGGTAGGGACGTGAACCCCTCATCCTCCCACGCCGCTGCGCGGAGCGGGCCCCTCCTTCTCCCCGGAGGGGAGAAGGGTCATAGGACAAGCCGCACCGGAACGCTCTTGCTGGCGGGAGTATGGCTTTCGTCGGCGTGGTGGCCGAGGGGGACCAGGACGTTGCACTCGGGGTAGTAGGCGCCCAGGCACCCCTCGGGAATGTTGTAGGTGGTGGCGCGCAGGCCCCCCAGGGTGCGCGCCCGCCCGTCCGCGAAGGCCGAGGCGAGGCTGAGGGTCTGCCCTTCTTTGATGTTCAGCCGGGCCATGTCGGCGGCGTTCATGAAGAGCACGTCGCGCGTGCCGCTGATCCCGCGAAAGCGATCCTCATAGCCATAGACTGTGGTGTTGAACTGGTCGTTGGAGCGCAGGGTCATCAGGCGGAAGACGCCCGGCCCGTCCTCAAACCCGGTGGCGCAGAGGGCGGTGGGCGCATGGAAATTGGCGACGCCGCCGGGGGCGTCGGAGAAGTCGCGGGTCGCCGCCTTATTGGGGCGCCAGAAGCCGCCCGGCTGGTGGAAGCGCTGGTTGAATGCCTTGAACCACTTCGGGTAGGTCGCCTCGATGGCGTCGCGCACCAGGGCATAGTCGCCCACCCACTTGGCCCACGGAAGCTTGGGGTTGGGGGGCAGAAGGGCCTGCGCGATGCCCGCCAGGATCGCCGGCTCGGAGAGGAGATGGGGGCTCGCCGGGGTCTTATTGCCGAACGAGGCGTGGATGTTGCTGGAGCTGTCCTCCACCGAGACGGTCTGATCGCCGGTGGCCTGGCGGTCGGTCTCAATGCGGCTGAGGCAGGGCAGCAGATAGGTGATCTGGCCGGGGATGATGTGGCTGCGGTTCAGCTTGGTGGCGATATGCACGGTCAGCCGCTGGGCGCGCCAGGCCGGCTCGATGCGCGCGGTGTCGGGCGCGGCGCGCAGGAAATTGCCGCCAAGGCCGATGTAGCCGCGCATCTCGCCCTCCAAGAGCGCCTCGCAGGCCTCCACCGTGGCCCAGCCCTTCATCCGCGGGGGCTCGAAATCGTACTGGGCTTTCAGGATATCCAGGGGAACCAGCTCCGGCTTTTCCGAGATGCCGACAGTGCGCTGGCCCTGCACGTTGGAGTGGCCGCGCACGGGGCAGGGGCCTGAGCCCGGCCGCCCGATATTGCCGCGCAGCATGAGCAGGTTGCAGACCATACGCACGTTCTGCACGCCGAGTTTATGCTGGGTCAGCCCCATGCCATAGACGCAGATGACGGCCTTGGCTCCCGCATAGGTCTTGGCGGCGGTCTCGATATCGGCGCGGGAGAGGGCGGCGTTGGCCTCGATGTCGGCCCAGGAGGCGGCGCGGCAAAAGGCGGCGAAATCCTCGAACCCGTGGGTGTAGGTTCCAATGAAGCCGTGGTCGAGCAGGGGGAGGGCGCCCTTGGCCGCCGCCGCGTCGTCCGCTTCGATCAGCCATTTGCACATGCCGGTCATCACCGCCAGATCGCCGCCGGCCTTCACCTGATAGTATTGCGAGCTGATGGGGGTCGAGCCGTTGGTCAGCATCTGGAAGGGGTTCTGGGGATTGGTGAACCGCTCCAGCCCCCGCTCCTTCAAGGGATTGAAGGTGACGATAGGCACGCCCCGGCGCGAGGCTTTTTGCAGGTCGTGCAGCAGGCGCGGGCTGTTGGAGCCGACGTTCTGACCGAAGAAGAAGATCGCCTCGGTCTCTTCGAAGTCCTTCAGCTGCACCGTGCCGACCGGGGAGCCGAAGCTTTCCTTCAGGCCGACGGAGGTGGATTCGTGGCACATGTTGGAGCTGTCGGGCAGGTTCTGGCTGCCGTACATGCGGGCCAGGAGGCCGTACATGTAGGAGGTTTCTAGCGACGCGCGGCCCGAGGCGTAGAAGACCACCGAGGTGGGCTCCAACTGCTTCAGCTCGGATGCAATCTCGGCGAAGGCGTCGGCCCAGGCGCACTCCACGTATTTGTCCGTGGACGGATCGTAGCGCAGGGGGGCGGTCAGCCGCCCGGCCTGTTCCAGATCGAAATCGCTCCAGCCTTCCAGTTCGCTCAGTGTGTGCGCGGCGAAGAAGTCCGGCGTGCAGCGGCGGCGGGTGAGGTCCCAGGCGGTGGCCTTGGCCCCGTTCTCGCAGAATTCCGCCGGGTGGGGCTCCGCGGGCTTGGGCCAGGCGCAGCTGACGCAGGCGAAGCCGTCGGCCTTGTTCTGGCGCCAGAGCTGCTGGGCGGTGTCGATCGGCGGGGGCTGCTCGGCGTTGAACACCTTCAGCATCCCTTCCATGGAGCCCCAGCCGCCGGCGGCCAGCGGATAGGGTTTGATCTTCACCTTGCGCGGGGCAGCGGCCTCTATGGCCGGATCCCGAGGGGCCGTATCCTGATCGCTCATGTTTCACCGAAGTCTGACGGGGTCGATGGCTGCGGGGCTGGAACTCCCTTAAGCCAACAAGGTTCGACATTTTTCGCTGCGGAGTTCAAGCGCCATGGCCTCGTCCATCGCGGTTTCCACCATCCAGGTGCGGGGCGGGGCGGCTGAGGCCGCCGACCGCGTGGTGGCCGAGGAAGTCCCCATCGCCATCGTCCACGACGCCGCCACCTATGCGGTGATGATGGCCACCCCTCAGGATCTGGAGGACTTCGCCATCGGCTTCAGCCTGACCGAAGGGGTGATCGCCTCGGTGGACGAGGTGCGCGCCTTTGAGATGAGCGAGAGCGAGTTCGGCATAGAGGCGCGGCTGTGGCTGCATCCGGGCCGAGCGGCGGCGCTGACGGGGCGGCGGCGGATACTGGCCGGACCCACGGGCTGCGGCCTTTGCGGGGTGGAGAGCCTGGAGCTGGCGGCTCGCGTCACGCCGGCGGCGCTGGCGGAGGTCTCGCCTCTCACGGCCGAGGAGATCCAGGCGGCGATGGCGGCCCTGGAGCCGGCGCAAATCCTCGGCCAAGAGACCCGCGCCGTCCACGCCGCCGGCCTGTGGCGGCCGGGCGAGGGGCTGGTGCTGGCGCGCGAGGATGTCGGCCGCCACAATGCGGTGGACAAGTTGGCCGGGGCGATGGCGCGGGGGAAAGCGCGCGCGGCCGGGGTGCTGCTGCTGACCAGCCGGGTGTCGGTGGAGCTGGTGCAGAAGGCGGCGGCCATGGGGGTGCCGGTGATCGCGGCGGTCTCCGCCCCCACCCACCTGGCCATCAAGACGGCCGAGGCGGCGGGGATCACCCTCACAGCCGTGGTGCGCGCCGACGGCTTCGAAGTCTTCACCCGCCCCGAGCGGATCGGCGGTCCTGCGGCTTTTGCGTCACGCCCGCCCAGGCTTGGATAAGCCCCCGCTGGACGCTGGCCGCCCCGCGGGGCACAAACCGCCGGTGAGACCCTTGCCCCCCGACTTCACCCTGCTTCAGGTGGTTCCCGCCCTGCAAACCGGCGGGGTGGAGCAGACCACGCTCGACGTCGCCGCAGCGGTGGTCAAGGCCGGCGGCCGGGCTCTGGTGGCCTCGGCCGGCGGACGGCTGGAGCTTGGCCTGGTCGAGCGTGGGGGCGAGGCGGTGCATATGCCGCTGGATCGCAAGAACCCCCTGGTCATGATCGCCAACGCCCGGCGGCTGCTGGCGCTGATCCAGCGCCAGCAGGTGAGCCTGGTGCATGTGCGCTCCCGCGCCCCGGCCTTCTCGGCCCTCTGGGCGGCGCGGCGGGCGGGAGTTCCGGCGATCGCCACCTATCACGGGGTCTACAACGCCCGCTCGGCCCTGAAGCGCTGGTACAATGGGGTGATGACCCGCGGCGACCTGACCATCGCCAATTCCGAGTTCACCCGTGAGCACGTCATCGCCGAACACGGGGTCGATCCGAAGCGGGTGATCGCCATTCCGCGCGGGGTGGACCTGATCCGCTTCGATCCGGCGGCGGTGACGCCCGAGCGGCTGGCGGCGATCCGCGCAGCCTGGGGGATCGGCCCCGGCGAGCGGCGGCTGATCCTGCTCCTGGCTGGGCGGCTCACCCGCTGGAAGGGGCAGGCGCTGTTGATCGAGGCGCTGGCCCGAATGAAGGCCGAGCGCGGGGGGGACGAGTTGTTGCTGGTCCTCGCCGGCGACGACCAGGGCCGCAGCGACTACACCGATGAGCTTCGCCGCATGATCGCCGACGCGGGCCTGGGCGATGCGGTGCGCCTGGTCGGTCATGTCAGCGACATGCCCGCCGCCTATCTGGTGGCTGATGCCGCCGCCGCCCCGTCGCTCGATCCCGAAGCCTTCGGCCGCACGGCGGTGGAGCCGCAAGCCATGGGCCGTCCGGTGCTGGCCGCCGATCACGGTGCGGTGCGTGAGACGGTGGTCGATGGCGAGACCGGCTGGCGGGCGGCGCCCCGCGACGTCGCCGCCTGGGCCGCCGCCCTCGCCGCCCTCATCGACGCCGGCCCCGACCGCCGCGCCGCCATGGGCGAGGCGGGAAGGGCGCGGGTGCAGGCCCTCTATGGCGTCGACCGCATGACCGAGCGCACCCTTGAGGTCTACCGCCAGGTGCTGGCGGAGCAGGTGGGGCGATGAACCGCGTCCTGATCGTCAAGTTCGGGGCGCTCGGCGACTTCGCCCAGGTGTTCGCCGCCATGACCGCCATTCGCCAAGCGCACCCCGAAGCCGAAATCACCCTCCTGACCACCCCCCCTTATCGAGCGCTGGCGGAGGCGAGCGGCCTCGTGGACCTCATCGAGACCGACGGGCGGCCCCAGGGCTTTGGGGCGTGGCTGAAGATGGCCCGGCGCCTGCGTCGCGCCCGCTACGATCGGGTCTATGATCTGCACACCTCGAAGGGCTCCACGCGCATCTGGTGGGCGCTTCTGCCCCGCTCGCCTGAGTGGTCCGGCATCGCCCGCTTCGGCTCCCACCCCCAGACCCGGCCCGACCGCAACGCCCTGCACAACCTCGACCGCATGGCCGATCAGCTCCATGTCGCCGGGATCGGCCCGGCCTACGCCCTGGGCGAAGCGCCGGCCCACGACCTGGCCTTCGCCATAAGTGCGTCCCGCGCCAAGGCTAAGGCCTTGGGCTTCGAAAGCGTCGGGGCGAGATTTGGCCTTTCCCCACCGTTCGCACTCCTGGCGCCCGGCGCCTCGGCGTCGCGGCCGGAGAAGCTGTGGCCCACCGCCCATTATGCCGCGCTCGCCGCCGCCCTGATCGCCCGGGGCGTGCAGACGGGGGTGCTCGGCGGGCCGGAGCAGGGGCCGATGGCGGCGCGGATCCTGGCGGCGGCGCCGGGGGCGGTGGACCTTACAGGGGTCCAGACCGACCAGATGGATTTCGCGGGCCTGGGCAGCGAAGCCTTGTTGTGCGTCGGAAACGACACCGGGCCGGTGCACATGGCCACCTATGCCGGGGCACCCGGGGTGATGCTGCTGTCGACCCGGGTATCCAACCCCGCCCATGTGGGGCCGCGCACGCGGATGGTGCAGCTTTTCGCTCCCGACCTCGGCGACATCGCCCCGGCGCAAGTGTTAAGCGCCCTGGAACCGCTTCTGGCGTCAGTCGGCTAATGACTTTTCCACTTTTCACCATATATTAGAGGGCTGGGTCGTGGCTTTTCGCGGCCCGTCGATTCGTGCCAACAGCCTAGAGAGGCCACCCCTATTCGTCGTCCCATGCAAACGCCGCCGGTCAAGGATGGACCGCGCATCAACGAAGACATCCGCGTTCCCCGAGTTTTGCTGATCGATCAGCACGGCGAGAAGCAGGGCGTGATGCCCACCGACGCCGCGATCGAGGCCGCAGAAGAGGCGGGCATGGATTTGGTCGAGATCGTGCCCAACGCCGATCCGCCGGTCTGCAAGGTCATGGATTTCGGCAAGTTCAAGTTCCAGGAACAGAAGAAGAAGAACGAGGCGCGCAAGCGTCAAAAGGTGGTCGAGGTCAAGGAGATCAAGCTCCGCCCCAACATCGACGTTCACGACTATGAGGTGAAGGCCAAGGCCATGCACCGCTTCTTCGAAGAGGGCGACAAGGTCAAGGTGACGCTGCGTTTCCGCGGCCGCGAACTGGCCCACCCG
Organism: Caulobacter sp.; assembly: GCA_026225565.1. Lineage (GTDB taxonomy): Bacteria > Pseudomonadota > Alphaproteobacteria > Caulobacterales > Caulobacteraceae > CAIOYC01. Next base: position 3,361 of record JAMFTA010000173.1, on the reverse strand, counting down.
GAACTGGGCATGAAGCTTCTCCAGCAGGTGAAGGTCGATTTTGAGCCGGTGGCCAAGGTCGAGTACGAGCCGCGCATGGAAGGCAAGCAGATGATCATGATCCTCGCGCCGAAATAGGTCCTCGCCCTTCTCCCCTTTGGGGAGAAGGTGGCTTCCGTAGGAGGTCGGATGAGGGGATCCGGTGCGCCGCCGTCTTCTCTGCGGCCCCCTCACCCTCCCATGGCTATCGCCACGGCCCCCTCCCTTCTACGTTTAGATCGACAAGCATTTGTCGATCTATCGGCTACGCCGACCACTTCGAAACCCCGGTGGGTAGAGGGGTTATTCGCCCCGGTTTTCATGACTCCGGTTTTGAAAAGGCGGTTGCCGCCCTATCCGGCGCCGCCTATCAGCCTAGCGATGACCGAAACCGCCCCCACGAGAGCGGCGGAACCGTCGGCGGCGGCCTTGCCGACCCTGCTGTTCGTCGTCTTCATGAACCTATTGGGCTTTGGGATGGTGATCCCATTGCTGCCCTTCTATGCGGCCTCGTTCCACGCGCCGCCGTGGCAGGTGGCGCTGATCTTTTCCGCCTATTCCATCGGCTCGTTCATAGGCGAGCCCTTCTGGGGGCGGCTCTCGGATCGCATCGGCAGAAAGCCCGTCCTGCTCTCGACCCTGACCTGCAACTGTCTCTGCTATGGGTTGATAGCCTTTGCGCCCAACATCTATGCGGCCTTCGTCATCCGCCTGTTCGGCGGCATGTTCGCCGGCAATGGCTCGGTGGTGCAGGGCTATATCGCCGATGTCACGGCGCCCGAGGAGCGGGCGGGCAAGCTGGCCCGTATCGGGGTGGCCTTCAATGTCGGCTTCATCGTCGGACCGACCCTGTCGGGGCTTTTGGCCCAGCCGGCGCTAGGGCCGACGGGGTTTCGCATCCCCTTCCTGGTGGCGGCGGTTTTGGGCGGCGGCTCTGCGCTCGGCGTGCTCCTACTGGTGAAGGAGAGCCGCGCCCGCCATCACGGCCCCATGCATCAACCCAATCGCTGGGCCATGCTGGGCAAGGCTGTGGCCCATCCGGTGATCAGCCGGCTGTTGCTGCTCACCCTGGTCTCGGGCGCCGCTTTCACCGGCATCGAATCCACCTTCGGACTCTGGGGCCAGCACCGTTTCGGTTGGGGCCCGCGCCAGATCGGCCTGGTGTTCGGTTTTGTCGGGGTGACCAACGCCATCGCCCAGTGGTTCTTCACCGGGCGACTGTCCAAGCGCTTCGGAGAGGCGCGGATGCTGGCGGCGGGCATGGGGCTGACGGTGGTCGCCACCGCCGTCCTACCTTTCAGCACAGGCATCATGAGCACCACCCCCCTGATGGTCTTGATGGCGTTCGGCCAGTCGGTGGCCTTTCCCAACGTCTCGGCGCTGATCTCGCGCAATTCCGAAGCCGACCGTCAGGGGCAGACCTTGGGGTTGAACAACGCCACCGGCGCCCTGGCGCGGGTGGCGGGCCCGCTTTGCGCCGGGCTGGTCTTTTCGGGGATCAGCGTCAACGGGCCGTTCTGGATGGGGGCGGCGATCGTGGCGCCGGCCATCTTCCTGGCCTTGGCGGCGGGACGGGCGGTGAAGCGCGCCACTGTCTTGTCTTAGGCCCAGCGTCTTGTTTTAGGAGATGGGTTCGCGACCGAGCTTGGCGATGCTGGCGTCTTCGCGGGTGATCTCCACGAAGCTATAGCGGGGGCGCTCCTTCAACAGACGCCGTCCGTAGTCGAGGGCCAGGTCCACCGCATCGAACATAGCGATCTCGAACGCCGGCGCCGCGCCCTTATCGTCCAGCAGATAGAAGGTGAAGGCTGTCATCTCGCTCCGAGCGTGTTAGCCGCCCGCCGCCCATAGTCTTATGTCGGCAAGACGTCTGTCGGGTGGGCGACAAATGGGAGCGCCGGTTGCGCTCCGGCGGCTTTTCGTTTAAGCACCCGCCTCCGAACGAACCGCCTGGCCTATGGCATGCCATGGCGGTTTGCCCTGCTTCTCTTATCAGAAGGACGGGCGGTTTAATACCGCCCGCATCGAAATGCCGAAACTGAAGACCAAATCGGGCGCCAAGAAGCGCTTCAAGATCACCGCATCGGGTCTGGTGAAGGCCGGCGTCGCCGGCAAGCGCCACCGTCTCATGAGCCACAGCTCCAAGTACATCCGGCAAAACCGGGGCACCAAGGTTATGGCCCAGAGCGACACGAAGAACATCAAGTCCTGGCTGCCTTACGGCTGAGGTAAGCGACGACCGGCAAACCGGCTTCGGTTTGCGCCCGGTCGCGCGTCAAAACAGAGACTTCGTTCTTCCTTCCCCATCGATCTTGAAAGTGAATTGATATGGCTCGCGTCAAAAGGGGCGTCACGTCCCACGCCAAACACAAGAAAGTCCTAGAGCAGGCCAAGGGTTTCTACGGCCGCCGCAAGAACACCATCCGCGTCGCCTCCGCCGCGGTGGACAAGGCCGGCCAGTACGCCTACCGCGACCGCAAGGTCCGTAAGCGCACCTTCCGCTCGCTCTGGATCCAACGCATCAACGCCGCCGCCCGGCTTGAAGGCATGACCTACTCGCAATTTATCTTCGGCCTGGACACGGCCGGGATCGAAATGGACCGCAAGGTGCTGGCCGATATCGCCATGCACGATCCCGTCGCGTTCAAGGCCGTCGCCGAAAAAGTCCGCGCCGCCATCGGCTGATACGTGCAAACCCTTCTCCCCTCTGGGGAGAAGGTGGCCGCGCAGCGGCCGGATGAGGGGATGTGCCCCTCATCCTCTGATGCGTCGCGCTGACCCCTCACCCTCCCGCCGCGAGAGCGGCGGGTCCCTCCCTCTCCCCTGAGGGGAGAGGGGTTTAAGTGCAGCGCCATGACCGACATCACCACCTTACAAGACACACTCTCCACCGAGATCGCCTCGGCGCCCGACCTCGCGGCGCTGGAGGCTGTTCGCGTTTCCGCCCTCGGCAAGCAGGGCTCGGTCGCCGCGCTTTTGAAGACCCTCGGCGCCATGTCCCCGGAGGAGCGCAAGGAGCAAGGCCCCAAGATCAATGGCCTCCGCGACCACGTCGCCGCCCTGATCGGCGAGCGCAAGGCGGCTCTCGACGAGCTAGCCCTCGCCCGCCAGCTGGCCTCAGAACGGATCGACCTCACCCTGCCGCCGCCGCCCCGCCGCAAGGGCTCGGTGCATCCCACGCTCCAGGTGATGGACGAACTGGTGGCCATCTTCGCCGACATGGGCTTTGCCGTGGCCGAAGGTCCCGACATCGAGGACGACTTCCACAACTTCACCGCCCTGAACTTCCCGCCCAAGCACCCGGCGCGGGAGATGCACGACACCTTCTTCCTGCAGCCCGACG
>JAMFTA010000172.1 GCA_026225565.1 Caulobacter sp. | reverse complement strand
GCCACTGGATAGCGCACGGTGTCCGAAGAGATGATGTGCGGGTGGATGTCGATCAAATGGGTGGGCATGGGGTCAAAACCGTCCGGGCTTGCTGAGCCAACGATCCACGAAGTCGAAGGCGCGCTTGGTGGTGTCGCCGTACTCGGGCTTGCAGGGCTGCAGGCCGTGGTTGGCGCCTTCGAGCGCGACAAATTCCTTGTCCGCGGCGGCGGACCGGTCGAAGGCGATTTCGCTGAACACCAGGTGCGGCGCGCAAGTCGCCCCCATGATCAAGGTCGGCGCGCGGACGCCCTCCACATTGCCGGGGACGCTGTTGGCCGTGCTGCGCCACACAACGCCTTCGATCGTGCTCTGCGTCAGGGCGTAATCGGGCAGGAGGCGCAGGGCCTCGAAGGATAGGTAGTGGCGGACGGTCACGTCGAGCACGGTCCTATAGAGGGCGTCCACATCCTCCGGCTTTGCCTGCGGCGGTGAAATGCGCTCGACGATCTGCACGGCCTGCGAGCCGTCGGCCTTCAGCAGCAAATGCGGGGCGCGGGTCTTGGACAGCAGGGTCGCGTCCGCCAAGTCCAGCCGCGCGCCGTTCACATGCAGGTCCGAGCCGGACACCACCAGGGGCTCGTCGTCCTTGTAGAGCCCCTCCCCTTTCTCGATCTTGGCGAGGCGGGCAAGCGCGTCGTCGATCACTTGATTGGCGCGCGCGGCCTGGGCGGCGAAATAGGCCTTGCGGAAGGCTGGCGCGTAGGCGCCGCCGCCGGTCGCCGGATCGAACCCATTGGCGGGCGCGTACATGTCGAGGTGGGGATCGCGCTGGCGAGGATCGGCCGATGTGATGGCGGGGTCCAGGGCGATGGCCCGTTCGGGCGAACCGGAATTGCTGTCGAGCAGCATCAGCCCGTCGGCCTTGGGCAGGTCGTCCATCCCCGCGCCGCGGCACTTGTAGACGCGCTCCGGTCCCTGGCACGCCTTGGGCCCGTTCTCGGCGATGTCCTGATAAGCCGTCAGCTCCGGCCCGCCCGTGCTGTGGCCGGCCAGCACGACCTTCTCAACCCCCGGAAGGGCGCGCAACGCCTTGATGGCAGCGGCGATCGGAGCGGTGAACTCGTCATAGGTCCGCTCCTCCCCATAGGTGTTCAGCATCATCACCCGGTAGCCATACTTGGGCAGTTCGCGACCGATGAAATAGCTGAAGGTGTTCACGTGCTCGGGGTGCGCGACCAGGATGGCGATGCGGCCCTTGGCCGGATCGAGGGTCGTGGGTTCGACGACGATCGCATTGGCGCCGTTGGTCAGGCGCACGAAGGTGGTGCGGGTGGCCGAGGCGGTCGATTTTGCGGGGGGCGACGGCTGGGCGTCGGCGAAAGCGGGCGCCAGGACGATGGCCAGGATCGCAAGCATCGTCTTCATGGTCAGCGCGTCCATACTGTTCGACAGGGCGCCCGACCTTCAGGCGCGGCGGCGCCCCCTACCCCGTTGGTCACGCGAGAAGCTGCAAGGCTTCGTGAGCCGCGGACATGTCCGCGATACGGTCGTAAGGCAGGATCGTCTTCTGCGTGCCGGTGGTGATGTTCAGATCCTGCATGAAGCGGACCCGGTTCTCGTCGAGCTCCAGGTTGGCCGCGAAAGGCTGGATCTGGCGATAGAAATTCCATTGGTCGCGGGCGGCGTCCGCATTGTTCTTCCCCAGCGCGCTCGCGCTGGCCTCGATGAAGGCGGCCTCTGAGTCCCCCGACATGACGAAGCGATAAAGCTTGGCGTAGGCGGCCAGCGTCTTGACCAACACCGGGCGCTTCTGCGTGATCGTCCATTGCGAGGCGAAGGCCGCCTGGTTCACGAACTCCGGCAGCGCCTCGAACGTCTTGCCGTTCTCAAGGATGTGCAGTCCGGAGCCACGACCCAGCCAGACCTCGGCCGGCCCGGCGTCGACCACCCCCGCCTTCACCGCCTTGAACACATCGACGCCGGAGCCGACGTTGGCGAACCGAACCTTGGAGCCATCCACCCCGTATTTGCGGAACAGGGCGATCATGGTCTGGTGCAACTGAGCGCCGAGCGCGCCGACCCCCACCGAGCGCCCCTCCAGATCCTTCAGGATTTTCACAGCCGGATTGCCGCTGAAGATCGCGTTGAAGTTCTTGTTGGCGCCGCCAGCCACCAGCCGCAGGGTGGCGCCGCGCGCCTCGGCCGCCAGCACCTGGGTAAAGCCGGCGGAGGGACACAGATCGGCATGTCGACTGATCAGCGCCCCCACCACCTTGTTGCCGTCGGCGACGTTGATGAAATTCGGCTTCACGCCGAACTCCTTCATGTAGCCCATCTGCTCCATCAGGGCCGTGAGCACGAGGTTGGTGGTGCCGGAGGTGCTGACGATGTTGATTTCGTTGGACAATTGTGGCCGCTCACAGGCCGCGAGGCCGGACAAGGCGAAAGCGGCCGGCGCGCCGGCAGCGATCCCCTTGATGAACAATTCACGGCGCAACATGGGCGTCTCTCTCGTACTTGCCGGCGAACCCGGCGCTCATCGCATCGTCTGCACGGCCGACATCGGCGGCAGCGCCGTCACATTCTGACGCGGATGCCCACCGTGTAGTAGCGGCCGATCGGATCGTCGATTCCAGGGTAGCCGGCGCCGGAACTGAGACCCGCCACCCCCTGCGGCATCTGATCGAATGCGTTGCGCACGTTCAGGTAAAGCTCATTGCCCGCCTTCAGCCGGTAGATAAGGTTGAAGTCGGTATAGCTGATGGAGTTCACGCGCCGATCGCCGGCCACGTAAACGTCCGTCGGTACGGCGCTGGCCTTCATGCTCCCGCGATAGCGCTCCGTCACGCCGATGAAGAAGTTGTCGGTCACGCCGAAATTGGCGGTCGCCGTCAGACGAAGGGCCGGGATCGCCTGCAGCGGCACCACGTTCGGGAAGGCGACATTGCCTTCATCGTAGGTGGGCACGCCGGGTTGGGAGATATAGTAGTGCGGCTGCCACGTTCCGAACACGCGGGTTGAAAGCGAATGCTCCCATAGGCGGGTGGCGTAATTCACCTCCAGATCGGCGCCATAGGTCTCGATATTGGCGATATTGGCGAATACCGCTGTCCATTCCGTCACAGCATTGGCCGCGGTGGTGTTGGTGAAGCCAAGAGCGCGGGTCTGCAGCGTGCAGTAGATCGAGGTTCCCTTACTGGCGTAACAGGCGTCCTGTAGTTGCGGATTATAGCCTTGCAGCTGGGTCAAAGCCTTGTCGATCTTGATGTGATAGCCATCCAGCGACATGCTGAAGCCGGGGATGAAGTGGGGCTTCCACACAAAGCCGGCCGTGATCGTGTGGCCCACCTCGGAGACGAGATTGGGGTTTCCGATGTTGACGACGTTGATCGCAGGGGTCGTCAGGGTCAGTCGGTCCTGCATTGAGACGGGGCTGACGACGGTGGGCTGGAACAGTTCGCTGAGGCTCGGCGCCTCGATGTCCTGGGAGACGGTGGCGCGGATCGTGTACTCGTCGGTGAGGTGCCAATCGAGGCCGATCTTCCAGGTCCAGTTGTTGCCGCCAAAGTCATAGCTGGTGAAACGCGCTGCGCCGTTCAGATTTAGAGACTGAACCAGCGGCAGGTCTTTCAAGAGCGGCGCGTCGAACTCCAATGCGCCTTCCTTCACCGTCTGGCTGACAGAGGAGCTATTTGCGAATGCATTGGTCCAGAGCGCCGTCTTGGCGGTGCAGTTGTATCGCAGGCTGGTGCAACTGGGCAATGTCGGAATGGCGTCAGAGGTGTCCGAGAAGGTTTCTTTGCGGAACTCCCCAGACAAGGATGCATTCAACGGGCCGGCCGGGAGGTTGAATATCTCGCCGCTGATATGGGCATTGGCCTCGATGGTCGAGAATTGCGGATTATAGTGGGTCGTCCCGGTCACATAAGAGGCGGCGGCGGGGCTGGCCGCGGTCGACCCGAAGATGTTGAGCGGCACGCAATTAGAATAGGCGGAATTGGTCAGGCTGGCGTTGCAGACAATCTGGCCGGTGGCGGGATTGACGACCGCATCCAGGGCGGCGGCCAGGCGCTGGTTATTGACGTTGTTTTTGAGCGTGTCTTCGATGCTGTTGTAGCCGTAGTCGAAGTCGCTGCCCCACTCGAATTTTCCGAGTTTTCCTTCAAGGCCGCCATTGGCGAAGTAGTTCTTCACATTGGAGATTTGCTGCACCTGGGGGAGGTCGTTCAGCGCCTCGCTCATGGTGAAGGTGGGCACGGCGGCCAGCGCCGCACGAACCGCCGGAGAAAGGAAGGCGTTTTGGGAATTGAACGTGTAGTTGGTCAGGATCGTATCGGCCGAATTTGTGTAGCTGTTCTTCCAGGTGCCGCTGATTTCGCTGTGAAAGCGCAGATCGGGGGTGAAATCGTAATCGAACCGCCCAAACGCCTGATCGAAGTGCATCGGGGCCGCCAGGGAGCTTTGACCGCCATAGGAGCCGTCGCCGCCGATCTGAGAATTCGACGTCCCCGTGGCTATTCCTTTGTTGAAGGCTGAGAGCGCGCCATTGGTGGTGAAGTTCTGCCCCTTGAGCGGACCGTTGGTGATCAGCCCGCCAAAGGAGCTGGAGTTGATCGTTACGCCATTGAAGACTTCATAAGGATTGGCGGCCGTGCCGGGCGCGGTCGTCGATCCCGGCACGGAACCCAGCAGCGCGTACTGGTAATAGTTCCGCTCGGAGCGCCGAGGGATGCCGGCGTCGTTGTAGTGCTCATAGCTGAATTCGACGTGACCCTTGTCGTCCAAGACCTTGGTTCCACCCGCGAAGGCGACCTTCCAGCTCTCGTCGTCGCTGCGGTCCGAGACGCCATAGGACGCCTCGGCCTTGACCCCATTGAAGTGCTTATCGGTGACGTAGTTGACCACGCCGGCGATGGCGTCCGAGCCGTAAACGGCGGAAACCCCGCCCGTGACGATATCCACACGCTGGATCAGGATCTCTGGGATGGTGTCCACATCGGGGATGCCGATGGCGTTGCTGGGCGGAACCCGCTGGCCGTCGAACAGGACCAAAGTGCGCTGCGGACCGAGGTTGCGCAGGTTGAGCTCGTTGGAGGCGGGGTTGCCGCCGCCATAGATGCCCGTGGTGTTGGGATTGCTGAACTGACCGCGAGAGCCTTGAAACACCGGCAGGTTGTTCAGCGCGTCCGTCAGCGTTGTCGGCTGAAGCGCCATCAGCTCGTCCGTGCCGACAATCGTCACTGGGGTCGGGCTGTTGTTGCCATTCTTAATGACGCGCGAGCCCGTGACGATGATCTCGCTGGCCGCCGCCGGCGCCTGGGCCGCTGTGGGCGCCGCAGCCAAGGCGGACGCCTGGGTTGTTTGGGCGTCTGCCGCGGATGCAATCGCCAACACACAGGCACTGCTCAGCAACGCGGCGATCCGATAATTCACTTTCATGATTCCCCCCGCGAACGTGACATTGGCGCAAAGCCTGTCAGTTCTGTTCAAGACGCGTTCAACGACGCTTGAGATCGATAAGATCAGGGTTCGTCCGCCAGCTCTTATAAAAATGCGGCGGCCGTCATAAATATTCCGCCTCCTTTTTTTCACGTTCGTAGAAAACAGAGCCAAAGCCAGCCCTGTTGAAACCCCAGGGTAGAGCACCCGGCGCGACTCCACCTCGATTTCCTTCGTTGGTGCGCTGGCGCGAGAAGCGCATTAAGCAGAACCAACGCCGCTCGACCTGATGATCAGGCTGGCGCTGCAGAAGGACGACCGCCAACCGATGGCCGATATTGCGAGCGAGAAGGGGTCGGGCGTCGATAATCTGCCCAGCCCCCGGCACCTGCGGGTCTTTGAAGCGGTCGCCAGACTTGGAAGCTTCACCAGGGCGGCGGAAGAGGTGCGACTTACCCAGCCAGCCGTGACCCAGGCGGTGGCCAAATTAGAGAGCCAGGTCGGCCGCCAGCTGATCACCCGCGACGCGCGCGGCGCCTTTTTGACCGAATTTGGACAAAAGTACCTCGTCAGAACCCGCCGCTTCTTTCAACACATAGAGAGCGCGCTGACCGAAATCAGCACCGCCGAGGATCAGGCGAACATCCTGACCAAGATGTTCCGCATCACCCGCACCCAGATGCGGTGCCACGTGACCATCGCCCGCGCGCCTTCCTTTGCTCTGGCGGCCAGCGAGGTGGGCATATCGCAGGCGTCGATGCAGCGGGCGGTGCGAGATCTGGAGCTGAATCTGGGTGTCGTCCTCTATCGTCACTCCCGCTCAGGAATGATCCCCACCGAGCTCGGATACATCTTGGCCCACTGGCTTCTGCTGAGCTTGAACGAGATGCAGTCCGCGGCTGAGGAATTATCCGCCTCCGAGGACATCGAACCGGATTTCATCACCATCGGCGTCCAGATCATGGATCCGGCACCCTTCTTGGCGGTGGTGATGGAGAAGTTCACCCGTTCAAACCCCGACTGCTCCATCCGCGTGGTCAACTCGACCTATGACGACCTGCGCCAGAGAATTCGGCTCGGCCTTTTGGACTTCATCGTCGGCGTGCTGAAGGACGAAAGCCCGGACCTCTTTCAAGAGCCGCTGTTTCGAGATCCCTATGTGATCGCCGGGCGCCGCGGCCACCCCCTTGCCGGGGTTGAGATCGTCACCCCCGAGCAGCTATTGGCCTATGACTGGATCGTCCCCAATCCCGGCGCGCCCCGGCGTCATGCGTTCGACCATTTCTTCCAGTCCATCGGGCGGATTCCGCGAACCAGCATCGAAAGCCACTCCTACGCCACCATTCGCGCCACGCTCTGCGAGGGCGATCGGCTGGCGATCCTGACCCGGTCGGAGGTTCTGGCCGATGAGCGCATCGGTGTTTTGGAGCGGCTGAATGCGGGGCCTCTGCGACCCACCCCGGTCATCGGCTTCACCACCCAGGCTGAGGCGACGTCCAGTCAACGGCGCTCGGCCTTTTTGACGCTCCTGCGCGAGCACGGCGCCGAACTCGATAGCCGCGTGTAGATTGGAGGCGCCGCTGCTCAGCGCCCCTGCCTCTTCAGCCGGGCGTCGAGGCGGGGGAAGACCCGCCGCGCGTTGAGTTCGAAAATCTCATGGCGCTCCTCATCGTTGAGGAAGCTCGCGTTGTCGACGTAGCGTTTGGTGTCGTCGTAGTAATGACCCGTCGTGGGATCGACGCCCTTCACAGCGCCGATCATCTCCGGGCCGAAGAGGACGTTTTTAGCCGGGATGACCTCGGTCAAGAGGTTGATCCCAGGCTGGTGATAGACGCAGGTGTCGAAGAAAACATTGTTCAACAAGTGCCCGTCGAGCGTCGGCCGGCCCAGGTCCTGAGCCAGGCCGCGATAACGCCCCCAGTGGTAGGGAACCGCGCCCCCGCCGTGCGGAACGATCAGACGCAGCGTCGGAAAATCCTCGAACAGATCCGCCAGCAGCAACTGCATGAAGGCGGTGGTGTCGCCGTTCAGATAGTGGGCGCCAACGTGGTGGACCGCGGGATTGCACGACCCGCTCACATGCACCATCGCCGGAACGTCCAGCTCCACCATGGTCTCGTAGAGAGGGTAGTAATAGCGGTCGGTCAGCGCCGGCGCCTGCCAATAGGCGCCCGACGGATCGGGATTGAGGTTGCAGCCGACAAAGCCCAGCTCGGTGACGCAGCGTCGCAGCTCCTCCTGGCAGGGCTCGATCGCGGCGCCAGGCGACTGGGGCAGTTGGCAGACGCTGGCGAAGTTGCGCGGGAACAGCTCAGAAACCCGATAGATCAGGTCGTTGCACAGGCGCGACCAGACGATGCTGGTCTGCAGCGTGCCCAGATGATGGCCCATCTGGCCGGCGATGGGCGACAGAAGCGTGACGTCGGCGCCGCGTTCCTGCTGCTTCTTCAATTGGCCGTTCTCGATGCTATCGCGGATTTCGGCGTCCGAAATGGTCAAGACGCCTGGGTTCTCTCCCGCCAACTGCGCCTTGCGCCATTCACCCAGCGCCTTGGGCGCGGTCGTATAGTGACCGTGACAATCGATAATCACTCTAGATCCCCCGATGGCGCCCTTATTTGACGCGCTTGCCAATTTTTCTGGCCCGACAGTACCGGCGGTTCCCTAGAGGTAAAATTGCAAAGCGGCCGAGGGCATAAGTTTTGCGGATTTTGACTCAGCGAAAAACTTATGGGCCGCAAGGCGATTCAATTGGTTGCGATTCCGGCGGCGGTGCACTCAACTGGGTCAACGCTGCGAAAAGGCCCCAAGCTGAAGGCGGCGACAAAAATAAACTCAGGGAAGACAATGCTCACGATCGGAACACATCGAAGCCTTGATGGGTTGAGCGAGGGCCGCCGTGGATATCCCATGGCGCAAGCCGTGAACAGGCCCGCTGCATCGCCCTTCGGCAGGGCCCGCATCGCCCCTCCTTCTCCCCTTCGCTGACGCCATTGGAAGCCCGGATGTCCGCCCCCCCCATCAAGCTGTCGGTTCGCAACGTGACCAAGACCTTCCGTGTGCGCAAGGGAAGCGACACCAGCCTTTTGAACGTCCTGCGCAACGTGAATTTCGATGTGCGCCAGGGAGAGATCGTCTCGCTGATCGGCGAAAGCGGTTGCGGCAAGACCACCCTGCTGCGGATCGTCCAGGGGCTGATCCGGCTGGATTCTGGCGACCTCCTCATCGACGGCGCTGCGGTCAAACGATCGGGACGGGATCGGGGCTTTGTTTTCCAGCAAGCCAGCCTGCTGCCATGGCGCACGGCGCGGCAGAACGTTGAATTTGGCCTTGAACTACAAGGTATGCCCAAGCAGGCGCGCGCCGACCGGGCGATGCAATTGCTTGAGCTCGTAAGCCTCGCCCACGCGGCGGATCAATTTCCCCACCAAATGTCGGGCGGTATGCAGCAGCGCATCGGCCTGGCGCGCGCCCTGGCCATCGACCCGGCCATTCTGCTCATGGACGAGCCGTTCAGCGCCCTGGACGCCCAAACGCGTGAGGTGCTGCAGACGGAGCTGATGCGTATTCACGCGCAGACCGCCAAGACGACCCTGTTCGTCACCCACGATCTGGACGAAGCGATCTTTCTTAGCGACCGGGTGGTGGTGCTCGCCGCCAGGCCCGGGCGGGTGAAGAAGATCATCGATATCCCATTCGCCCACCCGCGACCCGAGCTCACGGCGCTTCGCGGCGATCCCGCATTTCAGGCGATCCGTGCGGAAATCTGGTCGCTGATCAGCACGCCGCCCGTCGCCGTCGCGGCTTGAGCAGAGTTGCGAGGTAGCCATCATGACAACACTGTCTTTCGCCGATCCAATGGGTTCGGATATGTCCGAGAATCGCATCGCCTCGGATCCCGCCCCCATTGACGATGCTGACGCCAGGCTGGAGGAGATCGGCCCGCCGCCGCGTGCTCGCAGCAAGGCCTGGATCGTCCGCCTGGCCTCCATTGTCGTTGTGGTGGGCGCTTGGGAAATCTTCGGCCGCCAGGTCAATCCCCTCTTCATGTCCTCGCCGAGCGCGATCGCCACGGCCGCGGTCAGGCTGATTGCCGACGGCGAACTCTTCGAAGCGCTGAAAAGCAGCCTCTGGACGCTCCTGGTCGGCTTCATCACCGCCTCGGCCATCGGGGTGGTGCTCGGCCTCTTGATCGGGCGCTACAAGACGATGGACGCCGCCACTGACTGGCTGGTCAACGCCCTCTATTCCACGCCGCTGATCGCCATCATGCCGCTGGTGATTCTTTGGTTCGGCCTGGGCGACGCCGCCAAACTGTTCATCGTCTGCATCCTGGCGGTGTTTCCCGTGCTGATCAACACGGCGGCCGGCGTCCGCAATGTGCCGACGCAGCTTATCGACGTCAGCGCAGCCTTTGCGGCGAACGAGCGGCAGGTCTTCCTGAAAATCATCGTGCCGGCGACCCTGCCCTACATCATGACGGGACTGCGCCTGGGCATTGGCCGATCGATCATCGGCATGGTGGTGGCGGAGTTCTTCACCGCCATCACCGGTCTCGGCGCCATGATCGTCAAGTACGGCAACCAGTATGACACAGCGGCGATGTTCGTGCCGATCCTGGTGCTGATGTTCCTGGGCATCGGCCTGACCACCCTGCTGAAACGGGCCGAAGAGCACTTCGCGCCATGGCGTGGTCAGGAAGACTGAGCCAAGACCCAAAGAAAAAGCCCCCCGGTTTTGACCGGCGGGCTTTTGCCATTGTCGCTGGTAGATCGCTTACTCGATGGTGTTGATCAGCGATCCGACGCCTTCGATGGCCACCTCGCAGACGTCGCCCGGCTTCATCCAGACTGGCGGTTTGCGCGAGAAGCCCACGCCGCTGGGCGTGCCCGTGGATAGGATGTCTCCCGGCTGCAACGGCAGGATGGTGGAGGCATAGGCGATAAAGCGGTCGATCTTATGCACCATGTCGCTGGTCGCGCCGTCCTGCATCACCTGGCCGTTCAGGATGGTCTTGATGGTCAAGGCGTAGGGATCGGCGATGTCGGCCTTGCGCACCATCCACGGTCCGACAGAGCCGGACCGATAGAAGTTCTTGCCCGGCGTGATCTGCTTGGTGTGGAACTGCCAGTCGCGAACGCTGCCCTCGTTGACGATAGTGTAGCCGGCGACGTGCTCCATGGCGTCGGCCTCGCCGATGTTGCGCCCCCCCTTGCCGATGATGACGCCCAACTCGCCTTCAAAGTCGAATTGCTCGGAGACCTTGGGATGCAGCAGGGGCTGACGGTGACCGGTGACGGTGTCGGGCCAGCGGGCGAAAAGGGCCGGCTGCTTGGGCAGTTCCTGAATCCGTCCCGCGCCCACCACTTCGGCGTGGTGCTCCACATAGTTCACCGCCAGGCACCACAGGTGCGCCGGATCGGGCACGGGGGGCAGATAGACGATCGCGCTTTCTTCAAAGGTGGCGGGAGCTTGGGCGGCCTCCAGCACCTCAGGCGGAAAGTCGGCGGCGATGACCGACTTCAGGTCCGGGTATTTGCCCGCGAACTTAGGGCCGAGGTCCACGACGCCCGCATCTGTCACGACGCCGAAGCTGCGACGGCCGGCGATCTCATAGGTGGCGAAACGCATATGGGGCTCTCTTAGACGAGGCCGGCGTAGGAACCGCCGTCCAGCTGCAGGTTCTGGCCGGAGATGAACCCGGCCTGGGCGGCGCAGAGGAAGGCGCAGGCGTCGCCGAACTCGGCGGGGTCGCCCAGGCGCTTGGCGGCGATGGTGGCGGCGATCTTGGCGCGCGCCTGCTCTGTGGTGACGCCGTCGTTCTTCACCATGCGGGCGGCCATGTATTTCTGGCGGTCGGTGTCGAAGCGCTCAGGCAGCATGTTGTTGATGGTGACGTTGTCCACCACGCTGTCGCGCTGCACCGACTTGGAGAGCGCGGTCAGCCCGGCGCGAACGGCCGCCGACAAGCCCATGGTGGCGCTCGGCGACTTCACCATGGCGGAGGTGATGTTGACGATCCTGCCGAACTTGCGTTCGCGCATCCCTGGAACATAGGCCTTGATCAGGAAGACCGGCGACAGGAGGTTGGCTTCCACCGCCGCCAACCAATCCTCCCGCGACCAGTCGGCGATCTTGCCGGGCTCGGGACCGGCGTTGTTGTTGATGAGGATGTCCGGCGTCGGGCAGGCCGCCAGAATGACGTCGCGCCCCTCCACCGTGTTGAGATCGGCCGCGATGGTTTTCGGCCGCACGCGGGTCTGCTGCGCGATCAGCTCGGCGGCCCGGTCGAGGGCGTCCTGCGAGCGGCCGTTGATGAACACCTCGCAGCCTTCGCGAGACAGGGCCGTGGCGCAGGCCAGGCCCAGCCCACGCGTAGAGGCGCAAACCAGCGCGATCTTTCCTCGAATGCCGAGATCCATGGTCAATCCTTAGGAGACGCCCGGGGTCATCGGGGCGAGGTTATGAGACGTCATGCGCCGCCTTGGGGGCGGAGCGCCGCCACGACGGGGCCGTAAAGCTCCTCCACGGCGTATTCGGTCGGGATCAGATCTTGCTCGAAGGCGAAGCGGACGATCATCCGGAGCGCCGGCTCGATGGCGTCGAACCCGGAGGGCTGCAGGTCGAGGCCGGACGCCGGCGGCGGTTCGGCGGCGGCTTCACGACTGGCGATCAAGGCGCGGTAGACTGCCCTGACGAGGTCGGGGCGCTCCTCCGCCAGCTCCGTCCGCACCGCCACCATGTGATTGATCGGCACCGCCCCATACTGCGCGTACCAGCGTTTGGCCGCTCCGGCCGGGTCGGCGATCATGGACTCGAGACGCGGATCGCCCGACAGGCCGCCCCCGGCGATGATGGCGTCCACATCGCCATCGATGAGCTGCGCTTCGAGGCTTGCGCTCGCGTCCAGCCGGCTCACCCAGGGCGGATCGCGGTATTCGGCGACGTGGGCGTCCTCCTGGCTCAGCCAGTTCACGCTCTTCACATCCAGACCGTATTCGTCCGACAGGATGCCCCGCACCCAAGTGGGCGTGGTCTGAGCATAGGAGCGCATGGCCACCTTGCGGCCGGCCAAGTCCTTTACCGCCATGGGCGCATCGGAACGGCGCCAGAGGCTCTTGTGGTGGAACATCCCGTTCATGACGAAGGGCAGCAGCCGGTAGGGTTTCCCCGCGGCGAACGCCTGCAGAAAGGTGACGATGGCGAGCTCGGCGACGTCGAACTTCAGCTCGCGCACCACCTGTTTGAAGCCCTTCTGCGCCGTATCGATCGGCGCGAAATCGAGGTCGGCGCCTTGGGGCTTCACCGCGCCGCTCTTCAGCGCCGCCGTCTTGGGGTAGGAGCCCATCATCGCCGACAGGCTGAGGTGTCCGGTTGCGTACATGGTCAACTCCAACGCGCGAACTTCGGCGCCTCTGCCGAGCGCGGATCTGGGAAAAGCGTTTCGATGGGCGGCGCGCGACCGATGAGGCCGAGCCGGTTCGCGTAGCGGACCAGAGCCTCAAAGCTCGTCCGGTTCTCGTCCAGGCCGTAGGGCAACGGGTCGCCGACCAGGCTGGACAGCGACTTGTAGCGATGATCTTCCGCCTCGGCCGCTTCCCCGCTTTCGACGCGGCTCCAGTAGGCCGTCTTCGCCTTGGAGAAGGCGTCGAACAGGGCCAGCGGCAGGTCGGGCCTGGCTTCGAGCACGCTGTTCTTGACCGCGATCACGCCATGCAGCGGATAGACGCCGGTGCGGCGGAAAAATTCCGCCTCCTTGGCGGCTGCGCCCTCCACCACATCGACCACCTCGACGCCAGGATCGTCGCCGAGCCCCGCCAGGCCCGCCATGGCCGCCGAAAGCCGGCCCTCGCGCATTTCCGCCGCCAAGGTGCGGCCCTCGGTCAGGCGCTCCACATTGGCGGGCGGCAGGTAGCTGGCGACATTCTCCGCCTCCTCGGTGACCCAGGTGATGGTGGAGAGATCGACGTCGTAGTCGTCGGACAGGACGCCGCGCGTCCATACCGAGGCGGTGAGAGAGTTGGTGCGGACGCCGACGCGGCCGCCTTCCAGGTCCTTGGGCCCGCGCACATCCCCGTCAGCGCGCCGCATCAGGCCGGCATGGCGAAAGCGGCGGGTCATCGGGATGGGCAGGGCGGTGATCGGCGCCCCGGCTTCCAAAGCCATCAGATAGGTGGTGGGGGCCAGCTCGGAGATGTCATAGGGTTGGCTGCGCACCATCTCGCGATAGGCGTCGGGCATCCGTTTGACGGTGATGAACTCCAGTTCCGCCCCTTTTACGCGGCAGGCCCCGTTCTTCAGATCGGCGACTTGGCCGTGGGGACCGAGCACGATGGAAAGCTTGCCCGAGGCGGGCGACGGAGCGCCGCTCACGCCTTACGACCCGTCAGCTGCAGCCCCTTGTTCAGCGCGCCAAAATCGCGCTTGGGGAAGGTCATCAGGAAGCGGTAGCCCTCCTCCAGGACGCGGCCGACATTGCCCGCATCCACGTGGGCGTGTCCGACCGCGACGTCATGGGCCTTGGCGACGTCCAGGGCGTGTTTTTGCAGACGCACCAGTTCAGGATGATGGTAGTTGCGCGGATCGCCCAGCTCCTGACTAAGGTCGCCTTCGCCAATCAGGATCACCCCGACGCCGGGAACCTCCTTCAGTATGCTTTCCAGATTGTCGAAGGCCTTCACGTCCTCGACCATCAGGATGACGAGCAGTTCGCCGTCCGGATCGAGCGGCCAGACGTCCGCCTTCTTGTAGTAGGCCTGCTGCCCGAGCCCCCAATAGCGCGCCGCCGCCATGGGCGCATCGCCGCGCAGGCCGACGGGCTCATGCCGCTCCACCCCCGGCAGGCTCGGATAACGGCAGGCCGCGACGGCGTTATAGGCCTGTTCCGCGGTGGTGATGCGCGGCCAGACGATGCCGTAGGCGCCAAGGTCGAGCGCCTGTTTGGCGAACCATTGGTTCATCTCGCTGCCGCTTGGCGGAATGCGAACGATGGGCGCCACCTTGGCGGCGACCGACCCCGCCGCCGCGATCTGCTGGCGCAGCAACATGAACTGCATGGCCTCGCGCAGCGCCTTGATGTCCCAAGGATTATGCTCAAGCTCGAACACCACCCCATCGTTGTCTGACTGGGCGAAGGTCACGGCCTGCTCCACCTCCGCCTGGATGAAGGTCGTGAACGCCACGCGCTGACCCGTTGTGAGAGCGCGGATGACCGCGTTCAACCGAACGTCACTCATGATGTGGGCCCTAAAGAATGGCGGCGCAGAACGCGTCGCCAGCATCGGCGGGCAGCTGGGCCTCGCTCCAATGAGCGCCGTCGTCGATGGTGTGGAAGACCTGGCCATGGCGGGTGACCGAGGCTATGCCGCCGTGTTCCGTGGCGTGGACGCCAAAGCCCATGATGGTGCTTTTCGCCTCCACGTCGGGGTCGGCGCGCATCCAGGTCTTGCCGAGGTCGGGTGAGCGGTACATGGCGCCGGCCTCGCTGCGGGAGGCGATGCTGAAGCAGGCATAGAAGGTCTCGGGCCGCTCGGGCGAAACCCTCATGTCGCGGGTGTAACGGAACGGGGCGAAGCGGCGCACCTCAAGGTCGCGCATGGTCTCGCCGCGGTCATCGGTCTCGAACACGCCCATCCGGCAGATGTAGAAGGCTGCATCCGGCTTGGCCGGCGTGGTGGTCACGGCATGGGCGTCGAACATGCCCTCGGTGTCGTCGTCGGTGAGCTCGGTATGCTTCAGGTCGGGGTTCTGCGCCAGGGCCGACAGCGCCATCGGCGACTTCTTCCAGCTCTTGCCGGCATCGGTGGAGACGTAGAAACCGTTGATCTCCGACGCCCCGTACATGATGTCCGGATCGCTGGGATGAAAGGCGAGCTTCATCATGCGGGAGCGGCCAAAACTGATCGTGTAGCGCTCTGCGTCCTCCGATTCTGAGCGCTCCCAGGTCTTGCCGCCGTCCACGGAGCGAACGACCCCTGTAGGCGCGGTCCCGGCGAAGAGTCGTTGCGGATTTTTGGGGTCGATCAACAGGCTCCAGTAGGCGAGATCGTCTGGCGCATCGAGCCTTGTCCAATGGGCGCCGGCGTCATCGGAGCGGAAGATCCCCTTGCGCGCGGTGATATAGACGCGCGCCGGATCGGATGGATCGGGCGTGATGGCCTGCACGGCCACGTCGTGGGGCAGCGTGTCCGCCAGTTCCCACTCGCCGTCCGGCTGAAGACGGTAGAGGCTGCCGATGGCGTCTGGGCGCGTGACCGCGGTCCCGGCCAATATAACACCCCGCATGTTCGCCTCCCTTTTGTTCGAGCTCTGCTTGGCGGCCCGCCTCTTCCGTAGCTCTCGGGAGCGCGCAGGCGGTATTTGAAATCTGCGGGGCTCATAGATTTCATGCTGGCTCGAACGCGGGCGCGTTCGCATCGCGTCGATTTGCTTCGAGCCACCTCGCCAGCGCCCCTTGACGAGGGGAGGGCGGGAGCGGAAGGAAACGTCAGCGGACGGTCAGATGATCGCAATTGTTTTTGATGGGCGGCGAGGCTGCACAGGGCCTCGGTCATCTCGAATGTCTGGGAGGCCTCGTTGCTCATCGTTGATTCTCAAGTCCACATCTGGGCTGGAGGCGCCCCCCCCGCGCATCATCGCCAAACGCTATTTGGGGCCGCAGATCTGCTCGCAGAGATGGACGCAGCGGGTATCGACCGTGTCGTTCTGGTTCCCCCTGGCTGGGATCCAGCCGCAAACGCCCCCTCGCTAAAGGCCGCCGCCGACTATCCAGATCGGTTCGCCGTCATGGGCAAACTGGACGTCGCCGCACCTGATGCGCCGGAGGCCCTAAAAGCATGGCGAACGCATCCAGGGATGCTCGGGGTTCGCCTGGCCTTCAACTCGCCCGATAGCCGTCGCCAACTTATCGAGCGCTCGGCCGACTGGTTTTGGGGCGCGGCGGCGGCGCTCGATTTGCCGGTGATGATCCTGTCGCCCGGCCTGCTGCCGCTCATCGCCGATATCGCGCAGACGTATTCCAGCTTGCGGATCGTGGTGGATCACCTGGCGATTCCCCGCGGGGCGAAGGGGCCGGCCGCCTTCGAGCTCATGCCTGAACTTCTCGCCATCAGCCGCTACCCCAATGTCTCAGTGAAGGCGGCTGGCCTGCCGGCCTATGCCATGAATGAGCCCTTCCCTTACGCCTCCCTGCACGAACCGCTGCGACACATCTTCGAGGCGTTTGGACCGGATCGAATGTTCTGGGGCACGGATCTGACGCGTATGACCAGTTCATATCGGGAGTGCGCAGAGATGTTCACCGAGTCTCTCCCCTGGCTCAAAGGAGAAGACCTTGCCAAGGTGATGGGATTGGGCGTCTGCCATTGGATCGGTTGGAATCCAAACGAGGCCGCCGAGCCAAACAAACGCGAAGCGCTTACAACGACCTCTTGATCGGTCATTTACAGCAAGCCGTTCAAACCGGCGCGAAACGCTTTTCTGAACACGCTCGGCAGGCCGTCGGACGCCTCCGCCGTCGGCGTCCAGAGGACGCCCTCAACCTCGCCCGCAGCCTCTGCCCGAAACACCCGCAGGGTCAGGCTGAAATGGGTGAAGACGTGTTCGATCTCGCCGGCGAGTCGCCAATCCGCAACAACCGGCGCGGCGGCGACAGCCTCGGGGTCGGCAAACCGCTCGGCCCGCCAGTCGCCGGTGGGCAGGGCCAACATGCCGCCGAGCAGGCCCTTTGGCGGGCGACGCACCAGGGCGACCTCGCCGCCGCGTGACAGAACATAGGCGACGCCGTTGCGGTGCGGCCGCTCAGCCTTCTTGGTCTTCCTCGGAAAGCTCGCCGGATCGCCCCGGGCATGGGCGGCGCAGAATTCTGCGACCGGACAGCGCTCGCATAGGGGCGTCTTGGGCAGGCAGATCGTGGCGCCCAGATCCATCAACGCCTGGGCCCAGTCGCCCGGGCGATCGTCGGCCACGAGGGTCCCCGCCAGCCGTTTCAGCTCCGGCTTTCCCGCCGGCAAGGGCGCCTCCACGGCGAACAGGCGGCTCGCCACCCGCTCCACATTGCCGTCGACCACATTGGCGGGGCGGTTAAAGGCGATGGCCGCCACCGCCGCCGCCGTATAGGCGCCCACGCCCGGGAGCGCCAAAAGCCCGGCCTCGGCGCCGGGAAACACCCCGCCATGCTCCCCCGCCACCGCGCGCGCGCAGGCCAGCAAATTCCTGGCCCGGGCGTAGTAGCCGAGCCCGGCCCAGGCGCTCATTACCTCGCCGTCCGCCGCCGCCGCCAGATCGCCCACCGTCGGCCAGCGCCGGGTGAAGGCGATGAAATAGGGGGCCGCGTGGGGCGTGGTGGTCTGTTGCAGCATGACCTCCGACAACCAGACCCGATAGGGGTCGGCGCGCACCCCCGCCCGCCCTTCCGCCGGGCCGATCCGCCACGGCAGGCTGCGTCCATGGACGTCGTACCAATCCAAGAGAGACCGGCGAAGGGCCTCTCGGTCAGGTGGGCGCGCGGGCGGCGAAGCATCGGTCATCGGGCGGGGGTTATATATAAGTTTGCGCCGCCTCTCGCTGTTAAGAGGGAGGACTCGCACACGGCCGAATCCACGATATGGTCAGGGCTCGGCGCGGCGCTTAATGGCCGCGTTCGGATTACCGGAGCCGTCTATGAGTCATCGTCGCTTGCTGCTCGCCACTGTCATGTCCACAGCCTTGCTTTGCGCCAACGCCGCCAGCGGCGCCCTGGCGCAGACGCCGCTTCTGGGCTTCACCCCGGCCGACGCCGAGGCGCAGCGGGGGCTGGAAGCGAGGTTCGACGCCGGCCTCAGCGCCGATGCGCAGCGCGGCTGGATGAAGGACATGGCCTCCAAGGCCAATCAGGTCGGCTCGCCCCACGATAAGCAGAACGCCGACTGGATGCTGGCCCAGTTCACCGCCTGGGGCTGGGACGCCAAGATCGAGACCTTCTACATCCTCTACCCCACCCCCATCGCCGAAAAGCTGGAGCTTCTGGGCGACCACCCCTATCTGGCCAAGCTGCATGAGCCGCCAATCCCCGGCGACGCCACCTCGGCGCAGACCGAGAACGTCCTGCCCCCCTACCTCGCCTATCAAGGGGACGGGGATGTGACCGCCCCGGCCGTTTACGCCAACTATGGAATGCCCGACGACTATAAGGCGCTGGAGCGGGCGGGCGTCGATGTGAAGGGCAAGATCGTCATCACCCGCTACGGCGGCGGCTGGCGCGGGCTAAAACCCCAGTTGGCCCAGGAGCACGGGGCGGTCGGCTGCCTGATCTATTCCGATCCCGGCGACGACGGCTATGGCCCGGCCGACCCCTATCCGAAGGGGGGCACGCGCCCGCCGGACGGGGTGCAGCGGGGCTCGGTGCAGAAGATGACGATCTATCCGGGCGATCCCCTCACCCCCGGCATCGGCGCGACCAAGGACGCCAAGCGCCTGACCCGCGAAACGGCGCCGACCATATTGAAGATCCCCGCCCTGCCCATCTCCTACGCCGACGTCCAGCCCCTGTTGGCGGCGATGAGCGGGCCTGTGGCGCCCAAGGCGTTCCGCGGCCAACTGCCGATCACCTATCACCTGGGGCCGAGCACGGCGCCGGTGCATCTCTTGGTGAAGTCCGACTGGGGGCTGAAGCCGATCTACGACGTGATCGCGGTGATGAAGGGCTCTGAGTTCCCCGACCAGTGGGTCGTGCGGGGCAATCACCACGACGGCTGGGTGTTCGGCGCCTGGGATCCGCTGGCCGGCAACGTCGCCTTGCTGAACGAGGCGCAGTCCATCGGCGCCCTGGCCAAAAGCGGCTGGAAGCCCAAGCGCACCCTCGTTTACGCCAGTTGGGACGCCGAGGAGCCGGGCCTGATCGGCTCCACCGAATGGGCCGAGGAACACGCCGCCGAGCTGCAAAAGAAGGCGGTGGTCTACGTCAATTCCGACACCAACGGCAAAGGCTTCCTGAATGTGGAGGGCAGCCACGACCTGCAGCGCTTCGCCAATCAGGTGGCGGTGGATGTGCCCGACCCGGAGACCAAGAGCTCCGTCGGCGCGCGGCTGCGGGCCCACATCCAGGTGCAGGCGCTGAGCGACACGCACCTGGAAAAGAACGCCAAGGCCGCCGCGTCCGGCGCCGACCTGCTCATCGGCGCCCTCGGCTCGGGCTCGGACTATTCCACCTTCCTGCAACACCTGGGGGTGGCGTCCATCGACCTCGGATATTCCGGTGAGGACGAACAGGGCGGCATCTATCACTCCGCCTACGACACCTTTGAACACTATTCGCGCTTTGGCGACCCGACCTTCGACTATGGGGTGGCGCTCTCCAAGACCGCCGGGCGGATGGTGCTGCGCGAGGCCGACGCCGACATCCTGCCGCTGCAGTTCGGGGGCTTCGCCGACACCGTAGGCGGCTATCTGGAGGAGTTGAAGAAGCTCAACGCCGAGATGAAGACCAAGAGCGAGGCGCAGGACAAGCTCTTGGCCGAAAGCGCCTTCGGTCTGGTCTCCAATCCGGCCGAGCCTACCCTGCCCCCGCCCGCCGACGGCCCCGTGCCGATGCTGGATTTCGCGCCGCTGGACACAGCGCTCGTCAAGCTGAAAGCCAGCGCCGCCGCCTATGACGGGACCTTAGCCAAGGCCGGCGCGGTGGCGCCCGAGCGGGCCGCGCGCATCAACGCCCTTCTGCGCGACATCGACCAGACCCTCCTCGATCCGGAGGGCCTGCCGGGGCGGCCGTGGTTCAAGAACCTGGCCTATGCGCCAGGCGTGCTCACCGGCTATGGCGCCAAGACCCTGCCGGGCGTGCGCGAAGCCATCGAGGGCCGCCGCTGGGCCGAGGCGCAGGCCTACGTCGGCCGCACCGCGGCGGTGCTGAACGCCTACGCCGCCCGGGTGGATGCCGCCTGCGCCCTCTTGAAGGGGTTGGGATGAAAACCATATCAGCCCTCGCCTATGAGCAGGTGTTCGGGGGGCGTCGAATAGGGCTGGGCCGGTCCAGCATGGCGAGATTGCACCCTTTGCACTCTGGTTTCAGAGTGCAATCCGCGACGCCGTCTGGCGCTCAATTGCACTGTTTGCACCCAGATTTCAGGGTGCAATTCAAGCCGGCCCACTCTTGCCACATAGCGCTGGAGCCGCACCGGGCGACGGCTGTTGCGATAGAATTAACTCAACATAATCATAGCCTTACAGGATATCCCTGTGAAGGCGCCCGCCGATGAACGCCCTCTTTCGTCGCAAATCCTTCGACGCCCTGGGGCAGATGGACCCCGCCAACCGCCTGCGCGCCACCCTCAGCTGGCCGCACCTGATCGCGCTCGGGGTCGGGGCCATCGTCGGCACCGGCATCTATACCCTGATCGGGGTGGGCGCGGGGCTGGCCGGGCCGGGGGTGATCCTCTCCATCGCCGGCGCCGTCTGCGTCTGCGCAGCCCTGGCCTATGCGGAGATGGCCACCATGATCCCGGCGGCGGGCAGCGCCTATACCTACACCTATACGGTGCTGGGCGAGGGTCTGGCCTGGATCGTCGGCTGGAGCCTGATCCTGGAATATACCGTGGTGTGCAGCGCCGTGGCGGTCGGTTGGTCAGGCCATGTGGCGGAGTTCCTGCCGTTTGTGCCGGGGGCGCTATTGGCCGGCCCCGGCGCGGGCGGGATCATCAATCTGCCGTCCATGCTGATTTCCTTTCTGGTGGCGGGCTTTTTGATCGTCGGCACTAAGGAGAGCGCCACCGTCAACGTGGTCTTGGTGATCCTGAAGATCGTCGCCTTGACCGCCTTCGTGGTCATCGCCGGCGGACATTTCCAGCCCGCCCACTTCCATCCCTTCATGCCCTTCGGCTTTTCCGGCCAGGGGGCGGACGGGAGCAAGATCGGGGTGATGGCGGCGGCCTCGATCATCTTCTTCGCCTTCTATGGCTTCGGCACCATCTCCACGGCGGCGGAGGAGACCAAGAACCCCGGCCGGGACCTGACCATCGGCATCCTCGGCTCCATGATCCTCTGCATCGTCATCTATATGGCCGTGGCCGCCGCCGCCATCGGCGCGGTTCCGGTGGCCAGTTTCGCGGCCAGCTCCGCGCCCCTGGTCTTCATCCTCGACAGCCTGCACTCGCCCCTCGCCGCGCGGCTGGTGGCGGGGGCGGCGGTGGTCGCCCTGCCGACGGTGATCCTGGCCTTCATGTATGGGCAGAGCCGCATCTTCTTCGTCATGGCGCGCGACGGGCTCCTGCCCCGATCCCTCGCCAAGGTCAGCGCCCGCACCGGCACGCCAGTGACCATGACGGCGATCACCGCCCTGATCGCCGCGGCCATCGCCGGCTTCCTGCCGCTGGGCCAGATCGCCGCCCTGGCCAATGCCGGGACGCTCTGCGCCTTCATCGCCGTGGCCGTCTGCATGATGGTGCTGCGGATAAGGGAGCCGGGGCGGACCCGGGTGTTCCGCGCGCCCGTCTGGTGGCTGGTGGGACCGCTAGGGGTGCTCGGCTGCCTCTATCTCTTCTCCAGCCTGCCCAGCCTGACCATTGGGCTGTTCTTCCTGTGGAATGGCTTGGGCGTCGTGCTCTACCTGTTGTTCGCCCGGCGCAGCAGCCTTCTGGCTAGGACGCCTTGAAGGCCAGCACCGCCCGCGCGCCCCTATAGTCCGGGTCGAAGTCGATCTGCGAGCCGAGGTTCTTGGCCATGGCGGAGATCACGGTGCGGCCGAGCCCTGTGCCCTGCACCGGATCGGCGGGCGAGAACCCCGGGCCGTCGTCTTCCACGACCAGTCGATAGCCCGCCTCTCCATCGGCGTGGAGCTGAATGCGAATCTCGCCCTTCTTCCCCTTAGGATAGGCGTATTTGCAGGCGTTGGTGACCAGTTCCGCCACCACCACGCCTAAGGACACCGCCGTATCGGTGGGCAGCTTGATGGCGTCAGCGTCCAGCCGCAGGGTCAAAGCGCCGTCGGCGCAAAGGGACTGGCCGAGCTCGCTGATCAGCCCGTCCAGATAGTCGTGCATATTGACCACCTGCACGTCCTCGGAGGTGTAGAGCCGCCGATGCACCTGCATGATGGCGTCGATACGCGATTGGGTGTCGCGCAGGGCGTCCCGCGCCGGACCGTCCTTCACCGCCGCCAGCTGCATATGCACCAGGGACGAGACCAGCTGCAGACTGTTGGCGACCCGGTGGTTCACCTCGCGCATCAGGACCGCCTGGTGGGCGACGATGGCCTCCAACCGTCCGTTGGCCGCCTTCAGCGCCTCGGTGGCCGCATCCCGCTCCTGGCGCAGGCGCATCTGATCCTCGGCCTGGCGCAGGGCGTTGGCCAGAAGGTCCAGGAAATCGTCGGACCCGCTCTTCACCACATAGTCGATGGCCCCCTCCTTCAGGGCGGCGACGGCGATGCGGCTCTCGTCCGAGCCGGTGACGTAGACCACCGGCGGCGCATTGGGCAGTTGCATGAGCTGGCCGAGGGTGACCAGGCCGTCCTGACCCGGCATATAGTGGTCGATGGCGATCAGATCGAAAACCTCCGCCTCTGCACGCGCCAGGCCCTCCAGGCCCGAGTGGGCGAGTTCCACGCTATAGCCGCGCCGCTCCAGGCCCTTTTTGATCAGATAGCATAGGGCCTTGTCGTCATCGATATAGAGAAGCCTGGATGCCGCGAGGCCTCCGCCGTCCATGGTCACGTCTCAACCTCGGGCACCTGGATAACGGACAGAAACAGCCCCAGCTGGCGGATCGCATCAGCGAAGCTCTCATAGTTCACCGGCTTGGTGATGTAGACGTTGCAGCCCAGATCGTAACAGCGCTGAATCTCCACCTTGTCGTCCGTGGTGGTCAGGACCACCACCGGCGTGCGCTTCAGCTGCGGCTCACTCTTGATCCTGGCCAGGATATCGACGCCGTTCATATCCGGCAGGTTGAGGTCCAGGAGGATCAGCGCCGGCCCATTGGCCACAGGCCCCTTGGCGCTGTGGAACAGGAAGGCGAGCGCGGCGGTGCCGTCGGAGAAGTGCTTGATCTCGTTGGAAATACCCGCGCGGCGGATATTGCGCTCGATCAGGCGCGCGTGCCCTTCGTCATCCTCGATCATGACGATGGTGACGGGCTGATGACCGGTGCTCATGTTCATGATGACTCGATACTCAGGTTGGCGGGGAAAGAGACACGAAATGTCGCGCCGCGGTCAAGGTCGGACGTACAGGCGATGGCGCCCTTGAGCCGATACATAAGGGCGCGCACATGGGCGAGGCCGATCCCCTCCCCCGGCCTGATCCTGCAGCCCCGCGCGACGAAACAGTTCGAAGATGCGCTCCTGGTCCCCTGGCGCGACGCCGCGACCGTTGTCCTCAACCTCGTAGATCACCTCGCCGCCCTCGCGGCGGCCACGAATCGTGATCAGCCCTGGCCGTATTGGGGAAAGGTATTTCACCGCATTGTCGACCAGATTGCCGAACACCTGCTCCACAGCCATGCGGTCGGAGACCATATCCGGCAGCACCCCCTCGATCACCGCCTGCGCGCCCCGCTCGGTCAGCCGATGGCGAACGTTGTCGATCAGCCCCTGCACCACAACGTCCATGACCAGGGGTTCGGGGGTTAGGGTGCGCCGCCCCTCCCGCGACAGCTTGAGGATGGCGTTGATCAGCCCGTCCATCTTTCGGGTGGAGGAGCGGATGAAGCCGATCGCCTCAGGCATGTCCACGGCGACGGACTCCTTCACCGTCTTGGGCAGGCGTTCCGGCGCGTTCTGCTCGACCCAGTCGACCATGGCCTTGATCGGCTTCAACGACAGCTCAAGCTCGCTGGTGAATCCCATCACATTGACCAGGGGCGAGCGCAGATCGTGGGAGACGATATAGGCGAAGCGCTGAATCTCCTCGTTGGCGCGAGACAACTCGCCGGTGCGGGCCTTGACCCGCTCCTCCAGCTGCTCGTTCAAGGCGGTGAGGTCCGATTGCGCGGCGTCCAGATCGTTGGCGTAACGACGCATCAGCACCATCGCGCCTCCCGACAGTATCGCCAACAGCCCGCCCCCGATCAGGACGACGGCGAGCAATATGTCGGCGTTGTCCCGTTCGCGCGCCGTGCGCAGTTTCAAAAGGCGGGTCTCTTCGTCCAGCATATCCTGGGTCACCGCCCGGATATGCATCAAGGTCTGCTGATCGCGGTCGCGCTGGAAGGCCTTGACCGCGGCTTCAGCCTCCCCGGCGGCGGCAAAGGCCATCATCTGGCCGACGATGCTCGCGCGTTGTTTGGTCAGGGCGCGCAGCGTGAAGATGTTGCGGCGCTGAATCGGGTTATCCATCGTATCGATGGCAATGCCGTTCAGCTGCGGCACGATCTCGGCTGAGACCTGGTCGTAGGTTCGCCGATAAATCTCATTGGGCGCCAGCAGGTAACCCCTGCGGGCGGTTTCCGTCCGTTCGGTCAGGGCGGCGAAGTGGCTGATGTGGGCTTCTGTGACATAGGTGTGCTCGACCCAGCGCGTATCGTCTTGCGCCCGATTCACCAGCCAAGCCGCCACCCCGGCCATCGCCGCCAAGGCCAAGAGACCGCCGCCCAGAACCGCCAGTATCGAGCGCCGAAATGTACGGGCGCCGCGTTCAGTGTCTCCAGGATCGCCCCTGCCCAAGCCTGCGTTCGTCATGTCCGATCCGGCCGTTCCCATCCCAAGTCTTACCGCCCACAGGGCGGCGGCGCCAGATCAGGGGTCCAAAAAGAAGGTTGAGACGAAGGTAGACGAGGGATTTTGGCCATCTTTCCTTGACGCCCGCGCCGCAATCGCAAAGAAATTCGCGCGCCGATGCTCACAAAATATAATCTTTATTACTGAATATCTAACAGTATTTGCGTCGCACAAATGCGGCCCAATACCTATAAATCGCCCAGAATTCAGACCGTTTTAGCTCAGATCGCGGAACATACTACGGGTCGGGGAGTTATTTTGTCGACCTGGCGCGGATGCGCGCCCGAGAGGCGAGGACGATGATCGAAAAACAAACTGTTTTGGTGGTGGAGGACGACCCGCTGATCCGCGAAATCATGCACGACGTGCTTGAGGACGAGGGATTTTGCGCCATCTGCGCCGACTCCACAGCCGAGGCGATCCAGACCATGCAGTACGACCGTGGGGACGGCATCACCGCCGTATTCGCCGATATCGATCTAGGCGACCGTGGCGGCGGCTACGAGGTGGCGCGGTGCGCCCGTCTGATCAAGCCGGATATCAAGATCATCTATACGTCCGGCGGCGCCCGCGAAGACTTCATGGAGGAGCGGGTTGAAGGCGCGATCTTCGTGCAGAAGCCCTATAGTCCCAGCCAGGTCTGCCAGCTGTTGAAGCGGAAACTCGCCAGCTGAGCCCGCGCTCAGCGAACTTGCGCGGGAATCTCCACATCGCAAATCGAGAAGTCCGAGCCTTTGGCGGCCCGCGCAACATCGATCAAAGCCTTGAACGACGCGCTTTTATTGTCCAGCACATAGACCTTGGGTCGGTCGGCGGGGGGCATGTCCGAGCCGAGACGCACCGTCAGCATATTGTCTGGATCGATCGGCGGCTCGCCCAGCTTGATCGCCCGCACCACATCGTCGCCCAAAACCACCCGCCCCCAGGCCGTGTATTTCTTCTCCAGGGACGGATAGGGACCGCGCATGAAGAAGAACTGGCTGTTGGCCGAATCCAGTTCGCCCGACCGCGCCATGCCCATCACCCCGGAACAGAAGAGCGGCCAGGCGATCACCTTGCCGTCCACGGTCATGGCCATCAGGTCGTCCGGCTGACTTTTCACCGGCAGCACGCCGATGAAGCCGACCGGCCCGTCCGAAGGGGCAGCCGCCATGGTCATTGGCAGGTCGGCGCCCCTGCGGAAGGTGAATTCGGCCTTCAAATTGGGCAGGGCTGAATTGCCGTCGCCCTTGTTGGTGGGATCGCCGGTCTGATCCATGAAGTCTTCGATGACGCGAAAGAAGGTCTGGCCATCGTAGAAGTGTTGCTTGGCCAGGGTCTTGATCCGGGCCACGTGATTGGGGGCGGCGAAGGGCGACAGCTCGACGATGATGCGGCCCTTGTTGGTGTCGACCACCAGCATGTTGTCGGGATCGACAGCGCGAAAATCCGCCGCCGCCGGCGCCGCTGGGGCGGTTGGCACCGCCGGCTCGGGTTTCTTCTTGGCGAAGGCCTGCGAGGCCGGAATCGAGGTGGCGACGAGCAGCGCGGCGACCGCGACGGCGAGGGACGACTTCATAAACAAACTCTCTGCAGGCAAGATCTAGAGGGTGGTTTCGCGCGGCTTCACCTTGGCCAACACCCGCGAAGCGACGCCCGGCGTCACGAAGTGGGAGATGTCGCCGCCGAGGGTGGCGATTTCCTTCACGAGGCGTGAGGCGATGGCTTGGTGGCGCAGGTCAGCCATCAAGAAGACGGTCTCGATATTGCGGTTCAACTGCTGATTGATCGCGGTCATCTGATATTCGTATTCGAAGTCGGCCACGGCCCGCAGACCGCGGACGATCATCGTGGCGCCCATCTCCTCCGCGAAATGCATCAGGAGCGTTTCGAACGGCACGACGACAATTTCCGCGCCGCCTTCTAGACCCGCCGTTTCGCGCTCCACCATCTCGACCCGTTCCTCCAGGGTGAACAGGGGGCCCTTGCCGCGGTTGATGGCGACGCCGATCACCAGCTTATCCACCAGTTTCACCGCCCGACCGATGATGTCCAGATGACCGTTGGTGATGGGATCGAACGTCCCCGGATAAAGCCCTACGCGCATGAACCGCTCCACGATCGTCCGCCGTCCGCCGTCATCGCAAATCGATCCGGGCTTTCACCGCACGCTTAGCGGCTTCAGCGCAGCTCGTCTCGCGGAAAGGCGGCTGGACAAGCCTCACGCGCCGTCTTCGCCCTCGATCGCATCGCCATCGATGATATCGTCCTCGTCCACCGCCCCGCCTTCGGGCTCGGCCAAGCGCTCCACCGAGACCACGTGCTCGCCGGCGCCGGTGCGAAAGACGATCACGCCCTGGGTGTTCCTCGCGGCGACGCGGATCTTGGCCACGGGGACGCGGATCAGCTGGCCCGAATCGGTGACCAGCAAAAGCTCGTCCCCCTGCTCCACCGGGAAGGCGGCGACCAGACGGCCGCCCTTGCGGGTCAGGTCCTGGGCCAGGAGCCCCTGCCCGCCCCGACCGGTGCGGCGGAAATCGTAGGCGGATGAGCGCTTGCCGATGCCTTCGGACGAGAGGGTGAGGATGGTCTCCTCCGCCACGCCCAGTTCCGCGTAGCGTTCGGGCGACAGTTGGGTATCGGCCGTCGCCTCCTCGCCCGCGTCGTCGGCGACGGCGTCGTTGTCGTCCGCCTCGTCGCCCAGCGCCCGCAGCATGGCGCGCGATTGCTTGAGGTAGGCCGCCCGTTCGTCCGGCGTGGCGGCGACCGAGCGCAGGATGGCCATGGAGATGACGGTGTTGCCCTCCCCAAGCCGAATGCCGCGGACACCGGTAGAATCGCGGCTGGCGAACACCCGCACGTCGCCGACCGGGAAGCGGATCGCCCGCCCTTCGGAACTGGTGAGCAGCACGTCTTCGGCTTCGGTGCAGATGGAGACGCCGATGATGGCGTCGCCCTCGTCGAGCTTCATGGCGATCTTGCCGGCCCGGTTGACGTTGACGAAGTCCGACAGCTTGTTGCGCCGAACGCCGCCGGACTTGGTGGCGAACATCACGTCCAGCCGCTCCCAGCTGGCTTCGTCCTCAGGCAGCGGCAGGATCGAGGTGATGCTTTCGCCCTGCTCGATGGGGAGCAGATTGATGAAGGCCTTGCCCCGCGCATTGGGATCGCCGAGCGGCAGGCGCCAGACCTTCAACTTATAGACCTTGCCGCCGGACGAGAAGAATAGCACCGGCGCGTGGGTGGAGGCGGAGAAGACCCGGGTGACCGCGTCCTCGTCCTTGGTCCGCATCCCCGCCCGGCCCTTGCCGCCATGCTTTTGCGTGCGATAGGCCGAAAGATGGGTGCGCTTGACGTAGCCGCCGTGGGTGACGGTGACCACCATGTCCTCGCGAGGGATCAGATCCTCATCTTCCACGTCCGCGTCGCCGTCGACGATCTTGGAGCGGCGGGGCACGGCGAAGGCTTCGCGCACATCCACCAGCTCCTCGCGGACGATGGCCATCACCCGCTCGCGCGAACCGAGGAGTTCCAGATGCCCGGCGATCAGCTTGGCCAGTTCCCGGGCTTCGGCGAAGATTTCATCCCGGCCAAGGCCGGTGAGGCGGGACAGGGTCAGGGCCAGGATGGCGCGGGCCTGCTCGTC
>JAMFTA010000171.1 GCA_026225565.1 Caulobacter sp. | reverse complement strand
GAAGTACTGGATGAGAGTGCCGGGCTCGGGACCTTCGTAGAGGATCTTGGCCTTGCCCTCGTAGATCTTCTTACGGCGGGTCATAATCACGCCTTCTCCGAGAGCGGGGCTTTGCCGGTCGGCGAAACGAAAAAACGCGCGCGATTGGTTCCTCGCGCGCGGATCCGACTCGGCCTCTCGCTCATATATCAGGCGTGCGGAAATTAGCGGATGTGGCGCCTCGGCGCAAACTTCCGCGCGTAGTCTGGCTTTCGATTGCGGGCAGGGGCCCGGCGGGATATGTGAGCGCGGTTTCGCGCCGCCTTTGGGGACCACATGACCACCTTTGACGATCGGGAACGCGGGTTCGAAAAGAAGTTCGCCCTCGATCAGGAACAGGAATTCAAGGCCTCGGTCCGTCGCAACCGCGCGCTTGCCCAGTGGGCGGCGGAGAAGATGGGCCTGCAGGCGCCGCACATCGATGAATACGCCCGCGCCGTGGTCAAGTCGGATTTCGAAGCGCCGGGTGACGACGACGTCCTGCGCAAGGTCTTCGAGGATCTGAAGGGCTCCGGAGTCACCGTCACCGAGGGCGAAGTGCGGATGAAGATGGCCGAACTGATGGCTCAGGCCCGCGAAAGCGTCCGCTCGGGGGAGTAGTTCCCTCCCTTGATGGCTAGCGTCCGCACACATCTTTTTGTTGCCGGAGGCGTGAAGCCATGGCAGCGACGAAGGTCGTTGGATTTTGGCTTGAGCCCGTTGAATCTTCTGTGATTCTATCCCTGCCGTCGTGATTCGGGAGGTGATCGATGGCCGCGATGATTGGACTTGGCGACTTCAACGACCAGCGCCTGCGCAAAAGGGGGCGATGGTCTTGGAGCGGATCTGCGCGCGCCTCAGCGCGACGATGCGCAAGCTGGGCGACAGCCGTGCGGAGAAGGTCGCCGCGACGCGGTTTTTCCGCAATCCGAAGGTGACGGCGGGGGAGATCGTGCGGACGGCGGCGGCGCGCACGGCTGAGGCGGCGGCCGGGCGGCATGTGTTGCTGATCCAGGACACCAGCGAGATCAATTTTGAGGCCAAGGCCGGCCGCAAGCGAGGCCTGGGGCGGGTGGGCAACGGCAGCGACGCGGGCCTGTTCGTCCATCCCGTCCTGGTGGTGGAGGCCGAAGGCGAGGGCGCCGTCCTGGGGCTCGCCGGGGCGACCATCTGGCGGCGCGAAAAGACCAAGGCGGCCGACTACCAGGCGCTGCCCATCGAGGCCAAGGAGAGCCTGCGTTGGATCGAGACCGCCCGGGCGGGCCGCGCCGCCCTGGCCGATACGCCGGTGGTCACCGTGGTCAGCGACCGTGAAAGCGATATCTACGAGGTCTTCACCCGGGTTCCCGAGCTTCAGCCCGACGGTCCGCAAACCCATCTGCTGATCCGCTGCCATCACGACCGGGCGCTGGGCGGCGAGGGCGGGCGGCTGCATGCGCAGATCGACGCCTGGCCACAGGCGGGGCGCATCGACTTCCAGCTCGAGGCGCGCCCCGGCCGCTCGGCGCGCGCCGTCACTCTGGCGCTGCGCTTCGGACAGGCCACCCTGCGCCAGCCCAAGAAGGGCGCCGATCCCAGAGATCCGGCCGAGGTCACCCTCCAGGTAGTCGAGGCTCGCGAGATCGACCCGCCGCCCGGAGAAACCCCCGTACACTGGCGGCTGTTCACCACCCACCCGGTGGACACCGCCGAGCAGGCCGCCCAGATGGTGGAGCTCTACCGGCTTCGGTGGATCATCGAGCAACTGTTCCGCACCTTGAAATCCAAGGGCCTCGCCATCGAGGAGAGCCTCCTCGCCGATGGCGAGGCCCTCGAAAACCTCGCCGCCGCAGCCCTCGTCGCCGCTACCCAAGTGATGCAGTGCGTCCACGCCCGCGGCCAAGCCGGCGCCCGCATCCCCGCCTCGCGGGTCTTCGGCCCCGACGACATCGCGGTGCTCGACGCCCTGGTCAAATCTCTCGAAGGCAAGACCCAGAAGCAGAAGAACCCCCACCCACCCCAGAGCCTCGCCTGGGCCGTCTGGGTCGTCGCACGCCTCGGCGGGTGGAATGGCTACGCCACTGAGCGCCCCCCAGGGCCCATCACCATGCTCAACGGCTTGCAACGATACCACGCCATAGCCCAGGGCTTCGCACTCGCCCGACGATGAAAAAGTCAACAAAAAGATGTGTGCGGACGTTAGCCCTTGATGGGGAGGGAAATCAGTCCCGTAGCAACTCGTTGACGCCGGTCTTCGAGCGCGTGCGTTCGTCCACCGTCTTCATGATCACCGCGCAATAGGTCGACGGCAGCGACGGGTCGTGCGGGTTCGGCCGCGAGCCGGAGACCACCACCGAATAGGGCGGCACCTCGCCCGTCGTGACCTCGCCGGTCTGGCGGTTGATGATCGGGGTGGTGGAGGTCAGGTAGACGCCCATCGACAGCACGCTGCCCTGGCGGACGATGACGCCTTCGGCGACTTCCGAGCGGGCGCCGATGAAGCAGTTGTCCTCGATGATGGTCGGATTGGCCTGCAGCGGCTCCAGCACGCCGCCGATGCCGACGCCGCCCGACAGGTGGACGTTCTTGCCGATCTGGGCGCACGAGCCGACCGTGACCCAGGTGTCGACCATCGTGCCTTCGTCGACATAGCCGCCGATGTTGACGAACGACGGCATCAGGATCGCGTTCCTGGCGATATAGGCGCCCTTGCGCACCATGGCGCCTGGCACGGCGCGGAAGCCGGCGGCGGCGAATTCGGCCTCGCCCCAGCCGGTGAACTTGGTCGCGACCTTGTCGAACCAGGGGCCCGTGCCGCCGGTGTCGGCGCCCATCGTCGTGTTGGGGTTCAGGCGGAACGACAGCAGCACCGCCTTCTTCAGCCACTGGTGCACGGTCCAGTCGTTTCCGGTCTTCTCGGCCACGCGCGCCTTGCCGGAATCCAACAGGGCCAGGGCGGCGTCCACGGCGTCGCGCACGGCGCCCTTGGTCTCGAAGTTCACCTCGGCGCGGGCTT
>JAMFTA010000170.1 GCA_026225565.1 Caulobacter sp. | reverse complement strand
CCGCGCCCAACAAGTTCGAGGCCCTGGCCGCCCACGACGCCATGGTCTTCGCCCACGGGGCCATCAACACCGCCGCCGCCGCTCTCTTCAAGATCGCCAACGACATCCGGTTTTTGGGGTCCGGCCCCCGCTCGGGCCTGGGCGAACTCAGCCTGCCCGAAAACGAGCCCGGCTCCTCCATCATGCCCGGCAAGGTCAACC
The DNA here is from genome assembly GCA_026225565.1 of Caulobacter sp. Taxonomy (GTDB): domain Bacteria; phylum Pseudomonadota; class Alphaproteobacteria; order Caulobacterales; family Caulobacteraceae; genus CAIOYC01. The sequence continues at coordinate 3,717 of JAMFTA010000170.1, read as the reverse complement.
CCACCCAGTGCGAGGCCCTGACCATGGTCTGCACCCGGGTGTTCGGCAACGAAGCGACCATGACCTTCGCCGGCGCTTCGGGCCACTTCGAGCTGAACGTGTTCAACCCGGTGATGGCCTACACCTTCCTGCAATCGGTTCAGCTCTTGGCCGATGCGGCGGTCAGCTTCACCGACCATTGCGTCGTGGGGATCGAGCCGCGACTGGAGAACATCAAGAAGGGCCTCGACAACTCCCTGATGCTGGTCACCGCCCTGAACGGGCGCCTGGGCTACGACATCTGCGCCAAGATCGCCAAGACCGCCCACAAGAACGGCACCACCCTGCGTCAGGAAGCTGTCGGCGGCGGCTACCTCACCGACGCGGAGTTCGACGAATACGTGCGCCCGGAGAAGATGATCTCGCCGGGTTAAGCGGCCCGTGTTAGCCTGCGCCTATGGGCAAGGCTGAGCTCAAGATCGAGATCGATGCAGCGCTGTTGGCGCTGGCCCAGGCGGCCGGCGTCGATCTGGATGTGGCGCTGGAAGCCGGCGTGCGTCAGGCGCTCGACGCCGCCAAAACCAACCGCTGGGATTTGAATGAGATCGCGCGGTCCAAAGCCACCGATCCCGGTGGCGCGGAGGCGCGGGCCAAGGCCTGGGCGGAAGAGAACGCCGAAGCGATCCGAGAGCACAATCAGTTCATTGAGGAACACGGACTCGTCGCCGACCATTTTCGGAAGTGGTAGGTGCGCCAGTTCGACGTGTTCGAGAACCCGTCGGTCGCGAGCCGAGGCTTCGCGCCTTATCTGATGATGGCGTCCTCCCATTTGCTGCTGGATTTGACGGAAGTCGTCGTAGCGCCGCTCTTGAGGCGAACGACTCCCATCAGTGGTTTGGAAATTGAAGTGACGATCAGCGAGACGAACTTCGTCCTCGCTATCGCAGATTTGAGTTCAATCGATGCTCGTCGCCTGCGAGCGGCCGTCGCCAATCTTGCTGATCAGGAAGACGACATCCGCCGCGCCATTGAGCGGCTATTCACGGGCTTCTGAGCCCGCAAGCAGCGGGCGGAGCTTTCGCCCCACCCGCTACCCTCTTACTGCACGCTGGCCCAATGGGCCTTGGCTTCGTCCTGGGTGACCGAGAGGATCAATTTGTCGTCCTCCACCCCGTCCACCCAGCTGAGGGGGATATAGTGGTGCTTGCCGATAGCGGCGAGATCGAGCTTGGCCAGTTCGATCTGGTCGCCCTTCACGTGATCGACGCGGCCCACGTGATGGCCGTCGGCGCTGTGCACGTGCATGTGTTCGCGAATTTCAAAAGCGGCGGTCATGGAATTTCCCTTCCGGATAGTCGATGCCATGGGAAGATAACCCCCCAGGGGCGATCCGGGTTTCGCCGGGCGTGGATATTGTTATCCTAAGGGCCAAGGAGCGCCCGATGACCGAGACCGATGTGATGGTGAGCCTGGACGCCGCCCCGCTCGATAAGACCAAGGCCGAGGGGCTGAACATGAACGCCACGCCGGACGGCGCCGTTCGCCACAGGCTCGATAGCGCGCAAGCGGAAAAGACCCAGATCCAGGATCGGCGTTGGGCGGAGGAGAACGCCCTCTTGGTCGAAGCCCTGGCCGGCGGGGCCGCCGAGGTGGAATGAGCGGCCCGCCAATCGATTTGAAGCCGATCAATCTCAACCAGGCCCGCAAGGCCAAGGCCCGCGCCGACGCCGAGCGGCTGGCCGCTGAGAACCGCGCCAAGTTCGGCCGCAGCAAGCTGGAAAGGAAGGCCGAGGCGGCGCGGGCCGACAAGGCCGCCCGCGACCTGGCCGGTCATCGGCGCGAGACCGACGCCGATCCGGCCCTAAAGAACGAGCCGTAAAGGCCGATCAGCCCGCCATCGCCGGCATGGCCCCGCCATCGTCGCGCAGCTCGGCGGGAATGACGTCATAGAGGGTCGGAGGGGCGATATTCAGCCGCGCCCGCGCCGCCTCTAGCGGCTCTTTCAACACGGCGGCGAAATCCTCCCCCGGCAGCCAGGCGGCGCGGCGGCCATGGCGATAGGCCTGCCAGACGGCGCGGGCCACCGCCCGCCCGTGACCGAGCTTGAACCCCTGCAGCACGCCGCCGAGCGCGATCACCGCCCAGCCGAGGGATCCGGTCTGGGCATAGGAAAAGCCCACCAGGCATAGTTCGCCGAGACCGTCCCGGTGATAGCCTGTGAGGATGTGCCAAAGGTCGTGGGTGTCGCGAATGCGCCGCCCGAACCAGGCGATCGGGTGACGCACGTCTGGGGCGGCGCCCTTAGCCTTGCGGCTTTCGACCGCCAAACCTTCCGCTGACAAACCTTCGGCGCGCACGAAGCGGCGATAGGCGGCGCCCACCGTGCCCGGCGCAAACCCATCCACCAGGGCGTCGTCGGACAACAGATCGGCGATCTCCACCCGATCATACGCCAGCTGGCCGCCGCTCTTGGTCGAGATCAGCCGTCGATAGGCCTTGGCGGTGGAGCGGCCGTTCATGGCCAGCATGATCTCGAACACCTGAACGGTGTCGTCCTTGTCGGCCAAAAGCCTGCGGATGGCGTTCAGCGCCCGCAGGGGCTGCAGCTTCATCGGCTTCAGGCGGTCGCCGGCGGACGCGCCAAAGGGCGTGTTGCTTAAAACAGAGTCGGTCATGCTAGATGCTCTCTGGCTTCAGAGCCAAACATGACGCAGGCGTCATGTTTTTGCAAGAGGGTTGTTCGTGCCGGGCCTGCTGCAAAAACGCTCGATCAACCTCTCCGGCCACGCCACCTCCCTGGCCCTGGAGCCGGAGTTCTGGGCGGTGCTGGACGAGATGGCGCAAGGCGCAACCATGGCCGCCCTGATCGGCCGCATCGACGAGGGACGCGGCGCCCGGCCGCTCGCCTCCGCCTGCCGGGTGGCGGCTCTGGCGTGGACGCGGCGCGCAGTGACGTGAACGGAAGAATTCCCCCCTTCGCCGCCGCTCCGCGACGCCACTTTCACCCAATGTCATCAAACCGTTGAAACCCATGGCTAGCGTCGGGCCAACGACTTTGGGAGGCTCCATGACCGACGCTGTGCTCGACACCGTGCCTAGCCAAAAGGCACACGCGGGGCCCAAGCTCGACAAGCCCCACAACCCGCTCCACCTCACGGGGTTTCTGGTCGTGCTGTTGGCGGGGCTCGCCTATGCTGGCTACAGCGTCTTGAAGGACACCCACGACATCGGCCAGCCCCTGGCCATCGGCGCCTTCCTGTTCCTGGGCCTGGCCCTGCTGATCGCCCTCGGCTTTGAGTTCGTGAACGGCTTTCACGACACCGCCAACGCCGTCGCCACCGTCATCTACACCCACTCCATGCCGCCCCTGGTGGCCGTGGTCTGGTCAGGCTGCTTCAACTTCCTTGGCGTCCTGGTTTCCTCGGGCGCGGTGGCCTACGGCATCATCACCCTCCTGCCGGTGGAGCTGATCCTGCAGGTGGGCTCCACGGCGGGCTACGCCATGATCTTCTCGCTCTTGCTGGCGGCGATCATCTGGAACCTCGGCACCTGGGCGCTGGGCATCCCCAACTCGTCCTCCCACGCCCTGATCGGCTCGATCATGGGCGTCGGCCTCGCCAACCAGCTGATGGCGCCGGCCGGCCAAGCCACCTCGGGGGTCGACTGGTCCCAGGCGGGCAAGGTGTTCACCACCCTCCTGATCAGCCCCATGGTCGGTTTCATCGGCGCGGCGCTGCT
>JAMFTA010000169.1 GCA_026225565.1 Caulobacter sp. | reverse complement strand
GGAGCGCGGCAGTGTGCCGATCGTCGAGGTGCGCCTGTGCAATACGACGTCCACTTGCGCTCTTGAAACGACATTGCGGGCGATGATGATCCCCGAGAACCCCGTTCCCGCGGGTTTCAGTCCCGCATACAGCGCCAGTTTGTCTCGGAGGTAGACCGACAATCACAAGCTTTGAAGTTTGAAGACTACATGGTCGTCGCCAGCGCCGTAATTGTGGGTGGAAAACCCAGGCCTTCTTTAAGGTAAGCGGCCTTGATGCGGTTCGCGACGCCTTTAGAAAGGGTGGTCTTTCCGGAGCCAGGCAACCCGCCAAAAACGATCAGCATCGTAGAAACCCATTTTGAGGGGATAAAAAGACAAATGCCTACTGAGGCGCCTGTGCTCGCCGGCTCCAGGGCATCCCCCCCGGCGTCCAGCCTGAATATAGAACCTGAAGCGCATCTCATGCGCTGGCGCCGCATCGCCCTGTGCGCTATATCTGACTAGCTAGTCAGGAGAAAGCCGCCATGGCAGAGCCGAAGATCGGAAAACGACAGACCGCTGGCGTTCCGGTAACTTGGAAACTGGAAGACGCAAAGGCCCGTTTCAGCGAGGTTGTCCGTCGGGCCCATGCGGAGGGTCCTCAGGTGGTGACGGTGCGCGGGCGCCGAGCCGTGGTCGTTCTTGACGCTGAAGACTATGAGCGTCTGGCTGCGCCTCGGCCAGCAGTTGCGCTAGTCGACTTTCTGCAACGCATGGATATGACCGGGCTTGACCTTACGCGTGACACTGATCCAGGCCGGGATATCGAGCTTTGAGGGGCTGGCTGCTCGACACGAACATCATCGCCTCGCTCACGGCTCCCAACGGAGCGCCTGCAGTCAAAGCCTGGGTGGCGGCGCAAGACGAAATGATGCTTTATCTCAGCGTCATCTCCCTGGCGGAATACGACAAGGGTATCCACCAATTGCCTGAAGGGTATCCCCTACGGACACGCTACGTGGCGAACCGAGACGCCATCGAAGCGCGCTTCGGCGCACGGGTTCTGCCGGTGACAAACAAAGTCATGCTCCGATGGGGCGCTCTTGCGGGGCGCATAAAAAGAGAAACAGGGCCTCCGCCGCCGGTGATCGACACCCTGCTGGCTGCAATAGCCTTGGAGGCAGACCTCTATCTTGTAACCCGAAACGCTAAGGATGTGATTGGGACCGGCGTGGTTGTTTTCAATCCGTGGGAAGACGATCCTTCGGCATTCGCAATCATGAGATGATCCGGCGCCGACGGAGTTCATCGACCCTGCCGCCATCCACCCGCTGATTGGCTTACGCCAGTCGGCCGCGCCTTATGTCCGCGGTGGGCGCTTGTCGACCCAAGGCCGCGCCGCCTCGAATTGTGCGGCCAGGGCCAGCAGCCGCGCCTCGGCGCCCAAGGGCGCCGCGATCTGGACCCCGATCGGCAAGCCATCGGACCAGGCCAGCGGTAGCGTCGCCGCCGGAATGCCCGCACAGTTGCAGACCGAGGTGAAGATCGTGTGCGCGTAGAGAATCTCGAAATAGGCGTCGAGATCCTCAGATTGCATGTCGATCGTCCTGAGCAGCAGCGGCGGGTCGGCGAGGGTCGGCGTGAGCAGGACGTCGTACTGGCCAAAGAAGCGCCCGAACACACGCCCGAGCTGATGGATCGTCGTGATCGCCCAAGCCAGGTCCTGGCCGCTATAACGCGCGCCCTCGGCGCCCCACAGTCGCGTTATCGACTCAATGTCGGCCTGCGTATGCTGTCGGCCGAGCTGCAAGCCCCGGGCATGCAACACATGCGCCGTGTTCGAGGCGACGATGATCCGCGTGGCCCGCTTGACCGCGGAAAGATCGAACAGGGGCCGCGCCTCTTCGACCTGATGCCCCCATTCGGCCGCCAGCTGCGCCGCCTCGCGCGCGGCGCTCTGCACGACCGGATGCACGGGCCCGCCATCGTGGCCGACCGTCTGCAGGGCGATCCGCAGCCTGGGCGGGGCCCGGGCCAATGCATCGAGGAAGCCGCCGTCGTGGACCGGCGCGGCGTATGGGTCCCCCGCCTCCGCCCCGTGGCTCGCATCGAGAAAGGCGGCGCTGTCACGCACGGACCGGGTGATGACGTGGTGAACCGACAGGCCGTTCCACCCTTCACCCAACTCCGGCCCAGACGGATTGCGCCCGCGCGTCGGCTTCAGGCCGAACAGGCCCGTATTGGCCGAGGGCACCCGGATCGATCCGCCGCCGTCGGTGGCGTGGGCCGCTGGCACCAACCCCGCCGCCACCGCCACAGCCGCGCCGCCGGACGAGCCGCCGGGGCTCTTCGATGCGTCCCACGGGTTGAGCGTAGGGCCATAGGCTGCAGGCGCCGTTTCGCTGGCGAGCCCGTTTTCCGCTGTATTGGTGAAGCCCAGTATGATCAGGCCCGCAGCGCGATAGCGGCTGGCGACGGTCGAGTCCCGCGCCGCGACGTGATTGCTCCAGAACCGGCTGCCGTTCGACGTCCGCTCGCCGGCGACCTGGATGCCGGAATCCTTCACCAGAAAGGGCACGCCCGCAAACGCACCGCGCCGTTCGGGCGCGCCATCAAGGCGATCGGCCTCGCCCAGGGCGACGGCGTCCAGCCGTTGGACCACAGCGTTCAGCTGCGGATTGCGCGCCTCGATCCGCGCGATCGCCGTCTCAACCGCCTCGCGGGCGCTCACCTGCCGCGAGCGGATCAGCTCCGCCAGGCCAAGGGCGTCGAGTTCGTCATATTCCGAGATGATGGACACGGTGGATGTGCTCCAGGACAAATGGATTGAGGCGCCGCCGCTCGCTCGTCTCAGACCTCTGCGCCGCGCGGCGCGCGCGCCAGCGCCTCGAAAGCCGCCGTCGGCGCCCGCTTCAGCAGCACGATGAGGAGGGCCGAGGCAGCAACATCAAAGACGGCTGAGCCGATAAGCGCATTCGGGCCGCCGAGGCGCTCGACGACCACGCCGGCGACCAGCGGACCCGTCGCCAGCCCGCCACCGATCGCTATGTTAGTCAGCGCCATCAGCCGGCCGGTGACATCCAGGCTCGCCACGCGGCCGAGGATGAACGGCAAGCTGAAATTCGATCCGCCCTTGAGTAGGCATCCGGCGATCGCGAAGCGAAGGACGGACGGTTCGTGCAGCAGGACGAACAAGGCCAGCGCCTGGGCGCCATAACCGACGACCAGTGCGAATTGCCCCCCGCGGCGCGCCAGCACCGTCGCGAGGAAGGCGCCGCCGACGCCGAACAGCGAGGCGAGCGCCAAGGCCGAGCCGCTGTCCACGGCAGTGGCGCCGCCCAGTTTGGCGATGGCCGCCATGAACGGCCAAACCCCGCCGAAACCTAAATAGTAGAGGAATACTCCGCCTAGTCCCTGGACCGCGGTCCGGGCCTGCATCCGTCGCCCCGAGTCGTGGCTTGGCGCCGCCACGACAGCTGGTGGCAATTGGGCGAGCAGCGGGATGGCCGCGGCCATCAGTCCCGCGAGCAACAGGTAGAGGAATGAAAGTCCAAACCTGGCAAAAAGTCTGGGCAGGAAAAACAGCAACAATGCGCCGACGACCAGTTGGCCAAGGGTCCAAAGCCCGAAGAGACGCTCGCGCTCCGACGAGCGGCTGGCGAGCGTCATGCTGAGCACCATGAGCGAGCCGCCGGAGAGGGCAGAGACGCCCCGCAGCGGCAAAAGCCAGGCCATCCCATGGGTCCGCGCCGACAGTAGATTGGCGAGCATGAAGATCCCCATGGCGACACCGGCGGCGCGGCGCCAGGAAACGTGCTTGAGCCACCACATCGCCGGCAGGGCGGCCAGGCACATGCCGCCCTGCTCCACCGCGAAGTAGAGTCCGATCTGCGAGGGTAAGAGGCGAAACTCGCTCGCAAGCTGGGCCGCGATCGCCGGCGCGGCCAGAAGCGCCGTGGCCGTGATGGCGGCGAACCCGACGACGGGCCCCGCCGAGGCGGGCGGTCGTGGCAGGCGGCGAGCGGAACTCTCAGTCACAGCGCCACCGCGAGCCGTAAACCGAAGGTGGCCGGCTGGCCCACGGCCCGCACATAGTTCGCGTTCCCCGGCAGGCCCGCGTAATTATAGTAGTATTGATCGAAGATGTTCTTGCCCCAGAGGGTCACCCGCCACCGGTCCCCGCGCGGACCGACCGAAACCTCGGTATTCACCAGGCTGTAGGCTGGGGTCGCCTGATAGGCGAGACCCGCGCCGGAGGTGCTCGACCGATAGAGGTAGTCGACTACGATCCTTAGGTTGAGGTCCTGTCCGAGGTCGAATTGATAGGATGGCGTCACATTGACCGACAGCGCCGGCGCATTGGGAAGCGACTGGCCTGCCGCGTCGTAGTGCACGACGGTCGGATAGACGCTCAGCGGACTGACGGGCGTCCATTCCAATATCCTCGAGTCGAGCCAGGTCGCGTTGAGAGTGATCGACGCGCCCTTGAACGGCGACCACCGCGCCGTGGCGTCGACGCCGTAGATGCGTGACTTGGGAATGTTAGTAATGCCGGTGATGTCGCCGACGAAGGTGACAGCGGAGCCATTCGTCTGCTTGTCCTTGTAGTCATAATAAAAGAACGAGCCGTCCAGATAGAGATTGACGGGTCGAAGGGTCGCCTTTACGCCGGTTTCATAGGCGGTGAGCTCTTCGGGCTGGTAGGCGGATTCCTGGCTCTTGAGGTTGGCGTTCGCGCCGTTGAAGCCGCCCGACTTGAAGCCGGACGAGATGTTGGCGTAAAGCAGCACGTCCCGCGCGGGCTCATATTCCACCCCGCCTTTCCACATCCATTTCGAGGTGCGGGCGCGCTCTTCCGCGTCGGTGAACTCGCCGTAGGTGGGCGAGGCGATGCGGTCGTCATAGACGCTGCAACCGCCCGGCGGGATGTTCGCAGGCACGGGCAGCCCGAGCGGCGCGATCACGTGCGGAATCAGCACGGTATTCACGAATCGGGCGAGAGAGCCGTCTAGGTCGTAGGTGCAGCCCTCGAAGCGCTGGTTCTCCTGGGTCAGGCGAGCGCCGCCGACCAGCCGGACCCCATCCGCCACACGGACCTCGACGTGGCCAAAGCCAGCCACGCTGTCGGTATTTTGGGTGTAGCGCGTGTTGAGCGCCTTGATGCCCAGGACATTCCCATAGAAGGAATCGAGCATATAGAAGCGGTAGTCCTCATGCACCCGGTCCTTCGAATAGTAGGCTCCCACGATCCAGTTGACGGTGTCGGCCTTGTTCCGATTCGCTAGACGAATCTCCTGTGAGACCGCATCGATGGTGCTGATATTGACGGCGTTCGAGTCACTCGCCGCCGCCCCATCATAGTCGTTCGTCTCGTGGCGTTTGAACCGGTCGTAGGCGCTGATCGAGGTGAGCACGACACCGCCGAGCGCCTGGTTGAGCGTGGCCGCGACGCCGCTGGTCGTGTTATTTCGGTGCGGCCGAAAGCCCGGCGTCCAGTCGGCGACCCGATTGTCGCCGGTCGAGAAGAGAACCTCCCCGGTCGTGGACTTGGCCTGGGCGTTTGGCAGGCCCAGGCTGTGGCCGTCGACCGGGGTCAGCGCCTCGTTGTCGGACGTGTCTCGGACCCAATATGAGCGGAGCAGCAAGCTGCCTCCTGGGTTCAGATCAAAATTGACCTGCCCTCTCAGCGCGCCCTCGTCCTTTGCGCCCAGGGGCTTGTCGTCGGGCCGCGACAAGCTGTGCTGCCAGCCGTCGGACGTGTTGATCGCGCCAGACAGCCTGGCCTGGATCCGGTCCGTGAGCGGGCCGCTGACATAGGCTTCGGCGTTGACGGCGTCGAATCGACCAATGTCGATCTGTCCGCCCGCGGCGAACGCGGGCGTCGGCTTGCGGTCGATGAAATTGATCTGCCCTGCTGTCGTATTGCGGCCGTAGAGATCGCCTTGCGGCCCTTTGAGGACCTCCACCCGTTCGAGATCAAAGAGCAGGCCTCGGCTCATCACCGGATAGGCGATCGAAATCTCGTCGGCGTAAAGGCCCACCGTGCTGGACGAATTGACGAAGTAGTTCTCGAAGCCGACGCCCCGCAGCGTGTAGGTGGGAACGCCGTAGCCGGCATCCTTCACGATCAGGCCGGGGGTGATCTGCCAGAGCTGTTCTGCGGTGTTGATGCCCTTTTCTGTCAAGGCGTCGCCGGAAAATGCGCTGATGGCCATGCCAAGGCTGCTTGCGGCCTGAGCCCGACGCTGCGCCGTCACTATGATGGCGTCGTCCGTGGCCGGGGCGCCGCCCGCGCCAAGGTCCTGGGCCTGCGTCTGGCTCGCCCAGCCCGCTATCAGGGCGGCGGCGGATAGTCCCGCCCGCCCAAGTCGGACGACGCGCCGCCTGGACCTATTCGCGATTGCTTCGCCTCCAATTCGAGGTCGCTCCCACGTCCAACTCATTCGATCTCTTCTCCCGATCACGCCATACCCTGCGCACGCGTCCCATTGGCGGGTAAGCGCCAACACGCCCCAGGGCTTGAAGATGCCCTTCACAAGGCAGCGAGACTTGACATGATCGGCCAAACTATAATCACCACGTTGACGCGATAATTTGAAAACATCAATCTATTATTGGCGTAACTCGGAGAACTTCATATCTATATTACAAGAATGAATAACAAAAAATGTCACAAGTAACATCATCGATGTATGCGCAATGCGCATACATCCTATCAGGGCGACGAATTAAACTCCCAGTTGGCCACAGCGTCTCTTCGGCGCGGCAGTGGCCCAGACCTTTATTGAATGTCCGGCCGCATCTGCGGCGCCACGATGAAAGGATATCGCCATGACCTCGAGCCCCACTTGTGCAGACAACGCGCCATGGTCCCCTCCTTCGGCGGCGTTCACGCGCTTTTTCGACCCCGAGCAGCTTGGCCAGGCGATCACCGTCGCCCATGAGACGCTGGCGACGCATCTCGCCAAAGACGACGTCGAGGGGATCAGGCTTGAGCTGCCGGGCGCGCTGCTAGCCGAGGCCCGGGCCTTGATGACCGAAGCTGAACCAGAAGGTTTCGACGCCGAGAGGTTCACCGCAATCCTCGATCTTTACCTGCGAACCGGGATCAAGGTGAATTCCAGGGGTTACATGGGGCGGCAATTCTCGTCGGTCGCGCCTGTCTCGGCGGTGTTCGACATGGTCAGCGCCATGGCGCCGCAGCCGGCGTCCTTTTATGAAGCGGGCCAGCTGGCCAATGTAGCCGACAAAATCATCGCGGAAGAATTCGGGCGCCGCCTGGGCTGGCCTTCGAACAGCTTCGAGATGGTCAGCACCTCTGGTGCCTCCCTGGCGAACATGACCGCCGTCCTGACGGCGCGAAACCGCCACTTCGCCAGAAGTTGGAAAAGCGGAGTGGCGATCGGTCCGCGCGGCCGGCCCGCGATAGCCATCGGCGAGGACTCCCATTTCTCGGTGAGCCGCGTCGCCGGCATTCTTGGCCTTGGCGAGGATCAGGTCGTGCGACTGCCGCTCAACGTTCAGCGTCAAATCTCCGTCCCGGCCGCCGCAACCGCCCTTAACAGCGCCGTCGAGCGCGGCCTCGACGTATTTTGCATCGTCGCCACCGCCGGGACCACGTCGATTGGCGCGAACGATCCGCTCGAAGCCCTCGCCCAATTGGCTCGGGACCGCGGGCTTTGGCTCCATGTCGACGCCGCACACAACGGAGCCTTCCTGCTGTCTGACCGCCTGCGCGAGCGCGTGCGTGGGATCGAACTCGCCAACTCCTTCTGCCTGGATGCGCATAAGACGCTGTTCGCGCCCGCCGCTTGCACCCTGCTCTTCTACCGCGACCGGGGCCTGGCCGCGACGGCCTTCCCACAGACAGCGTCCTACGTGCTTGATCCCTATGAAGATGAAATCAGCCGCTTCGAAAGCGGCACGAAGAATTTCGAATGCACAAAGCGGCCATCGATCCTCAACCTTTGGCTCACCTGGGCGCTGTTCGGCAGGGGATTCTTCGAGACGAAGCTCGAGCATCTGGTCGATCTCACCAGGGCGGCGCACGATGACCTCATGAGTCTTCCGGACTTCGTGGTCGCTCACGAGCCAGAATCCAATATCCTGTGCTTCACATACAGGCCCTCGGACGCCCCGCGGGACCTCGACGGGTTCCAGCTTGAGTTGCGCAATCGGATCCGCGCCGGCAACCGCTACTTCATCTCGAAGGTCGATCTGGACGGCGCCACCGTCCTGCGGATCGTGCTGATGAATCACCGCATCGGTCGGTCCGATATCTCGGGACTGGTCGAGGAGATCCGCCGCCACGGGCGCGAGATCATAGAAGACTGGTCCGCCCACGAAGTCGCCGCATGAGCCGGGCGTCGGATTCGCGCGGCCTTGTCGAGGCCGGATCGACGGCGGGCGCGGGGCCTGCGACATGGCGAGAAGCGGACGCCCTCGCGCGGGCTGTCCTTCCCGACCATCTGTTGGCGCCGCGGACGCCCGACGACGTCCTGGCTCTGCCGTCCTTCCTGTCGATCCTGCAGGCGGCCCAGGCGCGGGCGGAAGTCCCTGTGGATCGGCTGCCGCTCGCCCTTCAAAGGGCGCTCGTCGAACGCCGCTTGCGCCAATTGGTGGAGATCTGTCGCGTCAATCCCTTGTGGCGCGCGCGAATCGACGACGCCGTGGGCACAGGTCCCGTGACCTCCCTGGAGGCGTTCCAAGTCTTGCCAGTTATGGACAAGACGCTGTCGCAGCAATTCTACACGGGCCAGCGCCCCGGGCTGGTCGGCCCCATCGAACAGGGCGGCTTTCAGGTCGCCGCCAGCGGTGGAACCTCCTCAGGCCAGCCGACGGAGATCGTCTATCCTTTGGATGAGCTGTGGGACACCTATCGCTGGGCGGGCGCCTTCATTGGCCGACACATCATCGCCCGGCACATGGCCGACGCCGGCGCCAAATGGGTCGTATGCACTCTCGCCGACCACATGATGTGGAGCAGCGGCGCCATGGTCGGCGGTGTCCTGCAGCACATTCCCGGCGTCAACTACATCGGCTGCGGAGCGATCGATCGACACGTCTTTCAGCGAATCCTAGCCTATCCTGGCGCCAAGGCTTTCATGGGAATCAGCCGCGACATCGCCAACTTGGCGCAGTACGCGGACCATCTGTCACCGGCGGAGCGGGCAAGCTTCAGGGTCGCTCTCTTCGGCAGCGGCTCGCTGCGGCCCAAGGCGCGCGCGGACCTCAAGGCCGCCTTCCCCAACCTCGTCATTCTGAGCTTCTTCGCCGCCATGCAGGCCGAGACGATCGGCCTGCAACTCGATCCGGCGTCGGAGGTCCTGACAGTCGTGCCTGGTCTGCATCTAGTCGAGATCGTGGATGACCACGGGCGCGCGGCGGACGTCGGCGAGGAAGGCGAATTGCTTGTGACGCGCCTGTTTGGCAATGGCGCGCCCGTTCTTCGCTATCGGCTGGGAGATCGCGTCATCCGCCGCCCTGATCGCATCACCGGCCCGCTGAATGCGCTCCAATTCGAATATGCAGGACGAAGCAGCGATCGGTTCACCCTCGCGGGCCGCAGCTTATTCGCACCCGAAGTGCTGGACTCTGTTTCGCAATCGCTGCGCGCGCGAGGCGTTGTGGATTTGACGCGTGTGGCTAAGGAGGTGCAGATCAAACTCGACCATCGCGCGCGGCGCCTGCGGATCGTCGCGACAACGCCTGAAGCCGGCCCGCTGTCATGGCGCATCGACCCGCTTGGCGCGGCGCAGGCGATCGCGACTGGCGTGGCGAAGGCAGGCTCGCGGTCCGATCCAATACAGATGGCCGT
>JAMFTA010000019.1 GCA_026225565.1 Caulobacter sp. | reverse complement strand
TCTTCGACATCTTGGGGAGCAGGGGGCGCATGGCGGCGATGCGGCCGTTCAGATAGGCGATCAGCTGGGCCTTGCCCGCCGCATTGTTGGGATAGAGAAAACGCGGGTCCTTGCTGAGCGCCGCCACCCGCTGGCCCACCGTGCCCTGGGTCAAGCCCTGGGCCTTCAGGATGGCGTCGATCCGCCCCTGGATCTCCAGGTTCTGCTCCAGGCCCATCCGGTGGACCTCATCGGCGGTCATGGCCGTGCTGGTGCCGACCTTCAAGAGCCAGGCGTAATAGGCCTCGCCCTCGGGCAGGCGCCAGGCGCCCGCGTCGTGCCCAGCCTTGGCGGCGGCGTCCCGCAGCGCGGCGATCTGCCGATCCAGGGCGGGATAGACCTGCCCTTCCACGATCTTGCCGGCCCGGGTCGCGTAGCCGCCGGAGAGGCCCAGGGCGTCCGTGCGGGCGGTGAGCGAGGTGATCAGGTGAGACTGATCCGCCGGCGTGGCGCGATAGGGGAGCATCTGATCCAGCGCCGTCTTCAGGAGAAAGTCCGGGGCGATCACCCCCTGGCCGGCGTCGCGGCGCACCCGGGCGGTCTCCTGGTCCAGGCAGACGGCGAAGGCGCTCAGCCGGGCCAGATAGGCGTCCGCGTCAGCGGCATTGGCCACCTTGTGCTGGGAGTTGAGGAATTCGGGGACGGTGTTGAAATCCCCACCCTCCTGGCTGACCACATAGGGGGTGGCCGATTCCCCCATGGCGGCGGCGTAGGTGTTGTCGCCATAGCCGAAGCGCCCGCCCTCGACCCCGAGCTCATTGGCGTAGACCACAGCGTCGTAGAGGCTGGCGTCAAAGCCTTTCAAGGCGGCGCGATCGACGGCCTTCAGCCGCGTCAGCCGGCCGGCGCAGGCGTCGGCGTCCTTGACCGCGGCGGCCCAACTGCGGTCGTTGAGCTGGCTCTTCAGCGCGGCGCGGGCGCCCACGTCGAGACCCAGGCTGGTGGCCTGCTCGGGGGTCTCATCCAGAATCTCCCCCGCAACGGCGTCGAGCAGGGATCTCAGCGCCGGATCGGCGGCGGGCGTGCGGGAAGCCTCAGGCAGAGGCGCGGCGTGCGCGCCCATGGCCGAGAGGGCGATAGCCGCCCCGGCCGCGCCTGCGGAAGAGAGAAGATCGCGGCGAGTCGAGGTCATGCAAAGCCCTTTGCGTTGGAGCTGCATGGCTAAAGGCGGAAGGGGGCGGGAGCAAGCGGATGTCCGCTGCTGGGTGGGTTTGCGGGGTGCGCGCCCCTTCGAGCTTACCGCTCAGTGGGCCTGACTGAGAGTGGGCTCTGACGCCTGAGGCGCGCTCACCGCCAAGGCCTGTTCCATCGCGTCGAACAGCTTCGCCGCTTCAATCGGTTTGGCGACAAAGCCGTCCATCCCAGCCTCCAGATATTCGCGGACCTGATGGGCCATGGCGTTGGCCGTCAGGGCGATGATCGGCGTCCGGCTCCGTCCCTGGATGCGTTCGCGGGTGCGAATTTCCTGGGTGGCCATCAGCCCGTCCATCTGCGGCATCTGCACGTCCATCAAAATGACGTCCCACTCGGCGCGCGACCAGGCCTCGACAGCCTGCACGCCGTTATCGACGACGACGGGTTCAACGCCGGCCTGGGCGAGCAGGGTCTTGAGCACCAACTGATTCACCGCATTGTCTTCCGCCACGAGGACGCGAAGGTCGTCGTGCTGGTCCTTTTCCACCGCAGCGGCCGCAGGCGCGCTTGCCGGCGCCTCGCAGCGCTCCAGCGGCAGGCGAAGGGTGAAGGTCGAGCCTTCGTCCAGGGTGCTGACGGCGTCCAGCGTTCCCCCCATCAGCGCTGCGAGCTCCTGGCAGATGGCGAGGCCCAGGCCCGTTCCCCCATATTTGCGGGTCGTGGAGACGTCAGCCTGGGTGAACTTCTGGAAGAGATTGGCGAGCTGATCCGGCGTCATGCCGATGCCGCTATCGCGGACCACGAACTGCAGCGTCCCGTCGATGGTCGACACATCCAGCCGAACGGAGCCGCGCTCTGTGAACTTCAAGGCGTTGGACAGCAAATTCATCAGGATCTGGCGAAGCCGCATGGGATCGCCAAGGTAGGCGCCGACCGCGTCCTCCTCGATCGAATGCAGAAGATCCACGTTCTTCGCCGCCGCGACCCCCTCGAAGATGCTGTGGATCGCCACCACCGCCTCTTCCAGATCGAAGGAAACGGTCTCTATCTCCAATTTGCCGGCTTCGATTTTGGAAATATCCAGAATGTCGTTGAGGATCGAAAGGAGCGCCTCGCCGGATTTGTGGATCACCCCGAGGCGTTCTCGCTGACGCGGCGAAAGCTCGTCGTTGGCCATGGCTTGAGCCATGCCAAGAACGCCGTTCAGGGGCGTGCGGATTTCATGGCTCATGGTGGCCAGGAATCGACTCTTCGCCCGCGTGGCCTCCTCGGCCTGATCGCGCGCCAGACGAAGGTGCTCAGCCTGTTGCTTCATCTCCGTGATGTCGACCCGAAGGCCGATGATCCCGCCATCGGCGGTGCGGCGCTCTTCGATCATCAGCCAACGGCCATCCGAGACCCGCTGTTCATGGCGCGTGCCGGGATTGGTGAGCCGCGCCATGCGCTCAGCCAGCCATTCCTCCTCACATCCGATCGCGTCGGGGTAGTCGCCCCGCTCCACGCCGATCCGAAGGGTGTCGCTCAGCTTTGCGCCGACTTCGAATAGGTCGGCCGATCGATGATAGAGTTCGGCGTAGCGTTGGTTCCAAAGTATGTAGCGCCCCTCATCGTCGAGAAACACCACCCCCTGCGGTAAGGCGTCGATAGCCGCGCGCAGTCTGGCTTCGGCGTGTTCGGCGCGTCTTTCGGCATGATTGACCTCGCGGCGCGCATACTTTCTCGCTGTCGGTCCGAACCAATTCGCCGCCACCGCTCGGTCCCATAATTTCGTGGGCGCTGCGCGAAAGACGTCAAAGATGGAACTGATCATTTTTAGAATTCGACCTCGCCCGGTGCGCAGCCTCCCGGCCACACCATAGTTTCCTTAGCTGAGCCTTAACATCGACGCCAATCCATGGACGGGGCGGCTCAATTCGCAGGACTGCTTAGACCCTATGCATTTCCGATAGGGAAGCCGCCTCGGCCGGTCAGGTGCGGCCGAGGCGCGCGATGCCGGCCGCGATCGCTACCCCCCCTGCAGCTGCAGCTTCACCCGTTCCGCCAATATCTTGATGTCGATGGGTTTGGGCAGGAAGGTCACCCCCTCCTCCCCTTCCAGCAGGTCGGAGAATTCCGCCTCGGCGTAGCCGGAGATGAACATCACCTGGGCGTCGCCGAGGAAGGGGCGAGCCTTCTTCAGCAAGGTGGGGCCGTCCAGCCCCGGCATGATCACATCGGAGATGAGCAGGTCGATCTCCCCGGCGTGGGCTTCGGCCAGGGCCAGGGCCTCCTCCCCGTCCGCCGCCTCGATCACCTCATAGCCGCGCGCGCGCAAAAGCCGCGCCGCCACCACCCGCACCGCATCCTCGTCCTCGACGAAGAGGATGCAGCCGGCGCCGGAGAGATCGCGCGGGGCCGGCTTGAACTTCAGGGGCGAGCGCACCGGGGCCACGGCGCCCGGCGCCAGGGGCGGCGCCACATAGATGGGCAGGAAGATCCGAAAGGCCGTGCCCTTGCCCACTGTGCTCTCCACGTGGATCCAGCCGTCCGCCTGCTTGACGATGCCATAGACGGTGGCGAGGCCCAGCCCCGTGCCCTCGCCCACCGGCTTGGTGGTGAAGAAGGGCTCGAAGATCTTGGCCATCACCTCTTGCGGGATGCCGGGGCCGTTGTCGGCCACCTCGATCAGGGCGGAGCCGGTCTCCAGGGCGTCGGGAAAGCCGAGGCTCCGCGCCTCCATCTGGGTCAGGCGGGCGGTGCGGATACGCACCACCCCGACGCCCCCGTCCGCCGTGCCGTGGCTGCGCAAGGCGTCGCGGGCGTTCACCGCCAAATTCATCACCGCGGTCTCCAAGGCGCTCTTGTCGGCGCGCACCTGGGGGAGATTTCGGCCGTAGTCGGTGACCAGCTTGACGTCTTCGCGCAGGAGCCGGCGGAGCAAGACCTCGAACTCGGAGATCAGCTCGCCCAGCTCCAGGGTTTCGCGCTGCACCGTCTGCTTGCGGGAGAAGGCGAGAAGTTTCCTTACCAGATCGGCGGCGCGCACCCCGGTCTGGCGGATCTCGTTCAGCCCCTCATAGGAGGGATCGCCCACCGGATGGCGGTGCAAGAGCTCGTCCAGCCGCAGCTGGATGGCGGTCAATAGATTGTTGAAGTCGTGGGCGACGCCGCCAGCGAGCTGGCCGATGGCCTGCATCTTTTGCGACTGCACCAGCTGCATCTCCAGCTGCTTCTGCTCGGAGACGTCGAGCAGGAAGGCCACCAGGCGCCCCTCGGCGGAAGTGACATAGAGATGAGCGATCTTGGCCGCGGGGCTGGCGCCGGCGATTCGCACCTCCACGGGACTGCCCAGCCGGGTGCGCAGGCGGGTCTTGGCGTCTTCCAATCCCGTCGCTTCGAGCAGATCGCCAAAGCGCACGCCGGGCTGGGCGGCGCCGCCGGTCATGGCCTCAAGAGCGCTGTTGGCCTGCAACACCACCGCCTCGAACGGATCGTCCCCATCGAGCAAGGCCGCGCCGAAGGGAGCGGCGGCGGCGAAGGCGTCCAAGGCCGAGGCCGGGGCGGGCAACTGGGCGGGAGCGGCGGCCGGCGCGCTGAGGCGAGCCATATCCTCGGGCCCCTCCAGCGCCATACGCACCAAAAGCCGGTTGTCGCCGAGGCGAGACACCAAAAGCGTGCGCTCGCCTTCCCCCATCTGGATCGAGGCGCGGCTGGCGCCCTCGCGCCGGGCCGCCGTCAAGGCCGTATAGAGGGAGGCGCCGCCAAGAGCGGCCTTGGGCAGGCGCGCGCCGCCGCCCACCTGGGACCGCCAAGCGTCATTGCTTTCCACCAGGGTTCCGTCGGGCCGGACCACACAGGCCGGCTCCACCAGGGCGTCGGTGAAGACGATGACGCTCTCGGGCTTTCGGGCCGCTTCCCGGTCGCCCAGGGCGAAGACGAAAACCCCCGCCAGCGCCACGCCGGACAGTCCGATCAGCAAGAGCAGGCTTGGGCCCACGGTGGGCCCGGCCCTGAACGCCGGATAGGCGGCGGCGGCCACGGCCAAAAGGAAGAACAGGGTAGCGGCCAAGGTGAGCGGATCGACCATGGGCCGACGGGCAGGCGGCCTCGCCGGCGGCGGCGGCGCGGCGATCTCGTGCAGATCGGCGGGGTCAGAGAAATTTAGCGGGCGAGCATCCATGTCGGCGCCTCCAGCCCAAATCCATCGTTCATCATACGCCCCCTATAACCCCATCGGTCGCGGACCGCCCGTTCCCTGACCCTCTCGCCGCAGGCCGTCCGGCCTTGGCTGGGCGGGACGCGGCTTCTTCTTGCCCATGACGAAGCCGACGATCTTGGCGACCGCCTCATAGTGCTCTCGCGGAATGGTCTGGTCGATCTCCATTGTGGCGTAAAGCGCGCGGGCGAGCGGCGGATCCTCCACCACGGCGATCTTGTGGGCTTCGGCCACCGCCCGGATCTTCAAGGCCAGGGCGTCGACGCCCTTGGCGACACAGATCGGCGCGGCCGTCTCGCCCTGCACATAGCGCAGGGCCACCGCGTAGTGGGTCGGGTTCATCACCACCAGGGTCGCCTTGGGCACCGCCTGGATGATCCGTTGCCGGGACCGCATCATGCGCAGCTGGCGCAGCTTGGCCTTGACGTGGGGGTCGCCTTCGCTGGACTTGGTCTCTTCCTTGATCTCCTCCTTGCTCATCCGCATCCGCTGCATGAAGCGCTGCTTCTGCAGGACGAAGTCGGCCAGGGCGATCACCGCCATAATGATCAAGACGGCGATAAAGAGCGGCTTCAGATACTCGGCGCAGAGGGGCAGGATGGCCGCCGGGTCCAGGGCCGCCAGATTCTGCAGGACCGACGCCTTGGGGCCCAGGACGAGCCAGGCCACCCAGGCCAGACCGCAGACCTTGATCAGCGACTTGGCGAAGGCGATCAGGCCGTCGACGCCGAACATCCGCTGAAAGCCCTTCATCGGACTGAGGCGGGAGGGATCGGGCGCCAGCTTGCTCGGCGTCAAGAGGAAGCCCTGCTGCAGCACATTGCCGGCGACCCCGGCGGCGGCGGCGGCCAGGAGCGCCCAGAGGGCGGGCTGGGCCGCCATCAAGGCTTCCCGCCCGACGCCGATCGCGCCCTCTCCCGACAGGTCGATGGCGTCAGGATGGGCGATGAAGGGCAGGAAGCTGGCCGCCATCTGCTGGCAGGCCGCTCCGCCGAGGATGACCACCACCCCGCCCACCGCCGCGAACACCGCCACGGCGGGCACGTCCGACGACTTGCCGACGTCGCCTTTGGAGCGGGCCTCGTCGAGCTTATGCTTACTCGGTTCTTCGGTTTTCGAACTGGAGTCGTGATCGTCGGCCATCAGGTCGCGCTCACGTCAGTCGAATGAGGAAGGCGCGGAAGCGATCGACCCACACAAGGCCCATCACCCCGAGACTGAGGGCGAAAATCGACAGGCCGAACAGCAGGGTCAGCGGCGTGGCGATGAAGAAGATCTGAAACTGTGGCATCACCCGGCCGATCAGGCCGGCGGCGATGTTGAAGACCAGGGCGAAGACCAGGATCGGCCCGGCCAGCTGCACCCCCAGGGCGAAGGTCTCGCCCGTCGTCTTGATGGCCAGGCTGGCGAAGTCGCCCATGGACGGCGGGCGCCCGGGCGCGAACAGGGTGAAGGATTTGACCATGGCGCCGATGAACAGCTGATGCAGATCGGTGGCGAACACCAGGGTGAGACCGATAATGGTCAAGAAGGTGCCGATGGTCGCCGCTGGCTGGGCCTGCATGGGATTGGTGGTCTGGGAGAAGGCCAAGGTGGTCTGCAGGGAGATCACCTCGCCGGTGACGATGAGCGTGGCCAGGAAAAAGCGCAGGATGGCTCCCATGCCGAGGCCGATGAAGATCTCGCCGATCAGCTGCACGAACAGGCCGTCCACCGTCGCCGGCACCGGCGGCAGCACGGCGCGCACGATCGGCCACAGGACTAGGGTCAGGACGAAGGCGAAGGCCAGGCGGATGCGCGGCGGCACGAAGGTCTCGCCCATCCCCGGCATCAGCATGACCATGGCGCCGACCCGGGCGAAGACCAGCCCCGCGCCATAGACCTCAGCCGAGAGCGCGTAATGCTCCACCTACATGCCGGCGATGCGGGCGGCGATCTGGCGCATGAACCCGGCCATCAGGGCGCCCATGAAGGGCAGGCAGATCAAGAGGGTGACGAAGATGGCGACGATCTTGGGGGCATAGATCAGGGTCGCCTCCTGGATCTGGGTCAGGGCCTGCAAGAGGCCGATGCCGACGCCCACCAAGAGGCCGACGATCAAGACCGGCGTGCAAAGCTGTATGGTCAGCCAGATGGCCTCGCGGCCGACGTCCAAAACCTCGGAGCCGTTCATGGGGGACCTCATAAAAATTACGACAGAATCGCGCCGAGGACGCAGGGCGAAGCTCGCTCAACATGGTTAACAAAGCCGCTACGTTGTTCACCTTGCCGCACGAAGGTCGCTTGCCCCCGTCTTTCGCATCGGCCAAACAGCCCCCATCTGCGGCCGGATGGAGCTTATCGACATGGAAAAAACCAGCCTTTCGGGCCGCCCTTCGGCGGAGGAGGCGGAAGCCGCCGTTCGCACCCTGATCCGCTGGGCCGGCGACGATCCCGAACGGGAGGGTTTGCTGGACACGCCGGGCCGGGTGGCGCGCTCTTACGGCGAGCTGTTCATGGGCTATGAGGTGGACCCGCGCGCCTATCTGGAGCGCACCTTCGAGCAGGTGGGCGGCTATGACCAACTGGTGGTCTTGAAAGACATCCGCTTCGTCAGCTTCTGCGAGCACCACATGCTGCCGGTGGTGGGCAAGGCCCATGTAGGCTATCTGCCCACCGATCGGGTGGTGGGCATCTCCAAGCTGGCCAGGGTGGTCAACGGCTTCGCCCGCCGCCTGCAGATCCAGGAAAAGCTCACCGCTGAAATCGGCCACGCCATCCAGGACGTGCTGCAGCCCCTGGGTGTCGGCGTGGTGATCGAGGCCGAGCACAGCTGCATGACCCTGCGCGGCGTCAACAGCCCCGGCGCCAGCCTGACCACCAGCCACCTGATGGGCGCCATCCGCGACGACCCCCGCACCCGCGAGGAGTTCCTGCGCCTGTGCCATAGCTAGGCGCGTCGGGCGGCCCTACAGAAGAACGCTCGATGCCACCCCGGCGGGGGCCAGCGTCTATGCCTGTGGTATAGAGCTGGATACACATCATGCGGACCAACCTCATCATTGACGACGCCTTGATGGCCCAGGCGATGGAGGCCAGCGGATTGACCACTAAACGGGAGACCGTGGAGCTTACCCTCACGACCCTGGTGCAACTGCGTCGTCAGGAAGACATCCGGGCGGCGCGCGGCAAGCTGGCATGGGTAGGCGATCTCGACCCGATGAGATCGGATCAATGACGTCGGCTGGACACTTTCTAGTCTGGGCAATACGAAACTTTTTAGCCCGCCTTGCTTGACGCTGCGTCTGCGGGGTTGATGGGATTCAAAGTTCCGGCCTGGGAATGGGATCATGACGCGCGCCATCATGCTGACAGCGATCATCGCAACATCTCTGGTTGCATGGAGCGCGCAGCATTCATCGGCGCAAACGCCCGAAACAACCGTCAGCGCAGACCCCGCCTCAGTCGAGTCCACCACGCCCCTGATCTTTGAAAGGGACTCTCGCTATCAGGGGATCGGGCCATCGGGTCCCTATTTCCCGGAAAAGGCGTTGCGGACGAATGTCGGCGGTTTCGCCCTGCTCAGTTGCACCGCCGACGCCAAGGGAAATCGCCACCAATGCAAGGTGCAGACAGAATCTCCGACCGGCTATGCATTCGGCATCGCCAGCCTGACGATGGCGAGGGACGGCTGGATGAAGGCGGCCCAAGGACCGGACGCTCATGTGCTCGCCCGCGTCGAGTTCCCCCCTTCGGGCGGCTTCAAAAGTCGCTGACGGCCCAGGGCTTTAATGCCCCCTAGATCGCCATCTGCATGATCTGTTGATAGGCGCCGATCACCTGGTCGCGTACGGCCATCACCGTCTCAAGGCTCGACTGGGCGGAGGAGATGGCGGTGACCACGTCGACCAGCTCGGCCTTGCCCTGGGCGTGGGCGGTCATCTGGGTTTCGGCGTGCTTGGAGCTCTTGATGGCGTCGGCGACGGCGTTCTGCACCAGCTCGCCAAAGCCGGGGCCGTCGTCGGCGTCCTGCACCGAGGGCTTGGGGGCGCCGACGCCCTGGTTCTGCACGGCCGCATAGACCTTGGCGGCGATCATCGGGCTCATCATGGCTTAAGGCCCCTATGGTTTCAAAAGATCGAGGGTGCGGCTCTGCATGGTGCGCGCGGTCTCGATCACATTCAGATTGGCCTCGTAGGCGCGCTGGGCCTCGCGCATGTCCAAGGCCTCGATCAGGGGATCGACATTGGGCATCTTTACATAGCCCTTGGGGTCGGCGGCGGGGTTGCCGGGGCTGTAGACCGTGCGGAACGGGGTCTGATCGGCCTGGACGCCCTGCATCATCACTCCGGTTCCGCCCCCTGGCATGGTCATGGGCTTGAAGACCGGGGACTGGCGGCGATAGGGATCGCCCCCCGCCGTCGGCGAGACGGAATCGGCGTTGGCGATATTTTCGGCGATCACCCGCATCCGCGCCTGCTGCGCCTGCAGGGCGGAGGCGGCGATAGCCATGGCGGAATTGGCGGAGGTGGTGGCTTCGGTCATGATCTAGAGCCTATGAGCCCGGTTTCTTGATGGCGGTTTTCAGAAGCTGCATCGACTGTTGGTAGAAGCTGACGGCGGCGTCGTAATCCATCCGCGCCTGGGTCAGCTTCATCATCTGGTCTTCCAGCACCACGTGGTTGCCATCCAGGCGCACCTCGGAATCCATCGACGTCTGCCCTTCCCATTGGCCGCCCGGGGCGTTGTCCATCTGCAGGTGGGCGACGTTGGTGCGAGCGACGCGGGTCATGGCGTCGCCGCCGGTGGCGTTCTTCACCGCCTGGTCGAAGGTGAAGGGCTTCAGGTCGCGGGGGGCGTAATCGGGGGTGTCGGCGTTGGCCACATTCTGGGCGATCACCGTCTGGCGCTGGCTGGCGTAGTGCAGCTTGCCCTTCAACATGGCGAACAACGGAATGTCGGTCAGACTCACGGCGGTCACCTCTACGATAGGTGGATTTTGCCGGGCTTATGGTTAACGGGACGTTTCTGCCGAGTGCTTTATGGTTAATCGCTCTTTAAGGGCTTCAGAGGACCCTGGGCGAAATCTTCACTGTGAACGCGCCCGATGCTGCTCAACCTTCTTCAAGCCGTCTTCGCGCTGGCCGTCACCCTCGGGCTGATCGGCGGCGCCGCCTATGCGCTGCGACGCTGGGGTCCGACCGGACTTTTGCAGGCGGGGCCTAAGGGTGAACGGCGTCTGCAAGTGATCGAAAGCCTGACGCTCGACGCCCAGCGGCGCCTCGTTTTGGTGCGACTGGACCGCGAGGAGCGGCTGATCCTGCTCGGCGACGGGCGGCTGCTCAGCCTCGCCGCCGCCCCTGCCCCGACGGTGAACCCATGAGCCGGCCGATGCGCGACATCTTGACCGCCCTCAGCGGCCTCCGCGGCGCGGACCTGCGCAGGGCCGCCCTGATCTCACTGGCGGCCACGGGGCTCAGCCTGATCGTGCCGACCTTCGCGGCGGCCCAGGCGATCAATCTCGACATGGGCACCGGCGGCGGCCTGACCGACCGGGTGGTGCAGCTGGTGGGCCTGTTGACGGTGCTGTCCCTGGCCCCGTCGATCGTCATGATGACGACCTCCTTTGTACGCATCGTGGTGGTGCTTTCCCTGCTGCGCACGGCCTTGGGGCTGCAGCAGAGCCCGCCCAATTCGGTGATCATCGCCCTTTCCCTGTTTCTCACCGCCATCGTCATGGGGCCGACCTTCACCCAGTCCTATAACGCCGGCATCAAGCCGCTGCTCGCCCACCAGATGGAGCTGCCGCAAGCCTTTGGGGCGGCGACGACGCCGGTGAAGCGGTTCATGCTGAGCCAGGTGGATCGCGACGATCTGGGCCTCTTCATTCGCCTGTCGAAGATTCCCACCCCAAAGACCGCCATCGATACGCCCATTCAGGTGGTCACGCCCGCCTTCATGATCTCCGAGCTGAAGCGGGCGTTCCAGATCGGCTTTCTGCTGTTCATCCCGTTCTTGGTGATCGACCTGGTGATCGCCAGCATCCTGATGAGCATGGGCATGATGATGCTGCCGCCGGTGACCGTCTCCTTGCCCTTCAAGCTGATCTTCTTCGTCCTGGTGGACGGCTGGCGGCTGATCGCCGGCAGTCTGGTGCAAAGCTTCCAGCACGGCGGCGGCGTGACCTAATTTGCGTAGGCAATCGGCTTCACCAAGGTCCGAAGGGAGATCACCGCCACCAAGAGGGAGCCGGCGATGACAATGGCCATGGGCCGGGGGGTGCCGTCGCGAAACAACCCCGCCAGACCCGCGCAGGCCGCCCCGGCGGCGAACGAGGTCGCGCCGATCAGGCCGGAGGTGGAGCCGGAACGTCGCGCTCCGGCGTTCAAGGCGCCCGCCGAGGCGTTGGCCTGGTTGAAGCCGAACCCGGTCATGATGAGGAAGAGCGGGATCATGACGCCGAGGAAACCGCCAAATCCGCTGAGGGCATCGATCAGCAGCACCAAGGAAACGCCGAAGATCGCCAGATTGGCCAGGCTCAGGATCCGATCGTAGGGATAACGCCTGGCCAGGCGGGCATTCAATTGATTGGCCGCGACAAAGCCGATGGCGTTCGCCCCGAACACCCAGCCGAACAGCTGGGGCGAGACATGGAAATAGCCGATCACCACGTCGGGCGAGCTGGAGACGTAGGTGAAGAGCGCCGCGCCGGAGAAGGCGCCGGCGAGCAGATATCCCACCAAGCGCTTATCGCCGAGCAAGGAGGCGTAGCCGCGAAAGGCGTTCTCCGCGCGGGCGTGGGCCGCCGTCTCCTCGGAGCGCGACTCGGCCAAGGTGCTCATGGCGACGCCGCCGACGAGGATGGCGAAGATCGCCTGCACGCCGAAAATCCAGCGCCAATCGGCCACCAAGAGCACCCAGCCGCCAAACAGGGGCGCCAGAATTGGCGCCACCCCCATGACCAACATCAACATGGAAAAGACGTGCAGCACCTCGTCATGGGCGAACCGGTCGCGCACGATGGCGCGGGCGATGACGATGCCGGCGCATCCGCCCAAGGCCTGTAGAACCCGAAAGAAGATCAGCACCTCGATGGATTGCGAGAAGATGCAGCCGAGGGTCGCCAACAGATAAAGCCCCATGCCGAACAGCAGCGGCGGCCGGCGACCGTATCTGTCCGACAACGGACCGTAGAAGAGCTGCCCGACCGAGATGCCGATAAAGAAGGCGGCCACCGTCCACTGGCCCGCTGCGCCAGACGCATGGAGCGACTTGGTCAAGGCCGGCAGCGCGGGCAGATACATGTCGATGGAGATGGGCCCAAACGCCGTCAAGGCGCCGAGAATCAGGATAAATCCCAAGGGAGCCTTCGCCCGCCTGGCTAATCCCGGCCTATCGATGGTGGCGTCAGACAAGGCGATCTCCCGTAGTCGCCCGCTTGTGCGTCACGGCAGCGTCAATCGGAAGCCTTAATCCAACGCCCCAACGATTTCATAGGAGGGGTCAAATCACATGGAAGAGAAACAGCAGGATGATGATCGGGATGGGGATCCCCAAGGCCCAAAGCGCGACGCCCTTCATTGAACTCGTCCTCCCATGATCTATGGAAATCGAATGCGCCAGCATGGCGATCGTTCCTCGGGGGCGTTCAGGGCTCTACGGCGTGAAGCCGGCGATAGCGGATTATGCGGCGCGCCTCGTCCGCGACGCCGTCATGCGACTTTCGGAGCTATCGCCCGGTCTTCGGCGGCGGCGCCCGTCTGCGCCCAGTAGAAGATGGCGCCCAGGAGCACGTCCATGGCGAAGGGTTTGGCGACGTGGGCGGACATGCCAGCCGCTATGCAGGCCTGCGCCTGTTCGGGCAGGTGATTGGCCGTCATGGCGACGATGGGAGCGACGGAAGGAACGCAGGCACGGATCTGCCGGGTCGCCTCCAGCCCGCCCATCCCCGGCATCTGCACGTCCATCAAGACGAGATCGAACACCTGGGTCTGCACCAGGTTTAGCGCCTCTTCTCCGCTGGCGGCCTCGACCAACTCCGCCCCGAACGGGGCCAGAACCGCCTTTATCAGCTCGCGATTCATCATGACGTCGTCGACCACCAGGATGCGCTTGCCCAAGAGATCCGCATCCTCGCAAGGCGCGTCGAAGTCCTCGACCTCAGCCTCGATCCGCCCCTCCTCGGCGGGGACTTCAAACCAGAAGACCGAGCCTTCGCCGACCACGCTCTGCACGCCGATCTGGCCGCCGAGAAGCTCGACGATGCCTCTGCAAATGGCCAGGCCCAACCCCGTGCCGCCATAGGCCCGGCTGATGGACCCGTCGGCCTGGCAGAAACGGCTGAAGAGAAGATCGATCTTGTCGGCGGCGATGCCCACCCCGTTGTCAATCACCTCCACCCGCAGCACCGGCGGCTCGCCTCGGGCGGCGTATTGGGCGCGGATGGTGACCACGCCGCCCTTGTCGCTGAACTTGATCGCATTGCTGACCAGATTGAGCAGCACCTGGCCAAGGCGGTCCTGGTCGCTGATCAGGCTTGCAGGCAAGCCGGGAGCGACGTCGATCGCCAGGGTCAGACCGCCTTGAGCCAGTTGGGGCTGGGTGAGATCGGCCACGTCGGCGATCAAGGCGCGCGGATCGAAGGGGCGGATTTCGACATCCGCCTTACCCGCCTCCAATTTGGAAAAATCGAGGATGTCGTTGACGATGGCCAGCAGCGACCGGCCCGCGGAGGCGATGCGCGCGACATTGGAAGCGACCTCGGGAAGCAGATCGACACGGTTCGCCAGCACCTGGGAGAAGCCGATGATGCTGGTCAGAGGCGTGCGGATTTCGTGGCTCATATTGGCGAGAAATTCGGTTTTTGCGGTGATGGCGGCGGCGGCGGCCTCGGCGGCGCGGACCAGCTCTTCATCCAGGGCCTTGCGTTGGGAAATGTCGCGGACGATGTCGCAGAATTCGCGCTTGCGGCCGGTTTGATCCCATCCCAGCCAGGCGTTCGATTCCACCCATGCCCAACCGCCGGCTTTTCGGCGAATACGCATCTCCACCCTTTGTCGCACCGCGCCGCCGCTTCGCGCCAGGCCATAAAAGGCCCCTGTCAGTGCAGGGAGGTCTTCTGGATGGATGAAATCCTGGGCCCTGACGCCCACGAGTTCCTCCGGCGAAAATCCCGACACCGCCGTCGCCGCGGGCGAGGTATAGATCATTCGCCCGTCAAGGCTTGAGCAGATGATGGTGTCGGATGCATTTTCCGTCAGCAGGCGAAGCCGCGCCTCGCTTTGCCGCAGGCTCGCGTCGGCGAGCTTGAGTTCTGTGACGTCCAATAGGGTGCCGAACACCGAGGTCACAGCCCCGGCGGCATTCATTTCGCAGAGCCCATGGACGACCACGTCGCGCACCTCGCCATCCTTGCAGACGATGCGAGCTTGGAATTCATAGCTTTCACCGCGAGCCACGGCCTCTTCGACACAGGCGCTGATCCGCGCGCGATCATCTTCCTGGTAGAGTAGAAGGGCCGTATCCAGCGAAGGCGTGAAGCTGTCGGGGGATAGGCCATGGATCGCATAGACCTGTTTTGACCAGGTGAGGGACCGCGCCGCCGGATCGACCCGCCAATAGCCGAGCGCCGCCGCCCCTTCAGCCAGTTCGGTCAGACGAACCGCCTCGGCGAGACCGGCGTTTTTCCGCATCAGGTCGATACGCAACTGGGTCAGGTTGCGATTGCTGGTTTGTTGACGCCAGGAAATGGCCAGGATCGTCAGCACGAACAGTGTATTGGCGATGCCGAGCTTAGCATCGACCCCCGCCGCCTGGATGATCCCCATATAGACCATGCCTGAGGCCGGTGCGGCGATCGCCGCCAGATAGCCCCAGAAGGTCAGGTGAACCTGCTGGGCGCCCAATAACAGGGTGATGATGATCAGCAAGGCCGCTTCCACCGTCAGACCGAGCGCCGGTTGGCTCTGGATCCTCATGGCGACGCACGTCAGGTTAAGCGTCCACAGGCCGACGACCACGGCGGATTCCCACGCGAGCCGTCTGCGCGCGACCGCCTCGTCAGAATGATGTTCAGCAATCCATAGTCGCCAGATAAAGATCGCTACAAGACCGCCTTGAACCGAGGCGATCTCGGCGCCGATCGCCGGGGAAACCAGGGCGGCGGCCGCTAACGACAGCAATATCGACAGGCCGCCTTGCATCGCGACCGCGCCACGAACCTGCCGAATATAACTCTTCAGTATAGAGAAATCGGCCCCATCGGCTTGAATAGGTTGCGCGCCCATGAGCAATCGATGGCACACAATGCTTTCGGCCCTCTAAACGCGAAGCCGCGGCTTAGGGACCGATGACAAAATGCCGCAGGCGCTTGAGCAACGGGGCCTGCGCCCCAGGCCACGTCGCCGACGAGACCTTGGAGCTCCAACCGACTTGCTAAGTTGAAGCACTGGGTTTCTGACGATCGACCGAGCGTCAGAAATATTCAGCAGCGCCCATGTAAAAAAGGCAATCCGCCCCAGGTGCAGATTATGACTTGTTGGCTTTTGCCCGCTCGATGCCTTCGAGCACGAGGGCCTGGGCGTGGGCCGCGTCCCGCCAGCCCAGAATCTTGACCCACTTCTTGGGCTCCAGATCTTTATAGTGGGCGAAGAAGTGCTCGATCTGCTGAAGCGTGATCTCGGGCAGGTCGGTATAGCTCTGAACCTTCTCATAGCGCTTGGTGAGCTTGGCCGAGGGTACGGCCAGAAGCTTCTCGTCCAGGCCCGCTTCGTCCTCCATCATGAGCACGCCGACGATGCGGCAGCTCATCACCGCGCCGGGCACAATGGCGCGGGTGTTGGCGACGATCACGTCGCAGGGATCGCCGTCGCCCGAGAGCGTGTGGGGAATGAAGCCGTAATTGCCGGGGTAGCGCATGGAGGTATAGAGGAAGCGATCGACCATCAGGGCGCCGGACGCCTTGTCCATCTCATACTTGATGGGCTCGCCCCCGATAGGCACCTCGATCACTACATTGACGTCGAACGGCGGGTTGGCGCCAAGGGAGAGGGCATCGAGATTCATAAGCTGGCTCTAAGATGGTCAGTTGGGAAAACGGTTGTCGCCTAAAGGATTCGGCGTCTCATCTCGTAGGCACCGGATGCTCGCCGCGATAGTCGTAAAAGCCGCGCCCGGCCTTTTTGCCGAGCCATCCCGCCTCCACGTACTTCACTAGAAGCGGGCACGGGCGGTATTTGGAATCCGCCAGCCCCTCGTGCAGCACGTTCATGATGGCCAACACCGTATCCAGGCCGATGAAATCGCCCAGCTCCAACGGACCCATGGGGTGGTTGGCGCCCAGCTTCATGGCGGTGTCGATGGCGTCCACCGTGCCGACGCCTTCATAGAGGGTGTAGACCGCCTCGTTGATCATCGGCGCCAGGACGCGGTTGACGATAAAGGCGGGGAAGTCCTCGGCATTGGCGGTGGTCTTGCCGAGCGACTTGGCGAAGGTGGAGGCGGTCTCATAGGTATCTACATCGGTGGCGATGCCACGGATGATCTCCACCAGCTTCATGAGCGGCACCGGGTTCATGAAGTGCAGGCCGATGAACCGTTCCGGCCGGTCGGTGGTCGAGGCCAGGCGGGTGATGGAGATGGAGGAGGTGTTGGAGGCCAGGAGCGTCTGCGTCCCCAGGTGGGGGGCCAGGCTCTTGAAGATGGCCTTCTTCAGCTCTTCGTTTTCGGTGGCCGCCTCGATGACCAGGTCAGTGGCGCCGATGGCCGCCAGCCCTTCGGCGGGGGCGATGCGGGCGAGTGCGCCGTCCATCTGATCGGCGGTGATGATGCCGCGGCCGACCTGACGGGTCAGGTTCTTGTGAGCCAGCTCGACGCCGGCGTCGATGCGTTCGCGGGAGATGTCGTGCAGAGAGACGCTGTAGCCGGCCAAGGCGCAGACATGGGCGATGCCGACCCCCATCTGCCCTGCGCCCACAACGCCTACGGTCTTGATATCAGCCATTCACGCCCGCCGCCCTTGGGCTCGAGCGGGACGACTTCGCCCGCTCGACGCCATTTCATTTACTTACTCCATCGATAGAACCTTGCTGCGTCGCACACAAGATTGCCGCGATGGGCGCCGATGCTTGCGCCTCGTCATGGGGCCCTGCGCCCTTGAGCGCCGACAGGGCGCGGTCCAGCACCTCCAAGCCCGCGCCCGATTTGACGCCCTCGACCGTCAGGATGCGCCGCCAGGCGCGCGCGCCCCGCGCGCCACTGAAAAGCCCCAGCATATGACGGGTCATGGCGTGCAGAGGCACGCCTTCGGCGAGGCGCGCCGCCAGATAGGGCCGATAGGCCTCTACCGCCTCAAAGCCGTCGATCCTGCGGTCCTCGCCAAAAATACGCGCGTCCACATCGCCCAGCAGGCCAGGATTGTGGTAGGCGGCCCGGCCCATCATCACCCCGTCCGCCCAGTGCAAATGGCCGATGGCGGCGTCCAGGGTCTCTATACCGCCGTTCAGACTGATGGTCAGCGCCGGCCGCTCGCGCTTCAGCCGTTGCACCAACCGATAGTCGAGCGGCGGGATATCCCGATTTTCCTTGGGGCTCAGCCCTTCCAGCCACGCCTTGCGGGCGTGAACGGCAAAGCTTGAGACCCCCGCTTGAGTGCATAGATCCACCAGGGTGAAGAGGCTCTCCTCTGGGTCCTGATCGTCCACCCCGATGCGACACTTCACCGTCACCGGCACCGCCACCGCCGCGCCCATGGCGGCCATGCACTCGGCCACGAGCTCAGGTTCCCGCATCAGGCAGGCCCCAAAGCGGCCGCTCTGCACGCGATCCGAGGGGCAGCCGACGTTGAGGTTGATCTCGTCATAGCCGAAATCCTCGCCGATCTTGGCCGCTTGCGTCAGCTCCCGCGGGTCCGAGCCGCCCAGTTGCAGCGCCACCGGATGTTCGACGGCGTCATAACCCAGCAGCTTGGCGCGATCCCCTCGGAGCACAGCGGTGGCCGTAATCATCTCGCTATAGAGCAGCGCCCGGCGCGTGAGGGTGCGATGGAAGGCCCGGCAATGCCGGTCGCTCCAGTCCATCATAGGAGCGACAGCGAATATTTTCTCTTGATTTTTCAGCATGTTATGCAATCATATCAACGAACTAAAAGCGAACGTGTGCACGCTCGTGTGCACTGGAAAACGCCCAAATACGCCCGAGTTTGACGTACCAGTGCACACGGAGAGCACACGTTGGCGACCTTCAAAAAGCTCCCCTCGGGCAATTGGCGGGTCCAGGTCCGGCGCAAGGGTCGTTACCTCAGTGAGACGTTCCGGCGTCACGCTGACGCTGAAGAATGGGCTATCGCAACCGAGCGTAGGATCGACCGCGGCGAGACCCCGAAGAAACGGGCGCGTGTAGATCCGACCACGTTCGGCCACCTTATCGAACTCCATATCGACGATCTGAAAGAAGTGGGAAAGGCGCCACGCCGGTCAAAGGCCTTCACCCTGGACGCACTTCAGTCAAAGTTGGGCTCCGTCAAGATCGGCGACCTGACGCGCGAACGGCTGATCCAGTTCGGCAAGGACCGGGCCAAGGAAGGCGCCGGCGGCGTCACCGTCGGCATGGATGTCGGTTACATCAAACTCATCATCTCGCATGCCGCTGCTGTGCACGGGATCGAGGTCTCGCCCGAGCCCGTCGATCTTGCCCGCATCGCGCTGAAGAGATTGGGCCTGGTCGGCAAGGGCCGCGAGCGCGACCGGCGGCCAACCCGAGATGAACTGGCCCGGATCATCACTCACCTTGATGGCAATCCGCGGCAGCTCATCCCCGTCGGCCGCATCATCAGATTTGCGGTCGCGACGGCCATGCGCCAGGAGGAGATCACCCGCATCCTCTGGGAGGACATCGACGTGACCGGCCGCACGGTGATGGTGCGGGACCGGAAGGATCCTCGGGATAAGATCGGCAACGACCAGAAGGTCCCTCTGATCGACTCTACAGGCTACGATGCCTGGGCCTTGCTGCAGGAGCAAAAGCCGTTCGCCGGCCAGAGCGACCGCGTGTTTCCCTACAACGCCCGATCGGTCGGCACGGCGTTTCGGCGCACCTGCCAGGACCTGAAGATCATCGACCTGCACTTCCACGACCTGCGCCACGAGGCAACCAGCCGACTGTTCGAGGCCGGGTTCCTGATCCAGCAGGTCGCTCTCGTCACCGGCCACAAGGACTGGAAGATGCTGAAGCGCTACACCAACCTACGGCCGGAGCAGATCCACGAAATTGCACGAGCGAAAGCGGCGGAAGCCGCTTCAACATCCCCGCCCCCGCCTGTTCGGACGGCGGTTTCGACGACCTTCGCCGTGAGCATGCAGCTGACGCCGACCTGGGGGCGGCGCCCTTAGCCAGCCGACATTGAAGTATCACACTTTGTGTAATATATATCCTGCGGAGTTTCAGATTGCGGGTACTGAAAAATCCTTGGTTTGTGCGCTTTGCCCGCAAGGAGAGAATTTCGGACGCAGCGCTCTGCGATGCAGTGGCGAGGGCGGAAAAGGGCCTCATTGACGCCGATCTCGGTGGGGGCCTCATCAAGCAGCGGGTCGCTCGACCGAGCGCAGGCAAGTCCGGCGGTTATCGCACCTTGGTCCTATATCGAAACGGCGAACGAGCGGTGTTCGCGTTTGGGTTTGCCAAGAGCGCTATGGACAACATCGACGAGAAGGACGAGGCCCGCCTTAAAGCGCTGGCTGAGCTGACTTTGGGTTTCTCGGATCTGGAGATCACCGAGCTGGTCGAGGCCGGCAGGTTGGTGGAGGTGAAGTGTGATGGCTAAGGGGAAGACGGCCGACGCCTATCAAAGCGAGATCGCCGCAGCGGTCCATGAGACCGTCGAGGGGTTTCGTGACATTGGCCTCATCGACAAGCGGACCATGCGGAAGTTCGACGAACTCTGCCTCACGCCGACCGAATCGTTGGACCCGGACCAGATTCGAGCGCTTCGTGAGCGCGAGCAGGTCTCTCAACCGGTGTTCGCCCGTCACTTGAACGTATCCAGAAATTTGGTTTCAGACTGGGAGCGGGGCGTCAAGCGACCCGGTGGACCGGCACTGCGCCTGCTGACAATCGTTCAAAAGAGGGGTCTTTCGGCTATCGCGTAACGCCGAACGGATCACTTGTGTGCGGCGGAGAGAAAGTCGGCCACTGGAGCGGCGGCGTGAT
>JAMFTA010000168.1 GCA_026225565.1 Caulobacter sp. | reverse complement strand
CGCGGCCGCGTGAAGAAGGGCGACGTTCTGCGCGCCATCGTTGTGCGCACCGCCAAGGACATCCAGCGCAAGGACGGATCGGTGATCCGGTTCGACAGCTCCGCCGCCGTGATCGTGAACAAGCAGAACGAGCCGATCGGCACCCGCATCTTTGGACCGGTTCCGCGCGAACTTCGCGCCAAGAACCACATGAAGATCATCTCGCTCGCGCCGGAGGTGCTGTAATGGCCGCGAAAATCAAGTCGGGCGACAAGGTCGTCCTGCTCGCCGGCAAGGACAAGGGCCGTCAAGGCAAGGTCATCAAGGTGATGCCCAAGGCTGAAAAGCTGATCGTCGAAGGCCTGAACATGGTCAAACGGCACACCAAGGCCTCCCAGGGCGACCCCCAGGGCGGCATTAAGAATAAGGAAGCGGCGGTTCACGTCTCCAACGTGGCCATCGTCGATTCCAAGGGAAATCCCACCCGCGTCGGCTTCCGCCTTGAGGGCGAGAAGAAGGTGCGTTTCGCCAAGACGACCGGCGAGGTTATCAATGGTTGATGCACAAACTCCCGCTCCCGAGGAGCAAGGCGAGGCCTACACCCCGCGCCTGAAGACTGAATATCAGACCCGCATCCGCGGCGCCCTGAAGGAGAAGTTCGGCTACACCAACGAGATGCAGATCCCCAAGCTGGACAAGATCGTCCTGAACATGGGCATCGGCGAAGCGGTGGCCGACTCCAAGAAGGCCGCCGCCGCGATGAAGGATCTGGCGATGATCGCCGGGCAAAAGCCCGCGCCGACCCGCGCGCGTCTTTCCATCGCCGGCTTCAAGCTGCGCGAGAACATGGTGATCGGCGCGAAGGTGACCCTTCGCAAAGAGCGCATGTATGAATTCCTGGACCGTCTGGTCACCGTGGCCCTGCCCCGGGTTCGCGACTTTCGCGGCCTGAAGCCGACCTCGTTCGACGGTCGTGGCAACTACGCCATGGGTCTGAAGGAGCACATCGTGTTCCCGGAGATCAACTACGACCAGATCGACCAGATGTGGGGCATGGACATCATCGTCTGCACCACCGCCAAGACCGACGACGAAGCGCGCGAGCTGCTTCGTGAATTCCAATTCCCGTTCACGTCCTGATCGGGAAGGAAAGACAAGCACATGGCTAAGAAAAGCGCCGTCAATCGTAATCTCATGGTCCGCAAACTGGTCAAACAGTATGCCTCCAAGCGCGACGCCCTCAAGGCGATCGCCAATGACGACAACCGCCCCCTGGAGGAGCGCTTCGAGGCGCGGCTGAAGCTCGCCGCCCTGCCGCGCAACTCCTCCAAGGTGCGGATCCGCAATCGTTGCGACATCACGGGCCGTCCGCGCGCCTATTATCGCACCTTCAAGATGAGCCGGATCGCCCTTCGCGACCTGGGCTCCGCGGGCCAGATTCCTGGTCTCGTGAAGTCGAGCTGGTAGGGGAGAGAGAAGATGTCTTTCAACGATCCCCTCAGCGACATGATCGCCCGCATCAAGAACGCGCACATGCGTAAGCGTTCCAAGGTGTCCACGCCCGCTTCCAAGCTGCGCGGCCGCGTCCTCGACGTGCTCGAAGGCGAAGGCTACATCCGCGGTTACGCCCTGGTTGAAAAGCCGGGCGAACACCCTGAGTTCGAAATCGAACTGAAGTATTTCGATGGCGAGCCGGTGATCGCGGAAATCAGTCGCATCTCCACCCCGGGGCGCCGAGTCTATTCCTCGATCGACGATCTGAAGCCCGTGAAGAACGGTCTTGGGATTTCGATCCTCTCCACGCCCAAGGGCGTGATGAGCGACACCGTGGCCCGCGCTGAAAACGTGGGCGGCGAAGTCCTCTGCCGCGTCTATTGATCGGAGTATGATGCATGTCTCGGATCGGTAAGAAGCAGATTGAAATCCCCGCCGGCGTCACTATCGCGCTCGACGGTCAGGCGATCAACGTCAAGGGTCCCAAGGGCGAACTCGCCTATGTGGCCCCTGAAGAGATCACCGTGGCCAATGAGAACGGCCAGCTGACCTTCACCCCGCGTGACGACAGCCAACGCGCTCGCGCCATGTGGGGTCTCACCCGCACCCTGGTGGACAACATGGTCCACGGCGTGACCAAGGGTTACGAAGAAGTGCTGGAACTGGTGGGCGTCGGTTATCGGGCTCAGCTGAAGGGCCGCGACCTGTCGCTGCAACTCGGCTTCAGCCACGAGGTCGACATGCCCCCGCCGGAAGGGATCGCCTTCGTGGTGCCTCGTCCGGTGGAGATCCGCATCTCCGGCATCGACAAGCAAATGGTCGGCGAAGTGGCCGCCCGCATCCGTCGCCTACGTCCGCCCGAGCCCTACAAGGGCAAGGGCGTGCGTTACCAAGGCGAGAAAGTTCGCCGCAAAGAAGGTAAGAAGAAGTAGGCCATGGCTCTTACTCCTCGCCAAACATCCGTCCGCCGCGCCCTGCGCAACCGCGCCCGCCTCAAAAAGGTCGGCAACGGTCGCCCGCGTTTGTCCATCTTCCGCTCGTCGAAGAACATCTACGCCCAGGTCATCGATGACGCCAACGGCGTCACCTTGGCCCACGCCACCTCGCTGGAAGCGGGCAAGGGCGGGGACAAGGACGCAGCGGCCGCCGTCGGCAAGCTGGTGGCCGAACGCGCCCTGGAAAAGGGCGTCAAGGATGTCGTGTTCGACCGCGGCAGCTACATCTATCACGGCCGGGTCAAGGCCCTGGCCGACGCCGCGCGCGAAGCCGGCCTGAATTTCTAAGGAAAACCTGATGGCTCGTGGCGAACAACAACGGGGCGACGGCGGTCAACGCCGGGGACGCGACCGGAACACAACTGAAGAGCGCGCTGAAGGCGATATCGTCGAGAAGCTCGTGCACATCAACCGCGTCGCCGCCACCGTGAAGGGCGGGCGCCGGTTCTCCTTCGCCGCCTTGATGGTGGTGGGCGACGGCAAGGGCCGGGTCGGCTTCGGTCATGGCAAGGCGCGCGAAGTGCCCGAAGCCATCCGCAAGGCGACCGAGGAAGCCAAGAAGACCATGATCCGCGTGCCGCTGCGCGAAAGCCGCACCCTGCACCATGACGGCCAAGGCCGTCACGGCGCGGGCAAGGTGGTGCTGCGCGCGGCGCCTCCGGGCACCGGCGTGATCGCCGGCGGTCCGATGCGCGCGGTTCTTGAAACCCTCGGCATCCACGACGTGGTGGGCAAGTCGACCGGCTCGTCCAACCCCTACAACATGGTGCGCGCCACCTTTGACGCGCTGAAGATGCAGTCTTCGCCCCGTCAGATCGCCAGCAAGCGCGGCAAGAAGGTCGCCGACATCATCGGCCGCCGTGCCGACGGCGCCTCGGCCGCTGACGCGATCGAAGGCTAAGGAGCATTTCGATGGCCAAAGCCCCCGCCCAAACTGCCGCCAAGGCGTCCGAAGCCAAGACCGTGACGGTCCGCCAAACCGGCAGCCCGCTGCGCCGCAAGGACGATCAGCGCGCCACCTTGCAAGGCCTCGGCCTGAACAAGATCGGTCGCGAACGCACCCTGGAGGACACCCCCTCCATCCGCGGCATGATCGCCAAGGTGGCCCACATGGTCGAAGTGGTCGATTGAATTAGCCCCGCTTATCCCCACGAAAGTGGGGACCGAGGTCTGTCCAGCGTGCTACGACGGCTCAAGCCTAGGTCCCCGCATCTGCGGGGATGAGCGGAATTTTTGATAACAGCCGAGTCGGGCGTCTCGCCCGGCGCATACTCCAAGGAGCAGGCGCTATGAAACTGAATGAACTGCAAGACAACGAAGGCGCTCGTCATCGCCGTATGCGCGTCGGCCGGGGCGAAGGTTCTGGCAAGGGCAAGACCGGCGGCCGCGGCGTCAAGGGCCAGAAGTCCCGCACCGGCCACGGCTTCAAGGCGTTCGAAGGCGGCCAGATGCCCCTTCACATGCGGATGCCTAAGCGCGGCTTCAATAACCCGTCGGCCCTGAAGTTCGCGGAAGTGAACCTCTGGCGCCTGGCCAAGGCCATCGAAGCGGGCAAGCTCGACGCGACCCAGCCGATCACCGCCGAGGTGCTTATCGCCGCTGGCGTGATCCGCCGCGAACTCGACGGCGTGCGCCTCCTGGGCCACGGCGAGATTTCCGGCAAGCTGGTCATCACCGCCTATTCCGCTTCCGCCTCGGCCATCAAGGCCATCGAGGACGCTGGCGGCACGCTGACGCTGACCAAGAAGATCGTCGTCGCCGCCGCCTGATTTCCGCGCATGGGTGAAGGGATGACGGCGGGATGACATCGCCGGCCCTCTCACCTATCTGTGGAGCTGATCGTAAGTCTTTGGGGGAAGCGTATGGCTTCGGCCGCTGAACAACTCGCTGCCAATATGAACTTTGGGTCCTTCGCCCGGGCGACGGACCTGCATAAGCGGCTTTGGTTCACCCTCGGCGCGTTGATCGTCTATCGCCTGGGCACCTATGTGCCGATCCCCGGCATCGATCCCGCCCACTTCGCCCAGGCCTTCACCGGCCAGTCCAAGGGCATTTTGGGCATGTTCAACATGTTCTCGGGCGGCGCCGTCTCGCGGATGGCCATCTTCTCCCTGAACGTGATGCCCTACATCTCGGCCTCGATCATCGTGCAGCTGATGGGCACCATCTATCCGCCTTGGGAAAAGATCCGCAAGGAAGGCGGGGAGGCGGGCCGCAAGCAGATGAACCAGTACACCCGGTATCTGACCGTGGTGCTGGCCCTGGTGCAATCCTTCGGCATCGCCATGGGCCTGCGCGCCCTGCCGGGCCTGGTGCAGGACCCGGGCATCTTCTTCGTGGTCTCCACCGTCACCACCCTGTCGGGCGGCACGCTCTTCCTGATGTGGCTGGGCGAGCAGATCACCGCGCGGGGCGTCGGCAACGGCGTCAGCCTGATCATCTTCGCCGGCATCGTCTCGGTGCTGCCCAAATATATCTTCCAGGCCTTCTCCCTCGCCCGCACCGGCGCCTTGAGCCCCTTCGCCCTCCTGGTGATGGCGGCGCTGGCGGTGGGCGTGGTGCTGTTCATCGTCTTCATGGAGCGCTCTCAGCGTAGGTTGTTGGTGCAATACCCCAAGCGCCAGGTCGGCAACCGCATGTATGGGGGCGACAGCTCCTTCCTGCCGCTGAAGCTGAACACCGCCGGCGTTATTCCGCCGATTTTCGCCTCCAGCCTCTTGCTGTTGCCCGCCACAGTGCTGGGTTTCGCCGCGGCGGCCAAGCTTCCGAGCTGGGCCCAATGGGTGCCCTCCCTGGTCGGCCAGCTGCAGCACGGCCAGCCCCTGTTCATCCTCCTCTATGGGGCGATGATCATCTTCTTCACCTTCTTCTACACCTCCATTGTCTTCAATCCGGAGGAGACGGCGGAGAATCTGCGCAAGTACGGCGGCTTCATGCCCGGCATTCGCCCCGGCAAGCGCACGGCGGACTATCTCGATTACGTGCTGACGCGCCTGACGGTCATCGGCGCCGCCTACATCACCATCGTCTGCGTCCTGCCCGAGATCGTCACCGGCTACCTCTCGCCGCAGTTCTATCTCGGCGGCACCTCGGTCTTGATCGTGGTGACGGTGACCATGGATACTGTGGCGCAGATCCAATCTCATTTGCTCGCCCATCAATACGAAGGGCTGATCAAGAAATCCAAGCTGCGCGGGGGCAAGGGCGCCCCGGCCGTAAGAGGGGCCCGGTGAACCTTATTCTTTTCGGCCCGCCAGCGGCGGGCAAGGGCACCCAGGCCAAACGTCTCGTCACAGAGCGCGGCCTGGTTCAGCTCTCCACCGGCGACATGTTGCGCGCGGCGACCGCTTCGGGCTCGGCCCTGGGCCAGCGCGTGCAGGCGATCATGGACGCCGGCGATCTGGTCTCCGATGACATCGTCATCGCCCTGATCGACGAACATCTCACCGCTGCGGAGGACGCCGGCGGTGCGATCTTCGACGGCTTTCCCCGCACCTTGGCCCAGGCCGAATCGCTGGACGCCATGCTGAAGAGCCGCGGTGAGAAAATCGACCGCGTGGTTCGCCTGAAGGTGGATGACGCTATGTTGCTGGAGCGAATCGGCAAACGCTTCGCCGAAGCGGGCCGGGCGGACGACAACCCGGAAACCTTCAAGGTGCGCCTCGCGGCCTATAACCGCCAGACAGCGCCCCTGCTCCCCTACTACCAAGGCCAAGGCAAGCTGATCGAGGTGGACGGCATGGGCGATATCGCCAGTGTGGCCGCCGAAATCGACGTCGCCCTGGCCAGCTTGACTGTGTGACCTTGTATTTGCTCCGCCTTTCCAAAAATGTTCCTTCCCCTCACTGATTTATCAACAACCGGTTGACGCACCGACAAACGGGCTTATAAGCAGCCCTTCCGCGAAAGGGCGCGCTATCAGCGCTTGCTCTCCTAGTCCCATTGGGGCCGGGGCCTTTTCGTGTTTTTCGTGTGCGCGCGACCCAGGAGACTAAGAGACGTGGCCCGTATCGCAGGCGTCAATATCCCCACCAACAAGCGCGTCGAAATCGCGCTTCAGTACATCCATGGCGTCGGCTCAAGGAGCGCCAAGGAGATCATGGAAAAGGTCGGCATCGAGGAGAGCCGTCGGGTCAATCAATTGACCGACGCCGAGATCCTGCAGATCCGTGAAGCCATCGACCGTGACTATACGGTTGAGGGCGATCTTCGGCGCGAAACCTCCGTCAACATCAAGCGGCTGATGGATCTGGCCTCCTATCGCGGTCTTCGTCACCGTAAGGGTCTGCCGGTCCACGGTCAGCGCACCCATACCAACGCCCGCACGCGCAAGGGTCCCGCCAAGCCGATCGCCGGCAAGAAGAAGTAAGGCACAGCCACCATGGCCAAGGAACCGGCGCGCGTCAAAAAGCGCGAGCGTAAGAACATCACCTCTGGCGTCGCGCACGTGAACGCCTCGTTCAACAACACCATGATCACCATCACCGACGCCCAGGGCAACACCATCTCCTGGTCTTCCGCCGGCACCATGGGGTTCAAGGGATCGCGGAAGTCGACGCCCTATGCGGCGCAGATGGCCGCCGAGGACGCCGGTCGCAAGGCGATGGAACACGGGGTGAAGACCCTGGAAGTGAACGTCGCCGGTCCAGGCTCTGGCCGGGAATCGGCGCTGCGCGCGCTTCAGTCGGTGGGCTTCACCATCTCCACCATCCGCGACGTGACGCCGATCCCGCACAACGGCTGCCGTCCGCCTAAGCGTCGCCGCGTCTAGGGCTCACGCCTTTCAATGAGACGCGGCCCCATCTTCTAATAATGGGGGCGAGGCCGCGCCCACCTCCGTTCGAGAGACCCATCCGTGATCGAAAGAAATTGGCAAGAGCTGATCCGTCCCGAGAAGCCCCTGATCGAGACTGGCAGCGATCCCCTGCGTAAAGCCCGCATGGTCGCCGAGCCGCTGGAGCGGGGTTTTGGCGTGACGCTCGGCAATTCGCTCCGCCGCGTTCTGCTCTCCTCCCTGCAAGGCGCCGCCGTCACCGCCATCCAGATCGACGGCGTGGTGCATGAGTTCTCCTCCCTTGAGGGCGTGCGCGAAGACGTCGTCGACATCGTGCTGAACGTCAAGCAGCTGGCCCTGCGGATGCACTCCGAAGGCCCCAAGCGCATGACCCTGCGGGCCGAAGGCGCAGGTCCGGTCACCGCCGGCCAGATCGACGCGCCGTCGGACATCGAGATCCTCAACAAGAACCACGTTCTGATGACCCTGGACGAAGGCGCCTCGGTGCGCATCGAGTTCACCGTCCAGAGCGGAAAGGGTTACGTGGCCGCCGAGCACAATCGCCCGGAAGACGCGCCCATCGGCCTGATCTCCATCGACGCC
This sequence comes from Caulobacter sp., assembly GCA_026225565.1. Lineage (GTDB taxonomy): Bacteria > Pseudomonadota > Alphaproteobacteria > Caulobacterales > Caulobacteraceae > CAIOYC01. The sequence goes on along the minus strand of JAMFTA010000168.1, from coordinate 9,065 downwards.
CTCTATAGCCCGGTGAAGAAGGTCGCCTATCGCATCGAGCCGACCCGTCAGGGCCAGTCGCTGGACTACGACAAGCTGATCTTGGAAGTCGAAACCAATGGCGCCGTCTCGCCGGTGGACGCGGTGGCCTACGCCGCCCGCATCTTGCAGGACCAACTGCAACTGTTCATCACCTTCGATGAGCCGAAGAAGAAGTCCGAAGGCGAAACCAAGCCGGAACTGCCGTTCAACCCCGCCCTCCTGAAGAAGGTGGACGAACTGGAACTGTCGGTCCGTTCGGCCAACTGCCTGAAGAACGACAACATCGTCTACATCGGCGACCTGATCCAGAAGACCGAGGGCGAAATGCTTCGCACCCCGAATTTCGGCCGAAAATCCTTGAACGAGATCAAGGAGGTCTTGGGCGCCATGGGTCTGCACCTCGGAATGGACGTCCCCAACTGGCCGCCCGAAAACATCGAAGACCTGGCCAAGAAGTTCGAAGACCAGATCTAAGATCTACCGCGCTGTTTCCGGATCGATCGCAGGATCGGTCCGGCCCCGCCGACGCCGCCTAGCGGTCGAGGGGCCCGGCGCTCCGCGTTGCTCCACCTCGGGATACGGGTTGGATTTGTTTGAACAAGAGCGCGCGGGTGACCGCGCCAAGGTGGGCCAAGGCCCGGGAGACTTCCAATGCGTCACGGTAATGCCCACCGCAAGCTCGGCCGCACCAGCGCCCACCGCACGGCCATGTTCGCCAATATGGCCGCCAGCCTGATCAAGCACGAGCAGATCACCACCACCCTGCCCAAGGCCAAGGAACTGCGTCCCTTCGTCGAAAAGCTGATCACCCTGGCCAAGCGCGGCGACCTGCACGCCCGCCGTCAGGCCATCTCCAGCGTTCGCGATGTTGAGCAGGTCGGCAAGCTGTTCGCCGTGCTCGGCCCCCGCTACCAAGAGCGCAAGGGCGGCTATATCCGCGTGATGAAGGCCGGCCACCGCTACGGCGACAACGCCCCCGTGGCCGTGATCGAGTTCGTCGATCGCGACGTGAACGAAAAGGGCAAGGACTCTGGCCCGGTGTTCACCAACGCTGACGAAGACTAGGCGCTCGCCACCATAGAATTTCAAAGGCCTCGGACCGCAAGTCCGAGGCCTTTTTCGTTGCGGCGTGCGCCTCGCGGTTGTCACAGGCTTCGTGTTAAACGGGCCGCTGAGTTCAGCCTTGTGGAGTGCTCGGATGGCGGCGATCTTCAGGGTCTTGGGCCTCCTTGCCGCCTTGGCGCTGGCCGGGTGCGCTGAGGTGTCCGGACCGCCGAGGCCCGTGGCTGAGGCCCGCGCCGGCGCGCCCTTGATCCTGGTCTCCATCGACGGCTTTCGCTGGGACTATCTGAACCGCGGGATCACCCCCAACCTCTCGGCCCTGGCGGCGGGCGGGGTGCGGGCCGAGCGGATGCTTCCGTCCTTTCCCTCGATCACCTTCCCGAACCATTACACCCTGGTCACCGGCCTCTACCCCGATCGCCACGGCATCGTGAACAACACCTTCGAGGACGCCCATCTCGCCGGCGTCTTCCACATGAACAGCAAGGACGAGGCCTGGTGGGACGAGGGGACGCCGATCTGGGTCTCCGCCGAACGCCAGGGGGTGCGGACGGCCACCGAGTTCTGGCCAGGATCGGAGGCGGCCATCCACGGAGTGCGGCCCAGCCACTGGGAGCCTTTCAACCAGGCCAAGTCCGGCGACCAGCGGGTGGACAGCCTGCTGGGCTGGCTGGACGCCCCCGCCGCCGCGCGGCCGCAATTCCTCACCCTCTATTTCGACATCGTCGACACTGCCGGCCACCTGCATGGGCCCGATTCGCCCGAGGTGAACCAGGCCATCGCCGCCACCGACGCCGCCATCGGCCGCCTGGTCGCCGGGCTGAAGGCGAGGGGGCTCGACGCCAATCTGATCGTCGTGGCCGATCACGGCATGGCCGCCACCGCGCCCGAGCGCACCATCGTCCTGGACGATTTGGTGGACGCATCGGCCGTGCATGTGGTCTTCTCCGACGCTGTCTCCGGCATCGATATTCCCCAGACGCCGGCGGGCGCCGCGGTCGAGGCCAAGCTCCTGGCCCCCCACGACCATATGACCTGCTGGAAAAAGGCTGAGGCGCCGGCGCGCTTTCACTATGGCGCCAACCCTCGCGTGCCCGATGTGATCTGCGCCGCCGACGTGGGTTGGCTGGTGGAGACGCGGGAGGAAATGGCCAGGCGCCGCCGGCCGCTGCAGGGCGAACACGGCTATGACAACGCGGCGCAGGAGATGGGCGCCCTGTTCATCGTCAACGGCCCGGCGTTTCGGCGCGGCGTGGTGATGAAGCCCTTTCCCAACGTCGACGTCTATCCGTTGATGATCCAGGTGCTCGGCATCCAGGGCGAGCCCAATGACGGGCGGCTCGCGGACGTCGCCGGCGTTCTCGAACACTGACGCCGAACAGGCGCCCAAATATAGCGCGGCCTTGACATATAATTACATATATCGATAAATATTTCGAGAAACAGGAATTAAGAGGATCGCGATGGCAGAGTCTCCATACCATCCCTCCATCAGCTCCGCCCTGAGCTATCGGGACCCGAAGGCCGCCTTGTTGTGGCTGGAGGAGGCGTTCGGATTCGAGCCCGTCATGGTGATCCTCGACGCTGACGAAAACCTCGCCCATTCGGAGATGCGGTTCGGCGACGGCCTGATCATGGTGGGGAACGAGTGGTCCGACGATCACAAGAGCCCCGCTTCCCTTGGCGGCAAAAACACCCAGTCCGTGCATGTGCAGCTGACCGACATGCTTGGCGGCGACATCGACGCTCATTGCGAGCGGGCGCGCAAGGCCGGGGCGAAGATCCTGCAGGAGCCGGAGACTCAGTTCTACGGCGACCGCGCCTATCGCGCCGTCGATCCGGAGGGGCATATCTGGACCTTCGGCCAGACGGTGGAGGTGCTGACGCCCGAGCAGTGGGACAAGGCCAGCGGTCTGAAGACCCGCACCCGCCTTTGAGCGCATCCGCCGCCGCCATCGACAGGACCCTGGCGGCCCTGGCCGATCCCTATCGCCGCCGGACGGTGGAGCTTTTGCGTCAGCGTCCCAGAGCGGCGGGCGAGCTGGCGCGGTTGATGGATATCTCGCCCCCCGCCATGAGCCGACACCTGAAGACCCTGCGCCAGTCCGGCGTGGTGGAGGAAACCCACCCGGCCTTCGACGCGCGGGTGCGTATCTATGCCTTGAGGCCCGAGCCCATGATCCATCTCATCCGCTGGCTGGAGGAAACCGAACGGATGTGGGGCGAGCAACTGGCCGCCTTCAAGGCCCATGTGGAGGCGTCTGATGGCGAGGGTGGCCGGAGCGGGCAGGGCGGATGACCTCGCGCGTCATCGTCTCTCTGCGCGTGGACGCATCGCCCCGGCGGGCCTTCGAGGCCTTCACCCGAGACGTGAGCCTGTGGTGGCGACCGAGCGACCTCTTCCAGTTCACCCCGAGGAGTCCCGGCGTCGTCTCCTTCGAGGGCGAGCTGGGCGGTCGCTTTATCGAGACCCTGGCAAGCGGCAAGGTGTTCGAGATCGGCCGCATCACCGCCTGGGAGCCCGGCGCGCGCTTGGCCTTCGGCTGGCGGCAGGCGACCTTCTCCCCCGATCAGCAGACCGAGGTGGAGGTGCGCTTCGAGCCGGTGGGCGAGCAGACCCGGGTCACAGTGGAGCATCGCGGATGGGATAGCCTGCCGCAGGAGCACCTGGCGCGGCATCACTTCCCCGATGCCGTCTTCCTGCGCCGTCACGCCGAATGGTGGGCTATGCTTTTGTCGGGGTTGAAGGGCCGCATTTCATGACAGGCAGCCTGGACATCATCCGTAGATTAGCGGCGGCGTTTCCGGATACCGCCGAGGCCGCCCATTTGGGCACGCCGGACTTTCGGGTGCGCGGCAAGATCTTCGCCACGGCAAGCGCGGATCATGGGCGGGCGGTGCTAAAGCTTCCCCTGCATATCCAGGAAGCGTTGATCGACAGCGATCCGACGGTCTTCAGCCTGACGCCCGGCTGGGGCAAGCACGGCTGGACCTATGTGGACACCGACAAGATCGATGGGGATCATCTGAAAGACCTGCTAGACATGGCCTGGCGGCAGGTCGCGCCCAAGAAGCTCGCCGCCGCCCACGCCGTTCCACCCAAGACCTCCCCCGAGACCTTCGATGACTGAAACTTCCCTCGACCAGCCCGGCCCCCGCAAGGCCGCCGTTGGCTTCATCTTCGCCGCCGCCTTGATGGATATCCTGGCGCTGGGAATCATGATCCCCGTCCTGCCCAATCTGGTGAAGCAGTTCGCCCATGGGGATACGGCGACGGCGTCCCAGGTGGTGCTCTTGTTCGCGGTCACCTGGGGGCTGATGCAGTTCGTCTTCGGCCCGATCATGGGCATGTTGTCGGACCGCTTCGGCCGCCGGCCGGTGCTGCTCATCTCCATCTTCGGCCTGGGCGTCGACTATCTGTTCATGGCCCTGGCCCCGAGCCTGGCTTGGCTCTACGTCGGGCGGCTGATCAACGGCCTGACCTCGGCCAGCTTCTCCACCGCCAACGCCTATATCGCCGATGTGACGCCGCCCGATAAGCGGGCCAAGGCCTACGGCCTGATGGGGGCGGCGTTCGGGGTTGGCTTTATCCTGGGGCCGGGGCTGGGCGGGTTCCTGGGACAATATAGCCTGCGGCTGCCCTTCTTCTTCTCGGCTGGCCTGGCCTTGCTGAACTGGCTCTATGGCTTCTTCATCCTGCCCGAATCCCTGCCCAAGGCGCTCCGCAGCCCGACCTTGAACTGGCGCAAAGCCATCCCCGCCGCCGGGGCGATCAACTTTCTGCGGGGCCATCGCGAGCTGTTCGGCCTGGCCGGCGTCTACCAACTGTTCCAGCTGTCTCATAATGTTTTCCCCAGCATCTTCGTCTTGTTCGTTGGCTATCGGTTCGGTTGGGGCACGCGGGACGCGGGGCTGATGCTGATGGCCACCGGCCTGGTGAGCGTCTTGGTGCAGGTGGCCCTGGTCGGGCGCATCGTGAAGGCCCTGGGCGAGCGCGGCGCCCTTTTGATCGGCCTCGGCTCGGCGACCGTCGCCTTTCTGATCTACGCCCTGGCGCCCACGGGCTGGTGGTTCCTCGCGGCGGTTCCGGCGGGCGCCCTGACCGGCCTGATCGGGCCGGGGCTGCAAGGGCTGATGACCCGGCGGGTGGGACCGTCCGAACAAGGGCAGCTGCAGGGGGTCAATGCCGCCATGACGGGCCTTTGCGCCATCGTCGGGCCGATGATCTATCTGTCGACGTTCGCCTTCGCCATCCGCCATGGATCGACGACGCCGCCCGGCCTGCCGATCCTGATCGCCTGCGCCTTCACCGCCATCGCCTTCCTGTTGGCGCTGAAGAAAGCCCACCCCGTTGCAGTCGCCATGGCCGTCGCCACGGTCTAGGTCCGACCCGACCCTCGACGCGCCTTGATTGCGCCCAGAAGGTTTTCCATTCCGTTGGCGCGCCTCCACGGCGGGGTTCCTTATCGAGATGACAGCCTTCATGCGCCTTAGCCGACTGCTCCTCCCGCTGGTGCTCCTCGCCGCCTGCTCGCCTCGCGACGGCTCGACCGCCGAGGCGCCCCATAGCCTGGGCGGCGCCGTGCCGGGGTTGGCTGAACCCAATCGCGCGCCGCCCAGCGACTTCGTCACCATGAAGATGAGCTTCGCCCCCATCGTGAAGCGGGCGGCGCCGGCCGTGGTCAATGTCTTCAGCCAGCGCGTGGTCCGCACCCAGGCCGATCCCTTCTGGTCGTTCTTCGGCGGCGGCGGCATGGGCGTGCCGCAAAACCGGGTGGAGGGCTCCTTGGGCTCGGGCGTGATCGTGCGCGCCGACGGCCTGATCGTCACCAACAACCACGTGGTTGAGGGCGGCACCGAGCTGAATGTGGTGCTGGCCGACCGGCGCGAGTTCCCGGCCAAGGTGGTGCTGTCGGACGCCCGCGCCGACCTGGCGGTATTGAAGATCGACACCAAGGGCGAGCGCCTGCCGGTCATGCCCATCGCCGACAAGGATTCGGTGCAGGTGGGCGATCTCGTCCTGGCCATCGGCGACCCGTTCGGGGTGGGCCAGACGGTGACCAACGGCATCGTCTCGGCCCTGGCGCGCACGGACGTTGGCGCCAACGACTTCTCCTATTTCATCCAGACCGACGCGGCGATCAATCCGGGCAATTCCGGTGGGCCGATGGTGGATATGGACGGCAATCTGATCGGGCTGAACACTCTGATCTATTCGCGCACCGGCTCCTCCGCCGGCATCGGTTTCGCCATCCCGGCGGCCATGGTGCGCCGGGTGGTGGAGACGGCGGTGGGCGGCGGCAAGGCGGTGAACCGGCCTTGGCTCGGCGCCAAGACCGAGACCGTCACCTCCGACACCGCCAAGAGCCTGGGCCTGGACCGCGCCGGCGGGGCCATGGTCACCGCGCTCTACCCCTCAGGGCCGGCCGCCCGGGCGGGCCTCGGCGAGGGCGACGTGATCGTCGCCGCCGACGGCCAGCCGGTGACTGACGAGGGGGTGCTCAACTATCGCGTCGCCACCCATAAGCCGGGCGAGGCGATGAGCGTGCAGATCAGGAAGGGCGCGGGCCTGCGCACCCTTGACGTCCGGCTAGACGCCCCGCCCTCGACCCCCGCGCGGGACGAGCGCCTGCTGGCCGGGCGCGAGCCTCTGGCCGGGGCCACGGTGGTCAACCTGTCGCCGGCGGTGGCCGAGGAATATGGGCTGGATCCCCTGCTGACCGGCGTGTTGATCGTCAAGGCCGAGCGAGGGTTTGCGGCCCAGGCCGGCTTCCAGGCGGGCGACATCGTGCGCGCCATCAACGACCGTCCGATCACCTCCACCGCGAGCCTGGCCGAGGCGCTGCGCAGCGCCCAGGGCTGGACCGTCACCGTCGAGCGCGCTGGCCGCCGCATCACCGCCAGCTTTGGGCTTTAACGTAGAGGAAGATTCGGCTTACTTGGCGCCAACGTTCTCCAGCGGCGCACCCGGCCGGACCCGCCCTTAAGTCCATGGAGGAAATTTTCGGCGAGGGCGTCTGAGACTGTCAAGGATGGGCCGAAGGCCCACCGCTCCGCGGCGGCCCCTCTGGGGCCGTCCTTGACAGCATCAGACGCCCTCGCCGTATCGTTCCACCATGGGTCTTAGGGGCTATTGGAACTGCGGTTTCAGAGCATTTCCCTTTGTGCTGTCAGCGCAGGCGGTGCTCCATCCACAGCCGGTACGCTTCGCCGAGACGGCTGGGCGCGCCGGCGTTGAGGTCGAAGCTCCTGTCGAAGCATAGACCGACGGCGGTCGCGCTGGCCCAGATGGTGGTGGATTCATGCACGGCGCCGGTCTTGGTCACCAGCAGCAGGGCGTGGGCGGGATAGACCGCGCCCACGGGGACATCGACCCTCGCCCCGATTTGGGACAGGTTGCGGATGGTGCAGTCGGCGCTGAAGGCGGGGCCCTCGAAGATCAGCTTCCCGTGCAGGTAGCTGCGAAAGCGTTGATTTGATCTGCGGTTGACCGGATAGGGGCCGCCGGTGAAATGGGTCGAGTCGAACATGAGCGCATTCCGCAGACAGGCTTAACGAATTGCTAACGGCCTCATCAAGAGCCGTGCCACGGCGGCGAACACGAGAGGCGGGCCTTTGATCCGCGCCTCTGCTAGGAACGGCCGATGAGCGATCTCTTTTCTGCGGCGGGTCTCACCCCTGAGGCCCCGCGTCCCCTGGCCGAGCGCCTGCGCCCGACCACCCTCGGCGAGGTCGTGGGTCAGGAGCATCTCCTGGGCCCCGAAGGCCCCATCGGCCGCATGGCGGCGGCGCACCGGCTGTCGTCCATGATCCTCTGGGGCCCGCCCGGCGTGGGCAAGACCACCATCGCGCGCCTCTTGGCCGACGCCGGCGGCTATCAGTTCCAGCAGTTGTCGGCGGTGTTTTCCGGCGTCGCCGACCTGAAGAAGGCCTTCGAGACTGCCCGCGCCCGCCGCGCCGCCGGCCAGGCCACCCTGCTGTTCGTGGACGAGATCCACCGCTTCAACCGCGCTCAGCAGGATGGGTTTCTGCCCTTCGTCGAGGCCGGCGACGTGACCCTGGTGGGCGCCACAACCGAGAACCCCTCGTTCGAGCTGAACGGCGCCTTGCTGTCGCGTTGTCAGGTCTACGTGCTGAAACGGCTGGATGAGGCGGCGCTGGAAAGCTTGCTGCGGCGGGCCGAGGCCGACGAGGGCCGCGTCCTGCCGCTGACCTCGCCTGCGCGCGAGGCCCTGATCGCCATGGCCGACGGCGACGGCCGCTATGTGCTGACCCTGGCCGAGACCCTCTTCGCCATCCATCAGGAAGAGCCGCTGGATCCCCAGGGCCTCGCCGGCGTCTTGCAACGCCGCGCGCCCGCCTACGACAAGGACCGGGAAGAGCACTACAACCTCATATCCGCCCTGCATAAGTCGATCCGAGGCTCGGACCCCGACGCCGCCCTCTATTGGCTGGCGCGGATGCTGCAGGGCGGGGAGGAGCCCCTGTTCATCGCGCGGCGCCTGGTGCGCGCCGCCAGCGAGGATATCGGCACGGCCGATCCCACCGCGCTCCTGGTCGCCACCGCCGCCAAGGACGCCTACGACTTCCTCGGCTCGCCGGAAGGGGAGCTGGCCCTAGCGCAAGTGGTGGTGCATTTGGCCACGGCGCCCAAGTCCAACGCCGTCTACAAGGCCTTTGGCGCGGCCAGACGCGCCGCCAAGGAGACCGGCTCGCTCATGCCCCCCGCCCATATCCGCAACGCCCCAACCCAGCTGATGAAACAGCTCGGCTACGGCGAAGGCTACGCCTACGACCACGACGCCGAGGGCGGCTTCTCCGGCCAGACCTACTTTCCCGATGACATGCCGAGGCAGCGGTTTTATGCGCCCAAGGATGTAGGGACAGAAGGGCGCATCAAGGAGCGGCTGGAACGCTGGGCGCAGATCCGGCGGGAGCGGGGAGGGTGAGGGCTTCAATTTTAGTGTTCCCTCCCCCTGTTG
>JAMFTA010000167.1 GCA_026225565.1 Caulobacter sp. | reverse complement strand
TTCCCGGCCATCAACGTCAACGACAGCGTCACCAAGTCCAAGTTCGACAACCTCTATGGATGCCGCGAGAGCCTGGTCGACGCTATCCGCCGCGGCACCGACGTGATGCTGTCGGGCAAGGTGGCGGTGGTGTGCGGCTATGGCGACGTGGGCAAGGGCTCGGCCGCATCCTTGCGCAACGGCGGCGCCCGGGTGATCGTCACCGAGATCGACCCCATCTGCGCACTTCAAGCCGCGATGGAAGGCTATGAGGTGCGGACCCTGGATGAAGTGGCCGGCAGGTCCGACATCTTCGTCACCGCCACGGGCAACAAGGACGTGATCACTGTTGATCACATGCGGGCGATGAAGAACAACGCCATCGTCTGCAATATCGGCCACTTCGACTCAGAGATTCAGGTCGCCGGCCTGAAGAACTTCAAGTGGGACGAGATCAAGCCGCAAGTCCATCACATCGAGTTTCCGGACGGCAAGAAGATCATCCTGCTCTCCGAAGGCCGCTTGGTGAACCTCGGCAACGCCACGGGCCACCCGAGCTTTGTGATGAGTGCGAGCTTTACCAACCAGACCCTGGCCCAGATCGAGCTTTGGACCAACGCATCCGCTTATGAGAAGAAGGTCTATACGCTCCCCAAGCACCTGGACGAGAAGGTGGCCATGCTGCATCTGGCCAAGCTGGGCGCGCAACTGACCACCCTGCGCAAGGATCAGGCCGACTACATCGGCGTGCCGACCGCGGGGCCTTTCAAGCCGGACCACTACCGCTACTAGGCGGCGGGCGGGGCGGGGGCGTCAGTTAACGCTGCGCGTCAGTCGACGCCCTCGTCCTCGATCTCCCGCTCCGACCTGGGCGGCAAGCCCAGGTGCAGGAGGCCGATGGTGCAACGGCTCTCCAGCACGAAGTAGGCCGCGCCGCTCAAAAGACAGACGAGGCCAACGGCGGCGGCGGCCACCGTCAAGCCGATGGACACATCCACCCAGTGGCCGGGCTGCACCTCTGACAGCACCGCGCCGCTGAGGCCGGTCAGGGCGCTGACCCCAAACCCGCCCACCGCGCCGTAGAGCAGGCTGATCCCGCGCACCAGCAGCACCACCCGCCGGTTGGCCAGCTGCAACGCCTCGCGCCGGTCGGTGTAGGGGGTGAGGCTGGCGGTCGCATCGCCGCGCAGCTCCGCCTGCAGATCGCGCCAGAGGCCGATGGCCAGATTGTAACGGATGCTGGCTCCGTTCAGGATCACCGCCCCGGCGTTGGCCAGGATCGCCGGGCCGGCGATGAACGACAGGGGCAGGAAGGGGTTGGCGTCCACTCGGCGGCCTGCTCAGAGCATCTCTGGCAGCACGCGGTCGGGCGGCCGGTGCCCGTCCATGAAGGTCTTGATGTTGACGATCACCTTTTCCCCCATCTCGATGCGGGCCTCCACGGTGGCCGAGCCCATGTGGGGCAGGAGCACCACGTTCTGCAGCTTCAGCAGCTTGGGATTGATGGTCGGCTCGTTCTCATAGACGTCCAGGCCCGCCCCGGCGATCTGGCCCCGCGCCAGGAGGTCGGCGAGCGCGCTCTCGTCGATCACCTCGCCGCGCGCGGTGTTCACTAGGATGGCGTGGGGCTGCAAGAGCTTCAGCCGGCGGGCGGAGAGCAGGTGGAAGGTGGCGGGCGTGTGGGGGCAGTTGACGGAGATCACGTCCATCCGCGCCAACATCTGGTCGAGGGATTCCCAGTAGGTGGCCTCCAAGACGTCGGCCACGGCGGCGGGAACCGGCTTTCGGTTGTGGTAGTGCACCTGCATACCAAACACCTTGGCGCGCTTGGCCAAGGCCTGGCCGATACGGCCCATGCCGATCACCCCCAGCCGCTTGCCGCCGATCCGCCGCCCCATCATCCAGGTCGGCGACCAGCCGGAAAAGCCGCCGGCCTGCACCACCGAGGCGCCCTCGACGATCCGGCGCGCGGCGGCCAGGATCAGGGCCATGGTCATATCGGCGGTGTCCTCGGTCAAGACGCCGGGGGTGTTGGTGACGGTGACGCCGCGTGCGACGGCGGCGGCCACGTCGATATGATCGACGCCGGCGCCGAAATTGGCGATCAGCTTCAGTTGCGGTCCGGCGGCGGCGATCACCTCGGCGTCGATACGGTCGGTCAGGGTGGTGGCCAAGACGTCGGCGCGCCCGGCGGCCTCGGCCAGGGTCGCCGCGTTCATCGGGCGGTCTTCCAGATTCAGCTCGGCGTCGAACAGCTCGCGCATCCGGGTCTCCACCGGATCGGGGAGTTTACGCGTGACCACGACCTTTGGTTTGCGAACGGGCATTGACGAAGCGCCGGAGGGAGCCCGAAAAGGACTCGTGAAGATGATATCGAACCCGCTCCTTAGCAAAGCCCCGGGGGGCGGCCAATGGCGCAGGCGCGCGCTGGCGTTGATTGCCGGCGGCGGCCTGTCGCTGCTGTGTTTTTCGCCGCCCGCCCTGGCTGGCAAGGCGCCCCTGCCGACGACGGCGCCTCAGCCGCGCTATGTCATCTTGAAGAGCGCGCCGGTGAATGCCCGCGGCGGTCCTGGAGAGGACTATAAGGCGCTGTGGACCTTCCAGGCGAAGGGGGTGCCCCTGCAGGTGGTCGAGGAGTCCGACGATTGGCGGCGGGTCTGCGATCCGGAGGGCGGCCTCGGCTGGGTGCGCGGCCGGACCCTCGACGGAACCCGCCGCCGGGTGATGCGGATCGCCGACAGCGACCTGGCGATGCGGCGCGGCCCCTCGCCGGAGGCCAAGGTCACCGCCATGCTCGCCGCCCGGGCCACGGCGCAGTTGCTTGGCTGCAAGGGGGGATGGTGCAGAATCAGCGTCGATCACGCCTCCGGCTGGGTGCGCGCCGACGATGTGTGGGGAACCGACGACCGCTTGCAGTGCAAATAGCCAGAGCGCCGAGCTTCGCCTTCTAGCGTTGGGCCGTCGATTGCCAGCCGCCGCCGAGGGCCTTGAACACGGCGATCTGGTCCGCCGCCACGGCTTGATCGGAGGCGGCGAGGCTGGACTGGGCGGTGATCAAGGTCTGCTCGGTGGTGAGCAGATCGAGATAGCTGGCGGAGCCTGCGGTATAGCGCGTGTCGGCCAGATCGAAGGCGCGCTGGCTGTCGTCCAAGCCGCGCTGCAGGGCGGCGCGCCGCAGCAGTTCGCCATTGTAGGCGGCTAGGGCCTGCTCGGTCTCTTTCAACGCCGTCAGCACCGCGCCGTCGAAATTGGCCAGGGCGGCGCGGGCTGCGGCGCGAGCCGACTTGATCCGCCCGCGCGCCGCCAAGATATTGGGGAAGCTCCAGTTAATCAGCGGCCCGATTCCAAACGACACATTGTTGGTGGCGAAGAGGTTGGAATATTGGCTGGCGCCCGCCCCTATTGATCCACCGAGGGTCACGGTCGGAAAGAGGTCCGCTTCAGCGACGCCGATGCGCGCCGTTTCGGCGGCCAGGCGCCGCTCTGCTTCGCGAACGTCGGGGCGGCGACGTAGCAGACCCGCCCCGTCGCCCACGGGCAGGAGCGCGGTGATTTTCGGGGGCGCCCGACAGGCGGCCGCTTCCGCTGGGACTTCGGAGGGCGTGACGCCGATCAGGGCCGCCAACTCAAACAACGACGCTCTGCGCAGGCCTTCCAGGGTCGGCACGGCGGCGCCGGCCTGCTCCAAAAGCGCTCCGGCGCGGGCGACATCGAAATCCGAGGCGGCGCCGGCATCCCGCTGCACCAGGGCGATATCGTAGGTCGATTGCAGAACTTTCAAGGTGCGATTGGCCGCATCCACCTCTTCGCCGTAGGCGCAGCCATCGGAGTAGGCGCGCGCGGTTTCGGCGGCGACGGTGATCTTCACCGCGTCCAGGGCCGCCTGGGTGGACTGGTAGTCGCTGCGGCTGGCCTCGATTGTGCGGCGCACCCGGCCGAACAGATCCAGCTCATAGGAGACATCGAAGGCCGGATCGTAACTCCATTCGGCGGTCGCGTGGTTTGGCCCAAGCAGCCCGGTATCGGCGTTGGTGGGGGCGAGGACCGCGCGCAGATCCTTGGCGCTGGAGGCGGCGCTATCCGCCGACGCGCTTCGACCGTAGGTGGCGGCGCCCGACAGGGTGGTGGAGGGAAATAGCCCGGCTCTCGCTTGATCCAAAACCCCGCGCGCGGCGCTGAGATTGGCCTGCGCCGCGCGCAGATCGGTGTTGGCGGCGAAGGCGCGCTGTATCAAGCCATCGAGCACGGGATCGTCATAGAGCCGCCACCAACTGACAGGGGGGGCTCCGGCCGCACTGATCTGGGCTTCAGCCGAGACGAAGGCGCCTTCTCCCTTCGGCGGCAGGGCGGGGGTGCGATAGGTGGGGCCGACCGCGCAGGCGGACACGCCGAACAGGGCTAAGGCGACGAGGGCGCGTTTCATGCTTGCGCCTCCGGCTCGTCATGGGCCGGCATTCCTCCGGTGGTCGGCGCCTCGGGGCGTTTCGGCGGGGGCTTGGGCAATTTATCCGAGAGGCCTCGGCAGACCACGTAGAAGACCGGGGTGAAGATCAGGCCGAAGATGGTCACCCCGGCCATGCCGAAGAAGACGGCGGTGCCCAGGGCCTGGCGCATCTCGGCGCCGGCGCCGGTGGCGAAAGCGAGGGGGACCACGCCAAGGATGAAGGCGAAGGAGGTCATCAGAATGGGGCGGAGGCGCGTGCGACCCGCCTCCGCCGCGGCTTCGCGACGATCGAGGCCGTGCTCGAGTTCGCCCTGACGGGCGAACTCGACGATCAGGATGGCGTTCTTGGCGGCGAGGCCGATCAGCACCACCAGCCCGATCTGGGTCAGGATATTGTTGTCGAGCCCCCGCACATTCACCCCCACCATGGCGGCGAGCAGGCACATAGGCACGATCAGGATCACCGATAGGGGCAGGGTGACGCTCTCATAAAGGGCGGCCAGCAACAGGAAGACGAACACCACCGAGAGCACGAAGACCAGCGCGCCCGTATTGCCCGCAAGCTTCTGCTGATAGGCGAGCTCGGTCCATTCGAAGTTGAAGCCGTCAGGCAGCACCTGCTTGGCCAGCTTCTCCATGGTGGCCATGGACTGGCCCGTGGAGTAGCCGGGCGCCGTATCGCCCTGCAGCTCTGCGGACGGATAGAGGTTGTAGCGCAGCACGCGGTAGGCGGCGGTTTGATGGGTCAGGTTGATCAGCGACCCGAGCGGCACCATCGCCCCGGAGGTGGAGCGGGTCTGGAGCGTATTGATCGTGCCTTCGTCCTGTCGATAGGGTGTGTCCGCCTGGGCCAGGACTTCGAAGGTGCGGCCCAGGAAGTTGAAGTCATTGACGAAGGTCGATCCGAGATAGGTCTGCAAGGTGTCGAACACCTGGCTATCGGCCACCCCCAAAGTTTCGGCCTTCTGGCGATCGATGTCGGCATGGATGATCGGCGTTTTGGTGTTGAACGGAGTGAACACCTGGCTGATGCCTTTGGCTCCGGTCGCCGCCTGAATCAGCGCCTGGGTGGCTTTTTCCAAGGCGATCGGGCCCGCGCCGCGCTGATCCTCGATGATCATCTTGAAGCCGCCGGCGGTGC
>JAMFTA010000166.1 GCA_026225565.1 Caulobacter sp. | reverse complement strand
GGCGCGCCTCCGCCGAGGCGCCCCGCCGTCCTTGGGCGTGTCGGAGTAAGCGTTAAGAGCGCTGCCTGCCCGACGCTCTCGAACAACAGCCGCGCGGAGCGTCTGCCTTTGTCGAAAACGGTTCACTTCCACATCTGCTTCCGGGCGAAGGCCCGGCGCTCCGCACCCTCTCCACCTCGCGGCCCACCCGCAGAGATCGCGAACCTGTACCTGCACGAATCTCCCGTAGGGCGAGGCTGTCCGGCGAAGAGCAAAGATATGTCACATAATATCACACAGACCTTGCGTTTTGTTACTAAAGGTGACATTATGTCGGAATGGATGGTTCAGAAATGCGTGCGGCCCGCAAAAAGGTCGCGATGACTCAGCACGAACTGGCGGAAAAGCTTGGCGTCAGCCGGAAGACGATTATCGGATGGGAAAAGTCGATAATCCCGCTGGACGAAGGCGTAGCGCTTCAGGTTTTGAATGTTACAGGGCAGATTCGGTTGATTGAGAATTCATACCGCGTCGAAACTATGCGGCATGGGACTTACGGCGTAGTTGGCAAGCGCGTTCGAGACGTACCTTCCGCTCGTGCAATGGCATGGTTTCACAGCGAGCTTATGCTTTTTGGTGAATTTACGCGCCGTGACCACGCCTACCGATGGTGTGCTGCGCTACAAGTTACTGCAGACCCGCGAAATACTCGTAAGCTGGCCAAGGAACGAGCGAAATTGAGGGCCGCATAGGAAGCCTAAGCTACCCAAACGGACACGCCCGCGTGAGGATCGCGCCACCCCATCGACTACCCGCTAACACATCACAAACGAAAACGGGCCCGGAGGTTTCCCTCCGAGCCCGCTTCCAACGCTGCATATCGGGCCAGAGCCCGAAGCGTGGTCTGACTACTTAATGGTGACCGAAGCGCCGGCTTCTTCCAGCTTCTTCTTGATTTCTTCGGCTTCCTGCTTGGAGATATTCTCCTTCACGGGTTGCGGCGCGCCTTCCACCAGGTCCTTGGCTTCCTTCAGACCCAGGTCGGAGCGGATGCCGCGCACTTCCTTAATCACGTTGATCTTCTTTTCGCCGCCGCCGGTCAGGATGACGGTGAATTCGGTTTGTTCTTCAACGGCGGCCACCGGAGCAGCAGCGCCGCCGACAGCGGCGACAGCCACGGGAGCGGCGGCGGAGACGCCCCACTTTTCTTCAAGCAGCTTGGACAGTTCAGAGGCTTCCAGAACGGTCAGGGTGGAGAGGTCGTCGACCAGCTTTTCGAGCTTGGACATGATGAGGGTTCCTTAAGAGTGAGAGGTTCGGTTTTGCGGAATGCGGAGATGACTGACCCGAAGGCGTTCGACTAGGCGGCGTCCTTGTCGGCGTAGGCTTGCAGGACGCGGGCGAGTTGAGCCGCCGGCGCTTGCAGAACCCCAGCGATCTTGGTCGCGGGGGCTTGAACCAGGCCGATAAGCTTGGCGCGAAGCTGATCCAGCGACGGCAGGGTGGCCAGGGCGCTCACCGCCGTAACGTCGAGCACTTGGTCGCCCATGACGGCGCCGACCACGGTGAACTTATCGTTCTCCTTGGCGTAGAGGGTCGAGACCTTGGCGGCGGAGACGGGGTCTGGGCCATAGGCGATGGCGACGGGGCCCTTGAAGAGGGCGTCGCCCGCTTCGCCGGTCCGGCCGTCCAGGGCCTTATGCACCAGGGTGTTCTTCACCACCTTGAGGGAGGCGCCTTCAACGCGAAGGCGGCCCCGAAGGTCGGTCATTTCCGCAACGGTCAGACCCATGTAGTGGGTCACGACCACGGCGCCGGCATCGGCGAAGACGCCTTTCAGCGTCTCGATCGACACGGCCTTTTGTGCGCGGTCCATTGCGGTCTCCGTAACGAGTGCGGCGGCCGGACCATCCGGACGCCGGAAACGACGCAGAGCCCGGCGGTCGCCCGCAAGGCTATGGGTCGGCTAGACTGTCCAGAAGGATCGTCGGCACAGGCCGGGCGCGCCGCTCTCATTCGAGAACACGGTGAGCCGGAACCGGAAACCTCTCATCCCCATCTCCCCGCGGTAGGTTTTAACCCCCCGAGGGAGGCCGCAGTTCTCGGACAGGATCGACGGCTGGGATTGCTCTCAGTCGCCGGAAGGTGGTGCCTATAGGGGATGGCGGGGGGTTTGACAACAGGGGTAGAGCGGATCAGCGCCCCCGGGTGTTGCCAACCTGGAAATCTGGCCTACCTTCTTGGGATGTCCGTAGAACTCGCGGTTACCGTAGACAACGACCAAAAGGCGCAAATCGACGCCATTGCGGAGGCGCGCCAAGAAACAACGGCGGAAGTCCTCAGCGAAGCTGTCGCCCAGTATCTTGACTACGACGCCTGGTTTCGCCGGGAAGTTGACAAGGGCCTCGCCTCTTTGGCCAGAGGCGAAGGGCACGACTTTGAGGATGTTGCTGCGAGCTTTCGCCAACGCATCGCCGAACTGAAACGCGGCGGCGACTGATCTATGAGGCTGCGTTTTTCGAGCGAAGCTAAGATCGATCTCGTCAATTTGGCCAATTACATCTCTGCAGACAGTCCCAACAATGCGGAGATTGTTGGTGAACGTCTTCTGGCCGCGACCAAGAGCCTGCTTGAGCGCCCACACATGAGCCGCGAGGGGCGCAGATCCGGCACTCGCGAATGGGCGGTGCTGCGGACACCCTACATCCTGATCTATTCGATCTCAGGCACAGAGCTGCGGATCGTGCGGATACTGCATGGCCGCCAGTCGTGGCCCCAATGAAAAAGGCGGACCTCGCGGCCCGCCTGATCCAGTCTCAATAGTTGGGGGTAGCGGATCAGGCGTTGATCGACGCCTGGTCCACCTTCACGCCCGGCCCCATGGTGGAGGAGAGGGCGACCTTCTTCACATAGATGCCCTTGGCGCCGGCGGGGCGGGCCTTGATCAGGGCGTCGACCATCGCCTTGACGTTGAGGACCAAGGCTTCGTCGGTGAACGAGGCCTTGCCGATGCCGGCGTGGACGATGCCCGCCTTCTCGACCCGGAACTCCACGGCGCCGCCCTTGGCGTCCTTCACGGCCTGACCGACGTTGGGGGTGACGGTGCCGACCTTGGGGTTGGGCATCAGGCCGCGGGGGCCCAAGACCTTACCCAGACGGCCGACGATGGCCATCATGTCCGGCGTGGCGATCACCCGGTCGAAGTCCATGAAGCCGCCTTGGATGCGCTCCATCAGGTCTTCGGCGCCCACCACGTCGGCGCCGGCGGCCAAAGCCTCGGCCGCCTTGGCGTCCTTGGCGAAGACGGCGACGCGCACGTCCCGGCCGGTGCCGGACGGCAGGTTGACTACGCCGCGGACCTGTTGGTCGGCATGGCGGGGATCGACGCCGAGGTTGACGGAGATCTCGACGGTTTCGTCGAACTTGGCCTTGGCGTTGGCCTTCACCTGCTTGATGGCGGCGTCGAGGCTGAGGGTGGCGTCGCGGTCGCCTTCAAAGGTTTGGACGCGTTTTGCTTGCTTCGCCATGATCTAGGCCTCCACCACTTTCAGGCCCATCGCAATCGCGGAGCCTTCGATGATCCGCGCCGCCGCTTCGATGTCGTTGGCGTTCAGATCCTTCATCTTCTTTTCGGCGATATCGCGCAGTTGCTGGCGGGTGATCTGGCCGACCACATCGCGGCCGGTGGTCTTGGAGCCGGACTTCAGACCCGTCGCCTGCTTCAGGAAGAAGGTGGCGGGGGGGGTCTTGGTGACGAAGGTGAACGACTTGTCTTGATAGACGGTGATCACGGTCGGCAGGGGGGTGCCCTTTTCGACGTTCTCGGTGCGCGCGTTGAATTCCTTGCAAAAGCCCATGATGTTCACGCCGCGCTGGCCGAGGGCCGGCCCGATCGGCGGCGAGGGCGTGGCCGAGCCAGCCTTCACCTGCAATTTGATGTACCCAAGAATCTTCTTGGCCATGCCTGTCTCCTGATGCGGCGACGAATTGACGCCGCCTATGTGGCCGTGGTGCGGGCAGCCCCTCCCACGGATTTGAACCCCAGCCGGGCTTACGCCGAGATGGGGGATCGGGGCGTTTAGCAGGGCGGGGCGGGAAGTTCAATGGCGCGGCCGGACGGTCTGGCGGCGATTCTCACCCACGCGCAGGCACATACGGCGGGCGATACGCTCAAGAGATAGTCAGCAAAGCTCAATTTACACGCTGATCGGCGAAGAGTTGGGCTGAAATTTCCAGAGCGCCAGACGTCGGTTTTGCCCGCTCTAGGCTGTGCTATTGCGCCTTGCCCGATCACCGAGCCAAGGTCGCGGCGTTCAGTTTGCATCCTGGAGAATAAGCCATGACCAGCTCACTAGACTCCCTTAGCCGCCGCGCCTTCATCGAGCGATTGGGCGGGGTCGGCGGGACGGGGCTGGTGATGGCGGGCATGAGCGCCCTCGGCTTCGGCATCGAATCCAGGGCGGCGACGCCGCCGAGCCTTTCGGGCGGGGGCGGCAAGAAGATCGTGGTGCTCGGGTCGGGCGTCGCGGGGCTGACGTCGGCTTACGAGTTGTCCAAAGCCGGATACGATGTGACGCTATTGGAGGCGCGCGACCGGATCGGCGGGCGCTCCTACACAGCGCGTAAGGGCACCAAGCTGACCGAACTGGGCGGCGAGGCGCAGACCTGCGCCTTCGACGAGGGCCACTATATCAACCCCGGCCCTTGGCGCATCCCCTACCACCATCGCGGCTATCTGCACTACGCCAAGACCTTCGAAGTGCCGATGGAGCTGTTCAACAACGACAACGATCACTCCTATGTCTACTTCGCCAAGGGGTCGGGCCCTCTGGCCGGCAAGGCGATCCGCAAGCAGGAGATCGCCGCCGACACCCGGGGCTACGCCACCGAAATGCTGGCCAAGCAGGTCAATCAAGGGGCCTTGGATCAAGACTTCTCCAAGGGGGACAAGGAACTGTTCCTGAGCTATCTCAGGAGCGAGGGATACCTGACCGGCAAGGACTTCAAATATATCGGCTCCGAAGGCCGGGGCTGGGCGGTAGACCGGGGCGCGGGCCTTAATCCCGGCGTTCCCTCCACGCCTTACGCCCTCAGCGACATCCTGCAATCCGACACCTGGGCGACGCTGAAATCCGTTTCAGACTTCGATCAACAGCGCACCATGTTCCAACCCGTCGGCGGAATGGATCAACTCCCCGCCGGCTTCGTGCGGCATCTGAAGCCCACCATCATCCACAAATCCCACGTGGTGGAGAAAATCAGCCAGGACGCGGACAAGGTCCAGGTCCACTACGTGGATGGGAAGGGCCATCGGGGGGTGGTCACCGCCGACTATTGCATCTGCACCATTCCGCTCTCGGTGCTGCGCGGCATCGACATCCAGGTCTCCGACCCGTTCAAGAAGGCCGTCAGCGGCGTCTCCTACGCCCCCGTGGGCAAGATCGGCATCCAGATGAAGCGGCGGTTCTGGGAGGAGGATCACGCCATCTATGGCGGCCATGTCTATTTCGACAATCCCGATATCGGCAGCATCGCCCTGCCCTCCACGGGGTGGCTCGGCAATAAGGGCGTCTTGCTCGGCTACTACCAGTTCGGGGCCAATGCCGCGAAGATCAGCGCCAAGAGGCTAGCGGAACGGCAGGCCTTCGCCGTCGCCGAGGGCCAGAAGGTCTTCCCGCAATACGCCGAGAACGCCGAGTCCGCCTTCTCCATCGCCTGGCACCGGGTGCAATACAATCTGGGCGGATGGGCGGAATGGAACACGGACAACCGGCGCGACTCCTACCCCATCCTCAATGAGCCGGACGGTCGGATCTATCTCGCCGGAGAGCATCTCAGCTATCTCACCGGATGGCAGGAAGGCGGCATCGAATCCGCCTGGCAACAGATCGGCAAGCTGCACAAACGGGTACATGCCTAGAGCATTTTCAGGCGAAATGGACATCGGTTCGCCGCCCGAAAATGCTCCGGAATATTGGCTTTGAGCCCCGACTTGATCTCAGAAAATTCGATGAACGGAACGGAGTAGGAATGTTCTACCGCAGGCAGGCTTTCATGACGGTCGTGGCGGCCGCGACTCTGGCAGCGGGCGCGGCCTTCGCCCAGCCCGACGGCAAGGCGCTCTTTGGGCAAAACTGCTCCGCCTGTCACCAGGCGAACGGCAAAGGCATCCACGGCGCCTTTCCGGCCCTGGCCGGCGATCTCTTCGTGGCCGGTCCTCCGGAAACTGTGGCGTCGGTGGTTCTGAACGGCCGGGGCGGTATGCCGACCTTCGGCAAGGACCTTTCAAACGAGGATATCGCCGCGATCCTGACCTACGTCCGTGGGTCTTGGGGCAATCACGCGGGACCGCTCAGCCCCAAGATGATCGAAAGCGCTCGCAACCCCGGCAACCGCCAAGATGACGCCCTAAAGATGCAGGCGCACTAGGGCGGGCGTGGCCGGGAGAGCGACTGGCCCGTCCAAGCCTGGGCGCACTTGGTCTCAGCTCGCCTTTTCGACCTGGTTGTATTCCAGCTCCACGGGCGTGGCCCGGCCGAAGATGGAGACGGTGACCGACAGGCGCTCGCGCTCCTCGTCCACCCGCTCCACGGCGCCGGAGAAGCTGGCGAAGGGGCCGTCGGTGACGCGCACGGTCTCGCCGATCTCGAAGCGGATGGTGGTCTTGGGACGCTCGACGCCCTCTTCGATGGCGCCGATGATGCGCGCCACTTCCTTTTCCGACACCGGCATGGGCTTGGAGCCCGACCCCAAGAACCCGGTGACCTTGGGGGTGTTCTTCACCAGGTGATAGGCTTCGTCCGACAGGTCCATCTTCACCAAGACGTAGCCCGGGAAGAACTTGCGCTCGGCGTTGATCTTGCGGCCGCGGCGCACCTCGATCACGTCCTCGGTGGGCACCAGGATCTCGGAGAAGCTGTCGTCCAGATTATGCTGGTGCGCCTGCTCGCGGATCGATTCGGCCACCTTCTTCTCGAAGTTCGAGTAGGCGTGGACGATGTACCACTTGTGGTGGGGGTTGGACTTTGCGGCCGTGTCGCCGGTGTCTGCGGTCTGGGTGCTCATGCTGTCCGTCCTCAACCCGAGGCCAATTTCAAAAGTTGCTGGATGAGGAAGTTCAAGGCGCCATCGACCACCATGAAGAAGATGGCGGTGATCACCACCATGATCCCCACCATCACCGAGGTGATCCAGGTTTCCTTCCAGGTGGTCCAGGTGATCTTGCGCGCCTCGGCCCGCACCTCGTTATAGAATTGAGTGGGGGTGGTGCGCTTCTTCACCGCAACCGGCGCGACCGGAGCCGCCGCCATCACCGCCTTGGCGGGTGTCGCTGGCTTGCCGGTGGGGCGCTTGCCGCGCTGCGCTACAGAGGCGCCCTGATCCTTGGCCATGACGGCTCGCTCAATCCTTGCAAAGGCGCCGGTCGCCCGATGCCCCGATATGGGAAGCGCGACGCCCCGCGTCACGCCTCCGGTGATAAAATGGCAGGAGTGGGGGGACTCGAACCCACGACCCTCGGTTTTGGAGACCGATGCTCTACCAGCTGAGCTACACTCCTTAAGCGCCGACAGGTTTATCCGCCGACAGCTTTTCCGCCAACAGCCATCGCGCCGAAGGGCCTAAGCCCATGGCGCGCCACCCTTGCCAGAGCCGTGCGTCCTATCAGGGGCGCGGTTTGGAGGCAAGCGGGAGGATGGCTGGGCCAGCCTGACAAAAGGCTATGGCGCCGGCGCGATCACCCCCGGTGGTTGTCCAGATCGCCGCCTTCCTTCGAGCGCCGCCCACGGGCACTGTTGAGCTTCAATAAGACGGAGCAAGGCAAGGAACAAATACCTGATTGAGCGGAACATCCCGGGGGTGGACCGACTGTCGGCCGAGCAGTTGAAAGGCGCGGCGGAGACCTCCAACGCCGCCCTGGCCCAGCTATCCCCCCGCATCCAGTGGCTGGAGTCGTTTGTGACTGAGGACAAGACCTTCTGCCTCTATCTGGCCGAGGACGAGGCGGTGATCCAAGAGCACGCCCGCATCAGCGGCTTTCCCGCCAATCGCATTACGCGCGTGGGCGGCGTCATCGATCCGACCACGGCGGCCGGCTAGGACTCGCGCTTGCGGCGGCGCAGTGGGATGATCGGCTGCGATGGAGGGGCCCGATGCTGGACGTGACCGTGGTGTTGCTCGACGACGGGCTTTCATCCACGGCGATCATGCCCGTGGAGATATTCCACTCGGCCGGAACGCTTTGGCATCAGTTGCACGGCCGGCCCATCAAGCCCGCCTTTCGCGTCCGTACAGTGTCGATCGATGGCGCCGCCGTGCGCAGTCCCTATGGGCTGTCCCTCCAGCCACAAGGGCGCATCGCCGATGTGCATCGGACCGACATCATCGTGGTGCCGACCTCGGGTCTCGATCTTGATGTGAAGCTGGTGGAGAACAGCGCCATCTTGCCCTGGCTGCGCTATCACCATCAAGCCGGCGCCTATCTGGCCGGGGTGTGCATGGGCGCGGCCTATCTGGCGGAGGCTGGGTTATTGGACGGCCGGTTGGCCACGACCCACTGGGCGGTCCACCCAGCGCTCGCTGAACGATATCCACAGGCGATCTGGCGGCCCGATCTGTTCGTGACCGAAGACAAGCGGGTTCTGTGCAGCGGCGGCGTCTATGCCTCAATAGACGTCAGCCTCTATCTGGTGAAGAAGTTCTGCGGCCACGAAACGGCGGTGCAGTGCGCCAAGGCGCTGCTCCTGCCCATGCCCAGGGTGCATCAATCCGGCTACGCCATGCTGCCGGTGTCCCAGCCCCACGACGACGAGCAGATTCGCGCGGTGGAGGCCTTCCTGCAGGTGAATTTTCACCTGAACATTCCAACGCCGGCCCTGGCGGAACGCGCGGGAATGGCGGAACGAACTTTCGTCAGGCGCTTCAAGGCCGCCACCGGTAAACGGCCCGCCGGCTATCTGCAGGCCCTGCGCATCGACGCGGCCAAGGCGATGCTGGAACGGGACGGGCGGCCGATCCAGTCGATCAGCGCCGATGTCGGCTACGACGACCTCGGCTTCTTTCGCACCCTGTTTCGTCGCTCCACGGGCATGACACCCGCCGAATACCGGGCTCACTTCGCCCCCATGGGCATTCGGGGCTATGCAGCGCTGGCCGCGCCATAGGGGTTTTCCGTTGATCGAAACCTTCGCCACCCAGCGACTGATCGCCGAGAAGCTCCGCCACGACCACCTGCCTGATCTGACGGCCCTGCATCTGGACCCAGAGGTGTCGCTCTATCTTGGCGGCGTGCGGTCGCCCGAAGCCTCGCGCGCCTATCTGGACGTCAATCTCGGCCACTGGGATCGCCACGGCTTTGGCCTGTGGGCGCTGAAGATGAGCGATGGGGCCTTCGCGGGACGCGCTGGGATCAGGCCATTGGTCATCGAAGAGACGCCAGAGATAGAGATCGCCTACACCTTCCGACGGGCGGTCTGGGGCCAGGGCCTAGCCACCGAGATCGCGGAAGCGCTTACCGTCCTTGCGCTGGGGCCGCTCGGCCTGCCCTCTTTGGTCGGAGTGGTCATGACTCCCCACAGCGCCTCACGCAACGTCCTGGAGAAGTGCGGCTACCACCTGGAGCGCGGCGTCTTGCACCACGGCGCCGAGTGCGTGGTGTATCGCCGTTACGCATTAGCAGCCTGACCAGCTTCAGAGCGCCTTCTCAAGCATGACGAAACAGAGGTCGCCCCGCAGCGGTGTGCCGAACTGCTCGTCATAAGGAAACGGCGCAGTGGCGCCGGTCAGCACGTAGCCGCGGCGCTCATACCAAGCGATCAGCGTATCGCGCACATTGACCACGGACATGCGGATGCGCGCCGCGCCATGATCCTTGGCGAAGGCTTCGGCGGCGGCGAGGATGCTGCGGCCGAGTTGGCGGTTCTGCATCTCGGGATGCACGGTCAAGAGACCCAGATACCAGGCGTCGCCCCGAGGCTCCAACCACACCGAGCCCAGCAGCGGTCCGCCCGACGCGTCACGATAGACCAAAAGGCGCGCGTCCGGCTGTGCGGCCAGATCGTCCCTTAGCTGGGCGAAGGTGAGGCGCTCGCCCTCGATATAGGCGGCTTCAGTGGTCCAGCCCGCGGCATCGCCGCCGCCCCGATAGGCGAGGTTGGCCAGGTGGACGATGTCAGTGTGGTCGGCCTCGACGGCGGCGGTAAGCATAACGCCTAAAGCCATCGACGAAATCGGTTGTAAAGCCCCCTACCCTTGCGCCGCCTGCTCCACTGCCAAGGCCAGGTCCAGCGCCCGCACCCCGTCGCGGGGGCCGGCGGGCAGGTTCGTGTGGTCGCCCGCCGCCACCGCCAGGAATTCGCCAAGCGCCGCACCGAGCGGGTCCTTGCCGATCGGCGTTTCGGCGAAGTCGGGGTTCAGGGGATAAGGCGTGGTGTTGCGGAAGGTGCGGGCGAGGAAATCGATCTCCACCACGCCCGACGGATAGACCAGCCGCATCCGACGCTCGCGGGCTTCGGCGATGCGGGAGGCGACAAAGACGGCGACAAGGCCGCTCTCGAAGGTGGCCTCCGCCCGAACCTCGTCTAAGAGCGGGCCGTGGGTGGTGCGCCCCTCGGCCTCCACCGCGATCGCTTCGGCGGGATCGAGGGCGAAGGCCAGGTCGATATCGTGGATCATCAGGTCGAGCACGCAGGAGACATCGGCGTTGCGGGGACTCCAGGTCCCCTTACGGATAGCCTCCAGATAAACCGGGCGCTCGGGGGCGTCGAACAGGCCCATGGCGCGAAACACCATCCGCTCCTGGTGGCCGACGGCCAAAACGAGCTTCTTGGCGGCGGCGAGATTCAACAGCCCCTCGGCGTCCTCGATAGAGGTGGCGAGGGGCTTTTCCGCATAGACGTGGCGGCCGGCCTTCAGCGCCGCACCGGCGGTGGCCGCGTGGGTGGTGGCTGGCGAGGTGACCGAGACTAGATCAACCGCCGCCAGAAACGGGTCGAGATCGCTGAACGCCTCGGCGCCATGAGGGCCGGCCACCGCCGTCGCCCGCTCAAGATTGGGATCGTAGACGGCGACGAGGCGCGCGCCGGGCAGTTTGGCGTATTGTCCCGCATGATAGCCGCCGAAGACGCCGGCGCCGGCCACACCGCATTTCAGGTCCTGGTTCATGGCGCCGCTTCTAAGCCGCCGCGCGCCCATCGCCAATGATCCTCTCGCGCCCCCTTCGCGCGAGCGCCGCGCCGCTGTAGAACGCCACACCTAGCAGAGTTCGAGGTAATACCGTGGCGCGCCTGTTCAACGCCTATGTGATGGTGGATTGGAGCGCCAACTCCAAGCCCAAGACCGGCTCCGACTCCATCTGGATCGGCGTCCTGAAGCGCGACGTGCGCTTTCAGTTCGGCTTCGAGAGCTTCAACTGCCCCACCCGGGCAGAAGCGGAAAAGCGCCTCGTGCTCATCCTGGACGACCTGAAGAAGCGCGGCGAGCGCGTGCTTATCGGTTTCGACTTTCCCCTGGGCTTTCCGCGGGGCACGAGCGCGGCCCTGAAACTGAAGACGGAGGACTGGGCAGGCCTTTGGGCCTTTCTCGCCGCCAATGTGGTCGACAAGGCCGACAACACCAACAACCGCTTCGCCGTCGCCAATAAGATGAACCGGCTGATGACCGACGAGGCGCGCCCTTTCTGGGGCTCGCCGCCCAAGGATGTGCAACGCTGGCTGAGCGCCACCAAGCCGCCGGCGCATGGCGAGGACGTGCCCCCGGTGCTGCGCCATGCCGAGGTGGCGACGCCCGGCGCCAAGGCCATCTGGCAGATCTTCGGCAATGGCACCGTCGGCAGCCAGGCCATCGTCGGCATCCCGGTGGTGGGCCGGTTGAAGGCGGCGCGGGGCGAGGCGATGAAGATCTGGCCGTTCGAGACCGGCTATAGGGCCCTGACCCCCGCCGATCTGGAGGAGGTCGAGATCGTCGCCGCCGAGGTCTACCCCTCCCTCCTGAAGCCCGAACCCCTGCCGGGGGAGGCCAAGGATCTGGCCCAGGTGCGCGCCCTCTGCCAGCACTTCGCCAAGCTGGACGAGGCGGGCAAGCTGGCCGCCGCCTTCGGTCCGGGCAAGGACACGGCCGCCGACGTCGTGCTGGATGCGGAACGGGAAGAAGGCTGGATCTTAGGGGTCTGATGCGCGGCCCCTCCCCGCCCCTGCGCCTGGCCGTCGCCGGAGCGCTGAGCCAGGGGGCGGCGGTGGGCGTCGGACGCTTTGTCTATACGCCGATCCTGCCAGGGATGATGAGCGCCCTGCATCTGAGCAGCAGC
The DNA here is from genome assembly GCA_026225565.1 of Caulobacter sp. GTDB lineage: Bacteria > Pseudomonadota > Alphaproteobacteria > Caulobacterales > Caulobacteraceae > CAIOYC01. The sequence goes on along the minus strand of JAMFTA010000166.1, from coordinate 983 downwards.
CAGGCCGGCTGGATCGCCACCGCCAACTTCGCCGGCTATCTGGTGGGCGCCCTGGTCGCCGCCGCGCCGACGTTCGGCCGCGCCCCGCGCCTGTGGCTGACCATCGCCCTCTTGATCAGCGCCGTCACCACCGCCGCCATGGGGTTGGCCTCGTCCTTGCCCGCCTTCCTGGCGCTTAGGGCCATCGGCGGCGTGGCCAGCGCCTTTGTGCTGGTGTTCGCCTCCACCCTGGTGCTGCAGCGGCTGGCGCGGGACGGTCGCGGCGGCCTTTCGGCGGTGCACTTCGCGGGCGTGGGCTGCGCCATCGTCGTCTCAGCCATCGCCACCGGCCTGATGGCGGAGAGCGGCATGGACTGGCGGGCCATGTGGTGGGTCAGCGGGGCCTTGTCGCTCCTGGCCATCGTCGCCGCCCTTCGCCTCCTCCCCGCCGACGAAGCCGCGCCGCTGACGGCGACGACGCCGGGCGCGGCGCCGATCCGCAAGGGGGCGGGCTCGCTGATGCTGGCCTATGGATTGTTTGGCTTCGGATACGTGGTGACCGCCACCTTCATCGTCGCCATCGTGAAGACCTATCCGGCGGCCCGGCCGGTGCGACCCTTCGTCTGGCTGCTTGTAGGCCTCGCCGCCATCCCCTCGGTGGCGCTGTGGACGGTGATCGGCGGGCGGATCGGCGTTCGGCGGGCCTTCGCCGTCGCCTGCCTGGTGGAGGCTTTGGGAGTGGCGGTCAGCGTACTGCGGCCCACTGCGGACGGAGCGGTGATCGCCTCCCTGCTGCTCGGCGGCACCTATATGGGGATCACGGCGCTCGGCCTCGTCGCCGCGCGGGGCCTGGAGCCCGCCAACCCCAGCCGGGTGCTCGGCCGCATGACCGCCGCCTTCGCCCTGGGCCAGATGATCGGGCCGGCGTTTGCAGGCTGGCTGGCCGAGCGGTGGGGCGGGTTCGGCCTGGCCTCGTTGATCGCCTCGGGGGCGCTGGTGGTCTC